>JBGTBQ010000292.1:0-1927 GCA_041749275.1 Pyrinomonadaceae bacterium | reverse complement strand
GCGCGACCCGCGCCACCGCACGCGGATGGCCGTCGTGCGCGGCGGGCGCGAAGCCCTCTCGCTCTGGCGAGCGCGTCGGAGTTACGACCGCTTCACGCTGCTCGACGTGGAGATCAAGACGGGGCGCACGCATCAGATTCGCGTGCACCTCGCGTGGCTGAAGCATCCGGTGGTCGGCGATGAAACATACGGGATGGGGCGTGACCGCAATGTGCGGGACACGAGTTTGCGCGCCCGCATCTCCGCGCTCGGTCGCCAGTTCCTGCACGCCGAACAACTCGGCTTTCGTCACCCGCGCACGGGCGAGTCGCTGCGCTTCACGGCGCCGCTGCCGGTCGAGTTGCGGGCGTTCATGGATGAGCTTGAAAAAGTGGCCGCGCGCGGCGGCACGGGTCAGTTTTCGGAGAGGTAGCGGAAGGCGGACAGGGTGCGCCGCCCGGATCAACTCATCAAGCGCGCAAGGCGCGAGGCATTTGCAAAGTCAGGATGGATTTCGGGACTCAACGAATCCGCGTCATCTGCCGCCAGAAAAATCTGCCGAGGCGTGAGAAGGCGTTGCGTTCGCGCGCGTTCTGCTGTTCGACGGTGAGACCCAGCGCGGCGGCGAGTTGCGGGTCGGGCGGCGCTACGTCCTCGTCGCCATGCCGTTCGGTGAGCCAGCGCGCGAGCGTGCGCGCCACGACGCGGCGCTGGTGTATCTCGACCGCCGCGAACAACTCGTCGCGCAGGTCGTCCATCTGCGCGACCTTCAAGCGGTTCATCTCGTGATAGCGCCGGAGCGCCCTGAAGAAGCGCACTTCGCCGAGGAGCGGGCGGAGCGTATTGAACATCAGCGCGCCTTTGCCGGCGACGATGGCCGCGTACTGGAACGAGTTGCGATACTCGCGCGCCGGGCGGTCAGCCGGCAAATCTTCGCCGCCGAAGGTGCGATAAATCTGGTAGACGCCGCGCAGTTGTTCGTCTTCCGCCTCTTTCGCGCGCTCCGCCCCGCGCACCTCCTGATAGTAGAGCAGCGCCGACCAGTGCGCGAGCGATTCGTCTAAAACCGGCGTGCGTTCGGGGTCGCTGCCGACGCTCGCGCCCCACCACTGATGCGCGACCGACTGCGCGACGGCGAACTCCAGACTATCCTCCACCGACGCACGTTGCTCGCGCACGATCTCCGGCAGGTTCCGCATCTGCGGCGCGTCGAAGTCAACGTAGAAGGCGCTGGCGATGACGGCGAGACCCGCGAACTCCGTGCTGCCCAAGCCCGCGACGAGCGGCGACTCCGTCACGCTGATCGTCTTGAAGGGCAGCGGGCCGAAGCGTTCGGTGAAGACGCGCGCCGCGTCCGACGCGATGCCGAGCACGCGCCGTCCGATCTTCTCGTGCTCGGTGACATAGACGGAGCGCACCCTGACGCCCGCCACGGTCGTCTCGGCGGAGCGCAACGTGCGGCCCGCGACGACGGCGAACGAGCGCAGGTTCTCGCCTGTGAAATGCCGATTGTTTCTGCCGCCGCGCTCGGCGTTGACGCCGTCGCTGCCCGAAGTGAAGAGCGCAACGTTGTCGGGCGCGCCCACTGAGACCTCATAGTCGGCCACGTCGGCGAAGACCGTGTCGCCGACGGTCGCCTCTGTCTTGCGCCGCCACTCGCCGCCCACACGCGCCGCGAGGACGGGATAGAAACTGCCGAGCAGCATCACCCCGCGCGAGACGAAATTCGTGTCGCGCGCCCGGCGCACCTCGCGCGTCTCGCGCAACGCCGCGCCGACCTGTTGGACGACGTGGGCCGGCAGGCTCGTTTCATCCGCGTCAATTTCGGGAACGTTGCCCTTGAAGACGATCTCAACTTCCGCCGCGCCGCCGACAGCCACGGCCTCGCGCAACTGCACGCGCAGCGTCACGCCGCCGTCTTCAAGCGTGAATTGAAGCGGCTGCTCGC
>JBGTBQ010000291.1:0-3777 GCA_041749275.1 Pyrinomonadaceae bacterium | reverse complement strand
TCTGTAAAATTCCGTCGAGCGTCATCGTCGGACGGAAGCCGACGAGGGCGCCGATCTTGGAGATGTCGGGGACGCGGCGGGGCATGTCCTCGAAGCCCTCTTCGTATGCCTCGTCGTAGGGGACGGTGACGATCTCGGAGGCGGAGCCGGTCAGCGCTTTGACGCGGCGGGCCAGTTCCATGATCGAGACCTCTTCGTTCGAGCCGATGTTGAAGACCTGCCCGACCGCTTCCTCTTTGTCCATCAGCTTGACGAGCGCGCCCACCACGTCGCCGACATAGCCGAAGCAGCGCGTCTGCTCGCCTGTCCCGTAGACGGTGATGGCGCGACCGGCGAGCGCCTGCTTCACGAACGTTGGGATGACCATGCCGTACTGGCCGGTCTGGCGCGGGCCGACGGTGTTGAAGAGACGCACCACCACGGTCGGGAGCTTCTTCTCGCGCCAGTAGGCGAGCGCGAGGAATTCGTCTATCGCTTTGGAGCAGGCGTAAGACCAGCGGCCCTTCGTCGTCGCGCCCATGACGAGGTTGCCCTCCTCACGGAAGGGCACGTCGTTCGAGAGTCCGTAGACCTCGGAGGTCGAGGCGACGAGCACCTTCTTCTTCTTCTTGTTGGCCTGCGCGAGCACGACCTCCGTGCCCTTGACGTTGGTCTCGATGGTGCGGACAGGGCTTTCGACGATGAGCTTGACGCCGACCGCCGCCGCGAGGTGAAAGACGACATCGCACTGGTCAATCAACTCGGCGACGACGGGCTGATTGTGGACGCTGTCAATCGTGTAGTGGTAGCGCGCGTGGTGCTTGAGGTGCGCGATGTTGTCAATCGAGCCGGTCGAGAGATCGTCAATGCAGAAGACCTCGTCGCCGCGTCCGAGATAAGCGTCAGAGAGGTGCGAGCCGATAAAGCCCGCCCCGCCTGTGATTAAAACTCGCAAATGTCAGTCCCCTTTCAAGTGCGCCGCCGAGGGTGGGATGCGGCCCGCCGCCGCTCCGGCGGAAGCCTGTTCCCCTCCCTGCCGCGACGGATTCATCAAGTCTTCATAAAGCGCGCGCACATCCGCGAGCAGCCGCGCGACGGAATAATTCTCTTCGACGAAACGACGCCCGCGCTCTCCTAACTGTTCACGCAGGTCGTCGTTCTCGACGAGGTAGGCAAGCGCATGGGCGAACGCTTCCGCGTCGCCGGGTTGCACGCGCACGCCGCGCTCGCAGACGCGCCACGCGCGATGATGCCGGAACTCCGACTCGTCCGGCCCGCCCAACAGATCAACCACGCCGCCGACGGCGGTCGCCACGACGGCTCGCGCGTTCGCCATCGCTTCAATCAACGTCAGGGGCGTGCCCTCGTTGCGCGAGGTGAGCGCCACCACGTCGAGCGCCGGATAAAAATCTTCCGGGTCGTCGCGCAGCCCCGTGAAAGTTACATCATCCGCGATGCCGAGTTCGGATGCGAGCAATTCCAACCCGGCTCGTAGATGCCCGTCGCCGATGACGATAAAGCGGACTCGCCGCTCGTTCGCGGCCTCGCCAAGATGCCGCAGCTCGCAGTAGCGCGCGACCGACCGCAAAAACAGCGCGTGGTCTTTGACCTCGGTCAGACGCCCGACGATGCCGACCAGCATATCACCCTCGCCCGCGCCCAGACCCTCGCGCGCAGCCTGCCGGCGCAAGGCCCAATTGTCGAAGGCGGCAACATCGAGACCGAGCGGGACGATGGCGAACTGCTTCGCGCGCCCGACGCCGAACTCTTCGTGTATCTCGCGGTACTGTTGCGGGCTGATGACCACGATGCGGTCGGTCACGGCGCGCGCGAGCAGCTTTTCGACGAGGATGAAGAAGCGCGTCTTCCACTTGCCGTAGTAGCTGTGGAAGATGTGCCCGTGGTAGGTGTGGACGAAGCGGCACGGACGCGGCCTTCCGACGAGCGCCGAGGGCGTCAGCCAGCGATAGAGCAACCCGGCGGCGCGCCCTACCGTGCCGGCCTTCGCCGTGTGCGTGTGCACGATGTCGGGGCGCTCGCGCCTGAAGAGGCGGTACAGTTTCCAGACCGTCACGGCGTCCTTCGGCGACACCTCACGGCTCATCTCCGGGATGACGAATGGGGTGACGCCGAGCGACTCAGCGAAGTAACCCATGTCGTCTTCGCCCGGCGGCACTGTGCCCGCGACTAACAGACAATCGTGCTCAATGTTCCGCAGTCCGGCGGTCAGCCACGCTACGTGCCGCGCCGGGCCGCCGACGTTCAGGCGCGCGATGATGCGAACAACTTTCATTAAAGAGCGGTCGGCGGTCGGCGGTCGGCTATCAGCATTGCTCCTTATGATCGAGACGGCGGCTTATATCTCAACGCCCGGTTGACGGAAAGAATAGAAGCTCACTGCTGATAGCCGACCGCCGACCGCCCTTCAGCCTACGGCCTACTGTTATTCGCCGCGCGGGCCGGCGCTTCGTCCATCTTATTCGCGCCCGTCTCGGCGACGAGTTGCGAGGCGTGGAGCAGACTCTCAAAGGTGCCGGCATCCGTCCACCAGCCGTCGAGTTCGTCCCATGTCATCTCGGCGCGCTCGATGTAGGCGTTGTTCACGTCTGTGATTTCAAGCTCGCCGCGCCCGGAAGGGACGAGCGTCTTGATGATCTCAAAGACCTCCGCGTCGTACATGTAGATGCCGATGACGGCGTACTCGGACTTGGGCGCGGCGGGTTTCTCTTCGATGCGAACGACGCGGCGCCCGTCGAGTTCGGGGACGCCGAAGCGCTGCGGGTCAGTGACCTTCTTCAGCAGGATTTTCGCGCCGCCGCCCTGATGACGATAGGAGCGCGCCGCCTGCGTGATGTTCTTCTCGATGACGTTGTCGCCGAGGACGACGCAGACCGGCTCGCCGTCGGCGAAATCCTCGCACAATCTCAAGGCGTCGGCGATGCCGCCCTCGCCTTCCTGATAGGTGTAGTTGATGTGCTTGAGGCCGAAGTCTTTCCCATTCTTCAGGAGCTTCAAAAAATCGCCCGCCGAGTTGCCGCCCGTGACGATCATAATCTCGGTGATGCCGGCGTTGATGAGCGTCTGAATCGGATAATAGATCATCGGCTTGTCATAGACGGGCAGCAGGTGTTTGTTCGTCACCGCCGTCAGCGGACGCAGGCGGCTCCCCAGTCCGCCGGCCAAGACAATTCCTTTCACTTCACAATCCCTCCACTCTGAATGTTAGGCGCGCGGGCGAAAGTCTCAGTGTTTGACCGCCCACGTCTCGATGTAGGTTCCGAACTGGCCGACGTTGCTCGCCGCCGTGGCGGCGTGCGCCGCAACCTGTTCGATGGCGCCCGCGACCCCGCGGCGCTCCGGCAGCATGGCGCGCCCACCGTAGACGCGCCAGTCGCGCACCTCCAAGCCGTGCTTCGAGAGCAGGGCGCGCAAGCTTCGCGGGTTGAAGCCGAAGACGTGGAACGGCTCGAACGTGGGCGAGAGATTGACGCTCCAGTCGCGCCCGCGCAAGCGTTGGTACAAATTGCCGAGGCGAAAGTAAAGACCGGCCTCGTTCGGCACGTCCACGAAGAATGCGCCGCCGCGCCGGAGCACGCGCGCGATCTCGCCGACCGTCTCGTCCGGGTTGTAGAGGTGTTCGAGCACGGCGGCGAGGAAGACCACGTCGAACGACTCGGACGCGAAGCCGCAGCGCTCGACCGGCTCGCGCCTAATCTCCGCGCCCGAGACCCGCGCGGCGTGGTCGGCGAACGAGGGCGACGGCTCGATGCCGATGGCCTCCCAGCCCGCTTCCCGCGC
>JBGTBQ010000290.1:0-2641 GCA_041749275.1 Pyrinomonadaceae bacterium | reverse complement strand
TCGCTCCAGGATGCCTCTACTGCTTCGCTGACCTCTTCAAGTTCTCCCATAGACCCCTCCGGCAACTCTTAAAGTCTCGGACAAGTCTATCGGAATCTCAAGCTTCTTGCCTCTTTACGCACTTATGGGTAAAAGTAAGGCCTTTAGGCGTGTGGAGCATTCACTTTTCAAATCGGATTGTCGGCATTGGTCGGCGTGAAGCCGAAAACTTCGAGGTGCAGTTTACAATAATCATCCCACGTGTCCATATCGCGCGTGACGAAAGGCGTGCCGGCTTGGATGCGTAAGACCTCGCCCCTGTGCTCATCGAACAGCGCGCGCAGGCCGCGCGACGGATCGAGGTTAAGCAGTTCTTCGCGCAGCGCAAGGTCAATCAAGACCGGGTGGCCGCCGCGTCCCTCCCACTCCGGCTGGATGATGCGCGCACTCGTTTGCTGCCGTGCGTCAATCAAACTTCGTATCACGACGGACGGCACGGCAGGCTGGTCAACGAGCGCGACGAGGACGGCGCCCGTTCCATCCGAGACGGCTTCGACGCCGCGCGCGATGGACACACCCATCTCGCTGCCCGCGTCTACGTTGAAGGCGAACCGCACGAAGGGCCGCGCCGTGAGCCGCTCTCGCAACTCCTCCGCGCGGTGGCCGAGTACGACGACGACCTCAGCGACGCCCGCTTCTTGCAGATTATCAACAGATGTTTCGATGACCGTGCTCGCGCCGAAAGGCAGCAGCGGCTTGAACGCGCCCATCCGTTGAGAGCGCCCGGCGGCGAGAAGCAGCGCCGAGACGGGGAGAAGCCGGGACGGGGCGAGGGGGCGAGGGGGAGAGGGGGAGACGGAGTAATTAGATTCCGCTTTTTCTCCCCGTCTCCCCGTCTCCTCCTCGCCCCGTCCGCTCTTCATTCCTTTCACCCCGCCCTTAGCTCTTCGAGGGCGCGCAGCACGAAGGGGCGCGCCATCTGCTTGCGGTAGTTCATCAGATGATCCGTATTGTCGAGCGGACGCGCGCGCAGGTAACACGCCTCCGCCGCCGCGCGCATTCGCTCTTCGTCGAGCGGCCCCCCGGCGAGCGCCTGATTAGCGGCCTCGACTTCGAGCGGGGCCGGGGCGATACCGCCGAGCACGATCTTCGCATCCCGCACCGTCCCGTCTTCCGCGAAGTCGAGCGACGCCGCGACTCCCAACACGGGGAAGTCGAACGCGCCGCGCCGACGGAGTTTCTTGTAGACCGCGCGCGTGCCGTTCACCGGCGGCAAGTGGATTTCCGTGAGCAACTCCTCCGGCCTCTTGTGCAGGTACTCGATGCCGTCGTCATTGTAGAGACCCTTGGCCGTCACCATCCGGTCGCCCACGCGCGAGACGAGACGCACCTGAGCACCCATCGCCACCATCAGCGGCACGAGGTCAGCCGACTGCACGGCCCAGCACTTCGCGCTTCCGGGCGCGACCCAGCACACGTCGCCGTCCTTCTTCAAACAAAAGTTGATGCCGCGCCGCCACTCGTAATTCTGGTCATAATAATTGCAGCGCGTGTCGAGCAGCAGGTTCCCGCCGATAGTGCCCATGTTCCGCAAGACGGGCGTCGAGATCGTCCGCGCCGCCCGCGCCACCGCCGGGTAGTCGCGGTTGATGACGGGGTGCTCCACGATGTCGGTCAAGCTCACGCCCGCGCCGATAGTGATGCCGGACTTGCCGTCACCATCAATGCGGTGCAACTCTTTCAACCGCCCGACGGCGATGACCGTCTGCGGCGTCTGCTGCCGCCGCTTCATGTTCGGGTACAAGTCCGTCCCGCCCGCGACGAACTGCCCCGTGGGGCCGGCATCGCCCATCATCTTCACCGCATCGCCGACGGCGCGCGGGACGAGGTAAGTAAATTTCGGAAGTCGCATCATAAGCTTTTAATCCCAGTGTAGTGTGAAATTATGCCGCGCCGCATATACCTACGGCATACTTCCAACAGGCAAGCCCGGCTCTTTCAAATTCTGAATATAAATCACGTTGTCCCAGCCGTTACTTCTTTAACACAGGCGCTCCTGCCAAGCCGTCCTCGTCATCGCCCTCATCATTGCTCCTTAGTCGCCTCAAAATCTCATCGAGCGTGATGTCATCATCGCATGGCTCATTTGCTTCAGGCCCGAAGCCGGCATTCCTGCGGCGAAGATCACTTTTAATCTCTTCAACGATCTGCTTCAGATCATCAAACGGCTTTTGTTCTTCATCGCTCATCTACTTATCCGTTTCACGAGTGAACAGCCACGCGCGGCATCTCTTTGCCGTCGCCGCCTTCGTCCGGCGTGAGCACCTTCAAGGGTTCCGGCCATTCTACGGCGGGCACACCGGCGGGGCCGAAGCGGGCATCTTTGCCCTGTGCCTTCGCGCGTAATGCCGCGAGAACTTTTTCGGGCGTGATGGGCACTTCGTCAACGCGGACGCCGACGGCATCGTAGACGGCGTTGGCGATGGCGGGCATGACGGGAAGCAAAGGGCCTTGCCCGACTTCCTTCGCGCCGAAGGGGCCGTTGGGGTCGGGGTCTTCGATGAGATAGGTGACGACATCGCACATCTCAAGCGTCGTCGGACTCTTGTATTCCAGAAGAGAAGGGAATTTGTGAACGACGTTGCGGTTGGCGCGATAGACC
>JBGTBQ010000289.1:0-19732 GCA_041749275.1 Pyrinomonadaceae bacterium | reverse complement strand
ACGGCGCGGCGGGGGCTGAGATGGCGGCGACGCTGCGTGCGGCGGTCGAGACGGTGCGCCGCATCATCGGCGCCGACACGGCGAGCGTCGCCAGCTTCTCGGTCGAAGAGCGGACGATCACTTGGCACGCGATGAGCGGCTTTGAGATTGTGAACACCGACGAAGGCGAGATCGTCAATCCCTTGCGCGGCGAGTTCGCCGAACGCGCCGCCGGGGCGGGCGAGGCCATCTTCGAGGTGCGCGGCGTGGCCGGCGATTTGCCGGCGAGCGAGTTTCCGGTGCATAGCGCCGAGGGCGTACGCGCGCTGGCGCTCGCGCGTCTCGCCGCGCGCGGCGAGACGCTGGGCGTGCTCGCCGTCGGCTATCGCGCGCCGCATCGCTTCACCGCCGAAGAGAAACAGCAGCTTGCGGGGCTTGCCGAGATGGTCGCGCTCGCGCTCGACAACGCGCGGCTCGTCGAAACCATCGGCACGGCCAAGCGCGTCTGGGAGCAGACCTTCGACGCCATCCCCGACGGCATCATCGTCCATGACGACCGGATGCGCGTCGCGCGCTGCAACCACGGCGCGGCGGAGATGATGGGGATGCGCCCGACGGAGGCCATCGGCATGTCGTGCGCCGAAGCCTTCGCGCGTCTCTTCGGCGCGCGCGCCGCCGCCTATCACATGCGTCAGGGCACGGCGCGCACGACCAGTTCCTTCGAGCTACAGGCCGAGGACGGCAGGCGCTATCTCGTGTCGGTTGCTCCGATCATAAGTCTTGAGTCTGGAAAGAAAGCCGATGACATTGCGGATACTCATGCGCTGAACGAAGAGGGGCCGGATTCGGTTGCCGGGCACCGGACTCCAGCCTCCGAACTTCAGACCTCCTGGAGCGTCATCACTTGGAGCGACATCACGGAGCTGTCCGAAGTGCAAGAGCAACTCGCGCGGACGCGCCGCCTCGCCACCATCGGGCAACTCGCGGCGGGCGTCGCGCACGAGATCAACAACCCGCTCGCCGCCATCACCACCTGCGCCGAGGCCACCTTGCGCGATCTTCAGGATGCACCGGAGGCGTCGGCTTTCGCCGCAGGCCATAACTGGAATTTTTACCTCGAAGAGATTGTCCGTCAGGCGCTCCGCTGCAAGCAGATCACGCGCGGGCTGCTCGATCTGTCGCGGCAGCGGCGAGCAAAGCGCGCCTCGGTCGAACTCAATCGTGTGGTCGGGCAATGCGCGAAGCTATTCGAGCAGCGCGGGGCCGAACGCGGGATCGAATTGACGATCCGGCTGGATGAGGCGGTAGGCGAGGTGGCGACCGACGAGGCGATGGTCTATCAGGTGCTCAACAATCTGTTGAGCAACGCGCTCGACGCGGTGGCCGACGGTGGACACATCTGTGTCGAAACGGCGTTCGACGGTGCGCGCATATCGGTCGAAGTCTCCGACGATGGCCCCGGCATCCCGCCCGAAACGCTCGCGCGCGTCTTCGACCCGTTCTTTACGACGAAAGACCCCGGTAGCGGCTCCGGCCTCGGCCTCGCCGTCTCGTTGACGCTCGCCGAGGCGATGGGCGGCGCGCTCACCGTCGAATCCAAGCCCGGCGTGGGGAGCTGTTTTCGTCTGTGGCTCCCGCGCCGAACGCCCGAAAAGCAGTGAGCGCGCCTCTCACCCCTTCACCCGGCGCTCGGCCAATCGCCGGCGTAGTCCGTTCGATAAGGGGCGGAGACGAGCGAGACGTATTCGTAGTGCAGCCGCGCAAGCTGCCGGACGTGGAGCAGATCGTGAGCCACCCACGAGGCGAGAATATCACCCGCCGCAAGCACGGCTTGCGGTCGCTCGTGAGCGGAATCCCAGTTCGGCTCTGACAATCCCTTCAACCACGAGAGCGACAACTCACGTTCACGCGGAAAGTTTCGCCGCGACTCGTTTAAGTCCCGCTCGTTATACCTGCGCTCCGTCACCCATCCTTGCGGGTCAATCCGCGGCCACGCCTCGCCGGGCCGGTGGAGCGTGTAGTCGAGCCGCTGGCGAAAGTCTTCACGCTCCTCATCATAGAGGTGATTGAGCACTTCGAGCATTGACCAGCGCTCCGGCGCGGGCTTCCAACGCGCCTGCTCGTCGCTCACGCCCTCCACGAGTCCCTCGAAGACACGCACGCTCGCGGCGAGGCGCATGATGTAGAAACTGAGGTTCATCTCTCTCCACTTCGCGTAGTGCTGGCGGCAGTAACACCGGCGGGCGCCGCGCTATTTCTTATCCACACGTTGAGCGGCTACTGTTTCGACCGAACGCGCCACGAGTTCCCGCAACACGTTCAAGTCAACGTCTTCCAACCTCTTGAGATAGAGACAGGATTTCCCCGTCTTGTACTTACCGAGGCGCTCCATGAGATGCGGGAAAGGCTCGAACCCCTGCGTGAGATAGAGCGTCAGATCGCCCTTGCGCGGGGAGAAGCCCATGACCATCCATTCCATCTCGCGCCCGCTCGCATACTTGTAACGGTAGCGACCGAAGCCGACGATGCTGCTCCCCCACATCTCGGCCTCGGCCCCGGTCGCTTCCGCCATGAGGTCGCGGACGACGCGACAATCCGCCCGCCGCTTCTCGTCGGCGACGCGCGCGAGAAAGTCATCCACGCTGTCCGTGGTCGGCTTCGTCTTCAGTTCAGCCATGGTTTCCCCCGTTCGCCTACAATCCGAATTTCCGGCACGCTGGCCGGAAGGGTGTGTGTCGAGAAGCATCCTCTATGATGCCGCGCACACCAAGAAGTGGATTAAGGTCAGAACCGCCTGCGGTAGCGGGCGGGTCTCTGGCGACGCAAGAACCCGCCCGCTACCGCAGGCGGTTCTGACTGGCCCTCGTCACCTAGTCGGTATCTTGGTGTGCGCGGCATATAGCTGTTCGCCTCAGCTAACGCGACGCCGGCATGGGCGCCGGTTTTAGTGTTGACGAGAACGCGGAGGCCCTGACCATTAACTCGTCGGCTGTGGAATCTCTAGGTGGTACGCGGGGTCGAGCGGCGGTACGATGAACTTCTTCACTCGCTTGTCAGTTCGGACGGCCTTCTCAAACGCCGCCTTCTTTGCTATCGAAGAAGGCGCGACATCGAAGACGCATAACACATTCGGGTCAGCGGCGTGGTGAGAAACCTTCGTCGGCCCGATGGCAATTATCTTTGCCTCCATCGCGGCCTTTATTTCGATGGGGGTCTTCCCCGCTTTCTTCGCTTTCACATATTCATCAATCACGGCATCACCCGCCGCCGCGTAAAGCTGTTTCTGTTTCGCCACGCTCGTCGCCACGATGTTGTTGAACATCACCCTTGCTTGCTCCGCCGGCGTGCGGGCTGTGGAAGTGATTAAAGCGCTACTCAAGCCCGCCGCCTGCAAAATATCCTCAAGCACTTTGAGCGAGAAATTCGTGACGTTCTCTTTCTTGGCGTTGGAACCGAATTTGATTTCTACCGGCATGGGTTTTCTCCTGAAGCAGTTAGTCTGTGTGAGAAGCCGAAGGGCTACACCAAGCAAACATGTGATGCGCGGAAACTAATGCGTGAATAGCCGGCACATGTCAAGACTGACATGTGCCGCCGGCCAAGACGAACCGTATTAACAGCCAAGTCTCGCGCATGAAAGCCGCCTGATTCGCGGTCGGGCGCATGCCGTTGTTAGACGGTGACTATGATGCAGATGACTCTTTGCTCCGCATTGCCGCCAAGTTGAAACTAGGGCCATTCGTATGCGGCGGATGTTCGAAAGAGATGCGAATATCGTCCAGCCCGAAGTAATTGAGGCACCTGATAATGTCCTCGCGGGTCATCCAATGGGAGTAGGGTGCGTTGCCTCCACAGAACTGAGGGACATGAACGTCAACCCCGTACTCTTGCCGGTAGGGTTGGTATTTGAAACCATCGTACTCTTGCATGTCCCCGGCGGAGAACCTCGAATGATAGGAGGGATGGCCGGATATTATTTTTTGATCATAGTAATGAGTCCAGATGATTACGCTGTCTGCCGCTCTCGATACCAGCGCGAGTAATTCGGCCGGGTTGCGCTGGTGGTAAAGCACACCGCTCGCGTTAACGATGTCGAACCTCCTTTTATTCTTCCTGAAATACTCCATGAAGTCGCCACACTGATAAGAGACCCTCTTCAGCCCGAGCATCTCTTTAGTGATTAAGCATTTGAGAAAAGCCCGCGTGTTAGCTTCAATCGAGACGATCTCCCTCGCCCCCGCCTGCTCAAACATGTAAGGGTGCCCGCCCTCAAGTGGCCCGAGGTCGAGGATGCTCTTATCTTTAAAACCGCCGAGCTCTGTTTCCGCCCACTTGATGCGCTCGTCCTCGAAGAGAGTCGCCGTCCCGGCCTCCAAAGAGGCGTAAGGCTTCGGTAGGCGCGACACCCACTCGCCTTTAAATATATCCAGCGCATTCTGCGGGTGCGGCTCGGAGGTGGAGTAGATGTCCAGCAGGTTGGGCGGAGCTTGAATTGCCAGCCGGCGTCTGAGTCGGAGAAGATAATTTCCCATACGTAGCCATCCTTGTTTACGCCGAATGCCGTGTTGAGCTTCGGCCAGATTTTACACCTACGCCCGAATGTATCGACATCAGATGGTCAGGTTCCCAGGCATCGTCGAAGTCAAAGTCGCTGTTTGCAGATATTCTCCTTGTTCTTTTCTACATCCCATTCAAATTTCCTGGGAGAAATGCTTGCATTCTATCGTGACATGATAAATCCATAAGTGGAAGCCGTCTAACGCCCGGCATCACCTGCCGCGCATCCAACGTGATTAGGGCCAACTCTGCGATGAGAGCCGCGCGATTCGCGGTCAGGTGCATGCCGTTGTTCGGGTGCGCCCCACCGAGCCGCCCCCGCCGCGCGCTACCATTCAACCCGCTGCTTCTCGACCCTTCAACCCGCCGGCTGAGATTCGCTATCACGCAACTCGCATGAGAGGGGACGCGCCAACCTGAGACGAGCGGCTGACCTGAGCTGTCACACACCACTTGAAACGGACACCACCGTGAGCCACGTTAACATTCAATCGCGGCGGGAGCGGCTTCAATTCAACCTCAAGAATAAGCGGGCGACAGCCGAACTACTGATTGTGCCGCACTCAGCGGCATAATCCGCTTCTCCGGCATATTATGCCGCGCCTAGCAGCATAATACTCCTTTTCGCACAAATTGCCGCGCCCGTCGGCATAATCCCGGATTGGCGGATTATGCCGCTTCGGTAGCATGGCCGGCGCGAAAACTAAGGTGACGGGCGGCGCGCGACAAGTGATAAGATTGTTGTCCCGACGCTCTGCTTATTTCCGAGTGCTTTTCACTCCGCGCTGAACTTTTATGGGCCGTAAGATTCGCGTGATGGTGGTGGATGATGACGCGGTGCTGCGGCGCCTCGTGTCGGATCAGGTCGCGCGGATGGGGTTCGACGCGACGCCCGCCGCGTCGGGCGAGGAGGCGCTCGACGCATTGGGCAAGAGCGACTTCGACGTGGTGCTGCTCGACATTCGGATGCCGGGGATGTCCGGCCTCGACGCGCTGCGCGAGATACGCAAGCTCGAAGAGCCGCCTGAAGTCATCATGCTCACCGCCGACACGTCGCTCCCGACGGGCATCGAGGCGATGCGGCTCGGCGCCTACGACTACCTCACGAAGCCCGCCACGCTCGACGAGATCGAGACGGTCGTTCGCAAGGCCGACGAGAAACGCCGGCTCGTCCGCCAGAACGTCGCGCTCAGAGACGTGGTGCGCGCCCCCGCGACGGAAGACCTGCCCGCGTTCGTCTACCGGAGCGGCGCGATGGAGGGCCTTGTCGCCCTCGCCGAAACGGCGGCGCGCGCCGACTCGACCGTCATCATTACGGGCGAGTCCGGCACGGGCAAGGACGTGCTCGCGCGTTTCATTCACGCGCACTCGGCGCGTAAGGATTCGCCGATGATCGCGGTCAACTGCGCCGCGCTGCCCGAAACACTTTTCGAGTCCGAGTTCTTCGGCCATGAGCGCGGCGCCTTCACCGGCGCGACCTCGACGAAGCGCGGCCTCATCGAAGCCGCCGATTCCTCGACGCTCTTCCTCGATGAAGTCGGCGAGATGCCGCAACAGACACAGGTCAAACTCCTGCGCTTTCTCGAAGAGGGTCGCTTCCGCCGCGTCGGCTCGACGCGCGACCGCGCGGCGGACGTGCGCGTTATCACCGCGACGAACCGCAACCTCGCCGAGGACGTGACCACGGGCCGCTTCCGCGCCGATCTCTTCTACCGCCTCAACGTCATCTCGCTCCACGTTCCTCCTTTACGCCACCGCCGCGAAGACATTCCCCCCCTCGTCGAACATTTCCTCGGAACTTTCCGCGAACGCTTCAAGCGGCCCGCGCTCGAACTTTCGGACGAGGCGCGCGCCAGCCTCGCCGCCTACGACTGGCCCGGCAACGTCCGCGAACTTCGTAACGCTTTGGAGCGCGCCTCGGCCCTCGCCGTCGGCGACTTGCTCGACGCGAAGCACGTGCTCGGCGACAAGGTGCGTGTCTCCGAAGCCGCCTCTTCGTCGGCCTCCCCGGCTCCCGCCACGACCCTCACCCTCGAAGAGCTTGAACGGGGACACATCCTCCGCGTCCTCGAAGACTCCGGCGGCAACCGCGAGCGCGCCGCCGCTATCCTCGGCATCTCCGCGCGCACGCTCTACCGCAAGCTGCGCGAGTATGAGACGAACGCGAGCGCGGGCAATCTCGCCACGGAAGATTGAAAAATCCGCTTACGATGCCTTTTAATCGGGGCGACGGAGGACTGACAATTTTTAAAAAGTAGCTTCGACGGCCTGCTCGATTTCGCGGGGCAGGGTGAGGACGACGAGGCGCTCGCCACTGTACAGGTAATCTTCACCGGACTCGTCCACTACGCGCAGCCAGCCCGCCGGGTCGTTTGGCTCAGGCGGCAGAATCTGATAGAGCTTGCGTAATTCGAGCGAAGCTTCGTACCCTTCATTGTTGAGGCAGATCGCGTAAACGATGTTCTGCTGGTTGTGTGTCATGGCTTAATCCAGAAGACGTTTGACTTTGATTTCTTTCCTGCCGACCCCGTGCGCCTCGTACCAGTGGAGTTCGGCGGTGTGAACCTCACCGTTTGTTAATTCAACGGTTGCCAACCCCTTCACCTTCCGCCAGCGACCCTTTCCATATCTTCGGCGCAAGCGATCAACGTCTCGAATCTTACCACTGACGGCGATATTTTCAACGACGGTTAGGGGGCCAATGATGCGCTGAATTTCATGCATAGATTGATGCCGTAGGGCGTCTGTAGGAGTTTATTAAAACTATGACGTTTTGTCAGTCGGCTGACAAAACGTCAGCCGCGATTGTCATCCACTCCGTCCGCGACAATCTCTCTCCCATCCTCGCCTGCCGCCTTAAGCTCCGCTATTTCTTCACTTACATCTTGTCAGTGATTCTCTGCGCGTCGCGGAACACGGCTTGTTAATCGCTCCGTGCGGCGCCCGTCTGCTTTAGAGCGCCGCTCGATAGGAAAAGCAGGGAAGAAGGACAGGTTAACCCGGAATGGCGCGTGTGATGATTTGCGACGACGACTGCGCGATGGCGGAAGGCTTGGTGGCTGCTCTCATGGCTGCCGGGCACGAGGCCGAAGCGTGTCGTCACACGATGGACGTGCTGAGGGCGGCGGCGGATGGTCAGTATGATCTGATCGCCGTCGGACTCGACATGGCCGGCTTCGGGCGCGCGGGCGCCATCGAAGCGCTCCGCGAGATTGCGCCGGAGACGGCGCTCATCGCCATCCACGACCGCCCGTCCGAGATCATGCGTGCCTCGACCCACACGCGCCTCGCGGCGGTGTTGCCGCGCCCCGTCCGTCTCAAAGATTTCATGTATGCGGTCGCCTGCGCTCTCAAAGAGCAGGCGGTCGCCGAACCCGCCTGAAGCAATCCCCCGAGGGCCTCCGCGCCCGCGCCGGCGAACAGACAGGCCCCGAATCCCACGCGGCCTCGCACCCGTTGAAACTTTAGTAAGGAGAAGATTATGACCAGATTGAAGAAGAAATTTGGCTTGCTCATGCCGCTGGCTCTCGGCCTGCTGGTGCTGGGCGGAGTCGGCGCTCTCGCGCAGAGGCAGCTGCTGCCCGGCGGCGCGGTCGCGCGTCCCGAAGTGAAGATCGCGCTCTCAGGCTCGGTCGAGCGCGAAGGCAAACAGATTAGCCTCGACAAGGCGCAGGCCGTGCAGCAGGGCGAAATCCTGAGCTGGCAGATCACCTCTGCCAACGAGGGTGACGGCGCCGCGCGCGACTACAAGACCGTCGGCCACATCCCCGCCGGCACCTCTTTCGTCGCGGGCAGCGCCGCCGGCGAGAACGGCTCGACCGTCACCTACTCGATTGACGGCGGCAAAACCTACTCGACCCAGCCCATCATCGCCGAGAAGCAGGCGGACGGCACGGTGAAGCAAGTTCCCGCGCCCGCCTCGATGTACACGGAAGTGCGCTACGAGTGGTCGGATGCTCTGGCCGCCGGCGGCAAGCTCTCCGCCTCGTACAAAGTGAGAGTCAAGTAACGAGGGAACCCCGCGCGCATCTCCCACCGGGACCAGAGAGCTATGGATTTTCCCTCCTGCTGCTCTCCATCACGCGCCCGCCGGAGAAGCGCCGCCGACCCACCGACCAAAAGTTGAGGACCAGATTAAGATGAACACCAAGATCATAACTTTCCCGTTTCGCGCCGCCGCGCGCGCGCTCGTGCTCGCGGCCATCGCGTGCGTGCTGACCGCGCCCGCCGTGCTGGCACAGACCACCAGCGGCGGCACCGTCATCAGCAACACGGCTTCGGCCTCTTACTCCGACGGCACGTCAAGCTATACGACCGTCTCGAACACTGTCACGGTGACGGTGGCGAACGTTTCCGGCCTCGCCATCACCCCCGATGGCGGCAGCGTCCCGACGGTCGTCGCCGGACAGACGGGCGTGGACTTCACGTTCACCGTCACGAACACCAGCAACTTCTCGAATCAGGTGCGCTTCCTTGCTTCGGGCGCTTCCATTCAGACGACCGGCCCCGTCACGGTGACGGCAGCCGTGATTGACACCAACCTCAACGGCATTGACGGCGGCGACACCGACATCTTCGCCAACGGTGCGGACGTGCTTTCGGCGGTCATCGCGCGCAACACGACGCTGACCGTTATCGTGCGGGTTGATGTTAGCGCTGCCGCGGCAGCCGGCGCGGCCATCAGCGTCCGTCTCGGCGACTCCGCCAGCGGCGGGCCGAGCTTTGACAACCAAGCGGCCAACAGCTCCGCGAACGAAGTCCGCACTTCGGTGCCCGTTGCCACGCCTCCGCCCGTCAACGGCGAATCGGAAGCGCGCGGCGACATCTCGACCTCGGTGCAGAACGACGCGCAGCTTCGCCTGAATCTGAACGCGCCCGCCGGCCCGGTCGCGCTCGGCTCGAACATCACCTACACGTGGTCGCTCGACAACACGGGTGCGCGCCCCGTCAGCGCGCAGACGCTCGCGGGCGCTCCGGGAGGCTCGAACACCGGCGTCTTCGTCGTCGCTCCCGTCCCCGTGGACACGACCTTCGTCTCGGTGACGCCGCCCGCCGGCGTGACCGTGCTCTACTCGACCTCGGCGTTGACGAACGACCCGCTCGCCGCCGCGACCGTGTGGACGACCGCGGCGCCGCCGCCGGGCACCGTCCGCCGCGTTGCCTATAACGTCGGCGCTTCGCTCGCCACCAGCGCGTCAGTCACGAACATGCAGATGGTCGTGACCATCAACACGGGCATCAACGCCTCCGTGCCGATTTGGGAGATTGGCGACGCCTTCGGTCGCAACAGCGTCGCCGCCGCAATCACCGACCAGTCGGGCGATGTCGTGGTGAACAAGGGCGACGGCAACGCCAACTTCAACGAGCCGCGCTTCGGCGTTGACCCGGCCTCGCCGACACAGGGCTTCCAGTTGCCGACGCTGCTTCAGGCAGTAGGCGCCGTCCTGCTCGGCCCTGTCGGCTTCCCCGGCGCCGTCGGCCCGACCAACAACAACGACGACTACACGAACAAGACCACCTCGGCGGCCTCGTTCGCGGGTGTCGCTCCCGGCGGTGCGTCTCTCGCCGCTTCCACCGTGGATTTCGTCAACACGGTGCAGAACACGGGTAACGCCAACGACGTGTTCACCTTCACCGCTCCCACGGTGCCCGCCGGCTTCACCGTCTCGATCAGTGTGGACGGCGGCGCGATCTTCGTACCCGCTTCGAGTAATCCGACTCTCGCGGTTGCGTTCGGCGCCTCGGCCAACATCATCGTGCGCGTCGCGGCGCCCGCCGGGCAGACCGTGCTCACGGGCTTCGAGACCGTCATCCGCGCCACCTCGGCGAACACGCCGGCCTCTTCGAACGACACGATTGACCGGCTCTACACCGGCTTCCTTCGTCTCGTCAAATCGGTTGCGGTGGTGAACGCCACGGGTGTGGGCGGCGCGACCGATGCCGTCCCCGGCGCGGACATCGTCTACACCATCACCTACACCAACGTGTCGTCATCGGGCGGCACGAACAACGCGACGCTCACGGCGTCGAACATCCAAATCAACGAAGACGGCAGCGCCGGGACGAACAACTGGGCCGCGTTTACGACTCAGGTCTTAGCCCCCGCGCCATCCGACAGCACAACCGGCGTGATTACCGACGGCGCCACCGCCGGCCCCGTCACCGCCGTCACCACCTTCCTGCGCGACAGCATCCCGAGCCTCGCTCCGGGCGCCAGCGGCACCTTCGTGTTCCGTCGCAGGATCAACTAAGGGATGAAGGATGAGGGATGAGGGATGACTGAAGCCGGCTTAAGGCTTTACTCTTCCTCTTCATCCCTCATCCCTTCGCCCTCATCCTTGACTATTGGTGGTCTTCTCCAAATGCTAAACGCCCGCCTCCGCAACCACGTCTGTGCGTTAGTACTCATCCTTCTCTCTGCCCTTCTGGCAGTGGGGAACGTGACACGCGCTTCGGACGGCGGGACGGAGGCGGGCACTGTTATTTCCAACCGCGCCGAGGCGACCTACGAGGACGAGTCCGGCATGGGCTACGGCACCGTCTCGCCGACCGTCACCGTCACGGTGCGTTCGGTCGCCGCCATCAACGTCACGCCGGACGAGACCGAGCCTTCCGCCACGGTCGCGCCCAACGAGCGCGTCACGCGCCTCTTCCGCGTCTGCAACACCGGCAACGTCCCCGACTTCTACACCATCACGCGCGGCGAAGTGAACGCCCCGGCCACGCTGCTGGCGCTCCACTTCGACACGGACGCGAGCGGCACGCTCGGCGACTCCGACCCGCTGATCGTCATCAATCAAACTCTCAGCCCGCGCGTCGCGCGTGGCGCGTGCGTCGGCGTGCTCGCCGTGGTGGACACGAATGCGAGCCAGCCGAACACGAGACTCAACCTTCAACTCGTCGCGCGCTCGAACGCGACCGACGTGCTGAGCGGCGCGACCGAAGATGTCGGCACGATCATCAACGCCGTCGGCACGGGCGCGCGCCTGACCTCGCCGGATGACCCGCTCCTTCCGCCCGTCAAACTCGTGGACGGATTGCCCTCGCTCACGGCGGCGCACGGGCAGGTGCTCAACTACGCGATTACGTTCCGCAACAACGGCGACACGACCGCGCGGAACGTCGTACTGCGCGACGACCTGCCCAGCGGTCTCGACTACGTATCGAACACGATGCGGCTTGGCTCGCGCGCGCTCACGGACGCCGTGGACGCGGATGAAGGTTCTTTCGGAAATCGCCGCCTCGAACTCAAACTGGCGCAGTTGGCCGTCGGCGAACTCGTTCAGGTCTACTTTCAGGCGCGCGTGAACGGGAGCGTGCCGCCCGGTCAGGGCATCATCAATACGGCGGTCGTCGGCGCCGAGAACGCGACCTCGTCGAGCAGCACTACAGCCACGGCGGTCGTCAATCCCTTCGGCCTCGTCTATCAGGGCCGCAGCGCGGGCACCCCGGTTCCCGGCGCGCGCGTCGCGCTCCTCGCCGACTCGACGACAGGCGCGCTCCTGCCGCTCACCGGGACGGGTTCCGAGCCGAACGGCGGCAACGCAAACCCCTTCGCCTCTGATGGGCGTGGACGCTGGAGCTTCGTGCTCGCGCCCGCGCAACTCGGCACGCCGCAGCTTCCCGCGCGCTACTTTTTAAACGTTACCGCCGAAGGCTATCGCGCGCGCATGATCGAAGTCGTCGTGACGCCCGAAGGCGACACGGGCCTCTTCACGCTCACCGTGCGCGCGCTCGACGGGCAGCCCATCGCGCAGGCCGGCGGCTTCGAGTTGGTCGAGACCGCCGTCTCCATCGAGCGGCTCGCCGCGTTCGCTCTGAACGTGCCGATGTTCGAGAACACGGCGCTCGAAATCACAAAGACGGTTGACCGTCCCACCGCCGAGATCGGCGATGTAGTGTCGTACCGCGTCGAGTTGCACAACGCGACCGCCGCGACCGTCAACGACGCGGTGGTGCGTGACGTGCTGCCCGCCTCGTTCCACTACGCCGCAGGCACGGCTCGCGTCGAAGTCCCGCCCGCCGCGCCGCGCTCGATAGAACCTACGACGGAGCCGGGCGGCGTGCTCGTCTTCCGTCTAGGCAGCATCCCGGCGGGGGGCCGCGCTTTCATCAACTACCGCGTCCGCATCGGCGCGAACGCACAGGAAGGCGAGCAGTTCAATACGGCGACGGGCACGGGCACGCTCACGACCGGCGAACTCGTCTCGACGCCGACGGCGCGCGCACCCGTCAGAGTGCGGCGCGGCGTCTTCTCCTCGCAGCAGATTATTTTGGGACGCGTCTTCGAGGACGCGAACCTGAACGGCCAGTTCGATAAGGGCGAGCAGGGCGTCGCGGGCGTCCGCATCTATCTCAACAACGGCCAGTCGGTGATTACCGATTCCGAAGGTCTCTATAGCTTCCCGTCGGTCAACGAAGGCGCGCAAGTTCTCTCGCTCGATCCGGTGACGCTGACCGAAGGCTACGCCCTTGTGGACACGGGTCGCCGCGACGACCGAAGCTGGACGAGACTTCTGCGGACGCCGCTCGGCGGCGGCTCGCTGCTCCGCCAGAACTTCGCACTACGCGCGCCCGACGCCGGCGAAGTGAGCCGCGTCGCCAACCCGGCGCAAAACTTCGCGCCGGGCGTGAACACGCGCGACGCGCGCACGGGGCAGTCGTTGATGACAGGCTCGCTGTTCGGCGGCGTCGCGGAAGCGAAGAAAGAAGCGGCGGGCGCGTCGAGCAAGAGCGGCGCGGCGAATGGTAACGAAGCCGTCAACGGCGGCGCGGGCAACGCGCGAGGCAGTGGAGAAACATCAACGCCGCGCGCTTCCGGCACTTACGAGATGGAGACGACCGAAACGCTCGACCCCTTAGCGCCGGGCGCGGTGCGCGTCATCTCG
The DNA here is from genome assembly GCA_041749275.1 of Pyrinomonadaceae bacterium. Classification (GTDB taxonomy): domain Bacteria; phylum Acidobacteriota; class Blastocatellia; order Pyrinomonadales; family Pyrinomonadaceae; genus JBGTBQ01. The sequence continues at coordinate 6,308 of JBGTBQ010000289.1, read as the reverse complement.
CCGCAGCCGGACGAGACGATTGCGGGCGCGGCGCTCGAAGTCGAGGCGCGCGTGAACGGCGCGTGGACGGTCTCGGTCGAGGTCGAGGGCCAGCGCGTCCCCGACTCGAAGATCGGCGAGCGCAAGGTTGACCGCAAGAACAACCTCGCCTCGTTCCGCTTCGTCGGCCTCAACGTCCGCCCCGGCCCAAACAGGATAAAAGTGACCGCCATCGGCCCGTCGGGCGAGGGTGGTCAGTCGGTCGAACTCGTAGCCTACGGGCGCGGCCCGGCGAAGCGCATTGAGATCGTGACGGACAAACCGGAGATCGCGGCGGGCGGGCGCGACCGTGCGCGCGTGCGCGTGCGCGCCTTCGACCAGTGGAATCGCCCGGCGGCGGATGGCGCGATTGCGCTCGAAGTTTCGGCGGGCCGCTTGGTGCGCGTCGAACAGAAGGACGACTCGTCAGTTAAGAGCGAGAAAACGGAAAAGAAGAGCAACCTGCCCGACGAGCAAAATGCGAGCGCCGCGCAGTCGCGCCAGCAGGTCTTGTCGCTCACGGGCGGCGAGGGTCTCGTTGACCTCATCGCCGATGGCGAACCGGGCGAGACCGAAATCCGCGCGACGACGGGCGTGCTCGAAGCGCATAAGCGCGTGCGCGTCATCCCGGAAGTACGGCCCGCCATCCTCGTCGGCCTCGCCGAAGTGACCGTCGGGAGCGCCGCTCCCGAACTTTCAGACGCCGACGGCAAGAACGTGCGGAGCCGTCTCTCCTTCTTCTATCGCGGCCAGCTCTTCGGCGAAAATCTTTTGACGCTCGCCTACGACAGCAACCGTCCGCTCAATCGCACGGCGGGGCGCGACCGCCTGTTCCAACTCGACCCGCTGGAGCGCGCCTACCCGATCTTCGGCGACTCTTCGACGCGCTTCGACGACGCGCAATCGAACTCGAAACTCTACGCGCGGCTCGACCGCGGGCGCTCTTACTTCCTCTTCGGCGACTTCGACGCCGACAGCCAGAACGCGGGCCTTGCCGCCTACACGCGCCGTCTGACCGGCGTCAAGCTCCACTTCGAGAACGCGAACGGCGATTACGTCTCCGTCACCGGCGCGCATCCCGACACGGCCTTTGCGCGCGACGTGTTCGCGGGCGGCTCCTTCACCTTTGCGCGTCTGACGCACGCGGAAATTCTGCCCGGCTCCGAAACGGTCACCATCGAGGTGCGCGACCGGCGCAACCCGGACATCATCATCTCGCGCGAATCGCTGCTGCGCGGCGTGGACTATAACCTCGACCCCGTGAGCGGCGAGATGTTCTTCCTCCGGCCCATCTCGACCTTTGATTTTCAACTCAATCTCACGCAGGTCGTCGTGACCTACGAGCACCGCGCTTCGGGGATGTCGTCGGCGGTCTACACGGGGCGCGCCTTCAAGACGTTCGAGCGGCTCGGCCTCAAGCTCGGTCTCTCGTTCGTTGACCAGCGGCAGGATGAATTCGGCTCGTTCATGGTCGGCGGCATAGACGCGGAGAAGTCTCTGCCCATGCGCGGTCGCCTGAGCTTGCAGTATGCGACCTCACGCGGGCGCGCGCTCGTCGGCGGCAACATCTTCGGCGCAAGCGCCGACGGCGACGAGCGCCACGACGGCAACGCCTACCGCGCCGAACTCGAACAGCCTTTGCCCTTCCGCGAGGCGACGTTGCGCGCCAGCTTCGTCCGCGCCGACGAGGGCTTTCTCAATCCCTTCGGCCAGACCGTCACACCGGGGTCGCAGCGCGCCGAAGGCTCCGTCGAGATGAAGGTCACGAAGTCCTCGACCTTCCGCTTCGGTCTGATGGACGAACGCAACCGGACGGCGAACGTGGACAACAGCCGTCAAACGGGGTCGCTTCAGTGGACGCAGGTTTTAGGCGAGAAGGTGCGCGCGACCGTGGCATATGACTTCCGCCGCTTCCGCGACGAGTTGTCGGGGACGGGCACGGACTCGAACCTCTTGACCGTCGGCGCCGAATGGCAGGCCACCGACAAGCTGACGCTCTCCGCCAAACGCGAACAGAATTTGACCGAGGCCGATCCGACCTACCCGGATCAGACCACGTTCGCCGCGAACTACCAGTGGAACCAGTTCACGAAAATCTTCCTGACGCAGCGGCTCGCCTCCGCGCCCATCGTCCCCATCAGCGACACGATAGCGACGGGCTTCGCTTCGGTCGCCTCGCAGCGCGAGACGGCCATCGGCGTCGAGACGAAACTCGGCAGGTACGCCAATCTCGTCTCGCGCTACCAGCTTGAGAACGGCATCAACGGCACGGACAGCTTTGCCGTCATCGGACTTCAGAACCGCTTCGCATTGAATAAGCAACTCTCGCTCGACCTCGGCTACGAGCGCGGCTTCCACCTCGCGGGCGCGGGCGAGAGCTTCAACAGCGGCCACTTCGGTTTCTTCTGGCAGCCGACCGAAGACTTCCGCGCGAACGCGCGTTACGAACTGCGCGACCGCGGCGGTCTCGGCACGATTCTGACGTTCGGCGCCGCCGGGCGTCTCGGCGACGGCTTTACGTCGCTCGGTCGCGTCCAGATGTCGCGCGTGAGCTTCGGCGGGCGCGACAACTCCGGCCTGAGCGCCACCGCCGCGCTCGCGTGGCGTCCGCTCGAATCAGACCGCTACGGGCTGCTCTTCAGTTATACTCGCCGCGACTTTACGCAAGGCGCGTTCGAAGGGACGGGCGAGACTCGTGACCGCGCCGACGTGCTCTCCTCGGATGGCTACTATCAGGCGTCGAAGAACGTCGAGCTGTATGGTCGCTTCGCGCTGAAGTTCGGCGACACGGCCTCGCAGGAACAGGCGCGCGTCTCGACGCTCACCTACCTGACGCAGGGGCGCTTCATCTACCACCTCGGAAAATACTGGGACGTGGCGGGCGAAGGCCGGATGCTCGTGCAGCCCTCTTCGGCGACGCGCCGTAATTCGTTCGGCGCGGAACTCGGCTACTGGGTGTTGCCCGATTTAAGAGTCGGCGGCGGCTACAACTGGACGGGCGGCGCGGAGCCTCTCAACGGTTCTTTCATCAACGGGCGGCGCGGCTTCTACTTCACGATCTCTTCCAAACTCTCGAATCTCTTCGATCTGTTCGGCACCTCTCGCGCCGACGCGCAAGCCGAAGACGCGAACGGCGACGGCGCGCAGGCCAAGCCGAAGAAGAAGGACGAAGAAGAGGAAGATGAGTAGGCGGGAAGCAGTAAGCCGTGAGCAGTTGAAAGCAGTAGGACGAAGAAGAGGGGAAAAAGTTCTTGAAGCGCGCGGCACGAGCGACTGTCAGCGGTGATGCGTACACGGTGCGAAACTCGCCCGCCGTGCGTTCGCTCGCCGCTCGCTGCGTACTTTTCGCCGTCGCGTTCTTCGCGTTCACCTCCGCCGCGCCGGCGCAGACGAACATCTATCAAATTCGCGGCAACGCCAGCGCGGGCAGCAACAATATCTGGAACCTCGACCCAACCACCGGCGCCCAGACGCTCGTCTACACCGGCTATCCCGGCGGCAACGCGGCCACGCTCGCGCAGCGCGCTTCGGACGGTATGCTCTTTTACGCCATCAATGCGGCGGGCGGGTCGAATGGCGCGGTCTACCGCTTCAACCCGGCGACGCCTTCGGTCGCGCCCGTCCTTTTGGGGACGCTCGGCGCCGGCGTCGGGAGCGGGTTCCGCATGGCGCTCTCACCGGCGGGCACGCTCTACTTCATGCCGGGCGGCGGCGGCGCGGACAACGACCGGCTCTACATCGTCAACCAGACGACCGGCGCGGCGACCGCCGGCCCGAACATCACGGGCACGGGCAGCGGCGGCGACATGGCCTTCTCGGCGGGCGGCGTGCTCTACATCATCAACCAGAACCGCCAACTCTACACCGCCTCGACCGCCGGCGGCGCGGCGACCCTCGTCGGCACCGTCACTTTTCCCGGTGGCATCACCCCCGGCACGCTCGGCCTCGCCTTCGACGCGGCGGGCCGCGTGCTGATACAGACACAGAACCCCAGTAACCTCTACCGCATCACCCTGCCCTCGCTCGCCGCGACGCTTTTCACCGCGACGGGCGGCGGCACCACGGCCACGGGCGACCTTGCCAGCATCGCCGTCCCCGCGCCCGACATCTCCGTCACCAAGACGGACGGCGTGACGAACACCTATCAGGGCGCGACGCTGACCTACACCATCGTCGTCAGGAACAACGGTACGTACACTGTCTCGGCCAACCTCGCCGACACCGTCCCGGCGAGTCTGACCGGCGTGATGTGGACGTGCGCGGCCTCCGCCGCCTCGACCTGCGACGCCGCATCGGGGAGCGGCAATGCCATCAACACCGGCGCCACGCTCGCCGCTTCGGGCACGGCCACCTACACCGTCACCGGCACGGTCAACGTCTCCAGCGGCTCCATCGTCAACACCGCCACCGTCAGCCTCGATGCGACGTGGCTCACCGAATCGAGCACCGCCAACAACTCCGCCACCGACACCGACACGGTCGTCCCGGCAGCCGACATCTCCATTGTCAAGACCGCCACGTCAACCTTCGCCGTCGGCAATAACGCCACCTACCGGCTCGCCGTCGGCAACGCCGGCCCACAGTCCGCCGCCGGCACGATTACAGTCAGCGACACGCTGCCCGCCGGTCTCTCCTACATCTCCGGCACGGGGACGGGCTGGACTTGCAACGCCGCCGGGCAGGTCGTCACCTGCACGCACGCCGGGCCGATTGCGAGCGGCGCGAGCTTGCCCAATATCACGCTGACCGTGAGCGTCGCCGCCGCCGCCGCGCCGAATGTCTCGAACACGGCGACCGTGAGCAGCCCGACCTTCGACCCCTCGAACGTCAACAACAGCAGCACGGCGACGACGCCCGTGCTCTACATCCAACTTGTCAAGTCTCAGAACTTGGCCGGGTCGCCGACGCCGGGCGCGGACATCACCTACACCGTGACCTTCAACAACCTCGGCGGCGCGGCGGTGCAAAGCTTCTTCATCGTGGATATGACGCCTCTCAATACGGACTTCCGCGTCGGCTCGGCCACTTTCAGCTACGCCGTCGCGCCCACCATCGAATACTCGAACGCGGCGCGCACCGCCGTCACACCTCCTCCCATCCCCAGCCCCTTCACACTCTATACACCCGTGGGCGCTCCCGGCAGCTACGACCCGCAGGTCAACTGGATGCGCTGGACGTTCCCCGGCAGCATCCCACAAGGCGCGACCGGCAGCATCTCTTTCACGGTTCGCATTCGTTGAGTAGAATCGCCCTCTACGTGACCGCGGGCGGACGCGCCCTCGACTTTCATTCCCGGTCGGTATTCGTGTGGGGCGCGGTAAGATAAGCGTTGGAGATTGGAAACTTTGAGGCGTGAACTGACAGCAACAAGAGCGACGGCGCGCATGGCGGCGCGGTTGGCGCGCGCCTGCCCGCTCGCGCTCGTCACGCTCTTCTACCTCGCACCCGTCCATGCCCAGACCTGCGTCACGCCGGGCAAGGATGGGCCGGCGACGCTGACCGGCGTGGTCAATACTTACTACCCCGGCACGGCCTCGGCCTCGGCGGGCGCGACCTCGATCACGGTCGGCGCGTCGCGCGTGGGCGGCGCTTCGGTCTCAATCACGGCGGGCGACCTCCTGCTCGTCATACAGATGCAGGACGCCGCGATCAATTCAAATAATACTTCCAGCTACGGCGACGGCGTGAACGGCGACCCCGGCAACGGCTCAACCGCGCTCAACAGCTCCGGGCTGTATGAGTATGTGATGGCGACGAACGCAGTGGGCTTGGGCGGCGGCGCTGTCACCATCCGCGGGACAGGCGGGGGCAACGGCCTCGTCAACACCTACAACAACGCCGCGGCGTCAGGCACGCAGGGGCAGCGGCGCTTTCAAGTCGTGCGCGTCCCGCAGTATTCGAGCGCGACTTTGACTTCCGGTTTGACCGCCGCGCCGTGGGACGGGACGACCGGCGGCATCCTCGCCTTCGACGTGGCGGGCGCGCTTACGCTTGGCGGCGCGACCGTCAACCTCTCCGGGATGGGCTTCCGTGGCGGCGGCGGTCGCCAACTCGCAGGCTCCGGCTCCGGCGCGGCCACGGACTACCGCCTCGCCGCGACTAACGCCGTTCACGGCGCGAAGGGCGAAGGCGTCGCGGGCACTCCGCGTTACGTTTACAACGCCGTCACCAACTCGATTGTGGATACGGGCGTCGAAGGTTATCCGAACGGCAGCCAAGCGCGCGGCGCGCCCGGCACGGCGGGCGGCGGCGGCACCGACACCGACCCGGCGCTCAATCAGGAGAATTCC
>JBGTBQ010000288.1:0-3452 GCA_041749275.1 Pyrinomonadaceae bacterium | reverse complement strand
ACGAGCTTTCAATGAACATCTGCTCGATCTGGTTATTTCCAAGTTAGCTTTGGAGCCGACGTTGATAAAAAATCACCCCCAGTATGACTATCTCAGAACTTACGGCGCAATCGCCGCATGATTCTGTCTGAACCATTGATTATTCAACTTGTTCTAAAAGGCCGCGCTCCCGGCAGCAGCTTGACTATGGCTCGACCGCCTTCGTCGCGTTCTCTCCGGTTTCGCTGTCGGCGGATGCCTCGGCAACTTTACGCGGCAGCTTGTAAGGCTCCTTCAAACCACGTTTGGCGTCTTCGTGCGAGTCGTAGAGATTGGGACGCGCGAGCACTGACTTGTACTGCGCGAGCGCCTCATCGCGCTTGCCCGCCACGTCGAGCGCCTGCGCGGCGCGCAGCTTCGAGCGCGTCACCATGCCGGCCTCGGCGTTGGGCGCGGACGATGATGAAAGAAACTCTTTCGCCGCGCGCTCCGACTCGCCCGCCACCAAGAGCGCCTCGCCGTAACTGTAATGCACGAGGTCGAGCGGCGGACGCGCCGCATTCTTCGCGTCGCCGCGCACCAGCGACTCGAAGATGGCAAAGGCTTCGGCTTCGGACTTCTTCGCCGCCTCCGGGTTGGTCGCGCGCTCCTCTTCGGCCTGCGAAACGAGCGCGTCCGCCGCCTCCATCTTCAACAGATAGTTGCGCGTGTACTTCACGGCCAGCTCATTCGCCACCACGTAAGCGTCATGGTAACGCTTCTCGCGTTTGTAGAGCGCGATCAGCACCACCTTCGCGTCGTCCCGCGCCCAGCGTCCTTCGCGCGCCGCCTGTTCGAGCGCGGCCAGCCCCTTCTTCTTCGAGCCGCGAATGCCGCCGATGGCCGCCATCAACTTGATGGGCAGCGGCAGCGTCCCCGTCACGTACTCGTAAGTGCCGATAGTAATCTTCGCGTCGTGGAAGTTCGGGTCGAGCTTGACGACGGCGCGGTGATGGTCAACGGCGTCCGAGCCGTTCCGCAGGGCCGACATGAAACTGCGCTCGACCATCCCGCCGAAAGCCGCCTTCAACCCCTCGGTCGCGCCGAGGTAATAGAGCGCCTCGATGTCCTTCGGGTCGCGCTTCAAACGCGCCTCCGCAAGCGTCTTCGCCTGCCGCGTCAGTTCGCGGAACTCGGCCACCATCTTCGGGTCGGCCTTGTCATCCTTCTCTTTGTAGAAGCCCTCCGTGTTATAGAGCGACGCCTGCAAGCGCCGCGACTCGTTCAAAGTCTTCAGCCACACGGCAGCCGCGAGGAATTGCGGCCCCGCCGGGTGCTCCGGGTAGAGCCGCGTGATCTCTTTAAAGCGCAGCCGCGCCCGCTCGTATTCGAGATTGTAGAGCGCCTCGAAACCTTCGGCGCGCAACGCCTCGAAACGTTTCTGGTCGAACTCCGCTGAAGGCTTTTCCGCCGCCGCGGTCTTCACCGTTTGCGCTACCGCCGGCATGGCCGCCATGAATACGACAAGCGCTACTAACAATTGGCGCGTCAGATTTCTAAAAATCATCTCCCACCCTTTCTTTAACAATATATGCGAATCAGTAGTTGAAATCGGGCTTGGGAAATCAACAACTTACAGCTTCCATTTTAGCTACGGTCGCAAAACCGAGAGCGTAAGTCTTTTGTTTTCAACGGGGACATTTTTCAACTACTGATTCGCATATATTACTTTTCTTTCCGGCGAGGATTGACGCGGCATTTAACGCCGACGAGGCGAGACCGCCCCGGAACTTTGACGTACTTTTTCACCCTGACGGTGTCCGTCTCCCGTTATGAGTTATCTCCGCAAGCGCGTGGCCGACAACGTTTCTTCGCGCTGCTTGGGAGATACGCCGCTGCCGCTCTCATTAACTTCTTCGCCAATCTCCGCACAGTGCTCCCTATCCGCTGAAGCTTTCAAGGTACTTGACGCCCGCGCCCGTGTTAAAGAGCACGATGCGTTCGTCTTTATCAACCTCGCCGCGCTCCATCAACTTTCTCAGAGCGGGCAGACAGGCCGCGCCTTCGGGTGCGACGAACAATCCTTCCGCCGCGCCGATCTCTCGCGCCGCCGCAAGCAACTCTTCATCCGTCACGGCGATGGCCGCGCCGCCCGAAGCGCGCAGAGCATCAATGATGAGGAAGTCGCCGATGGCGCGCGGCACGCGCAGACCCGAAGCGGTTGTCGCGGCGTTCGGGAATTCGTCCGCGAAGCGCTTCCCTTCCTCGAACGCGCGGACGATGGGCGCGCAACCCGCGGCCTGCACCGTCACCATGCGCGGACGCTTCCCGTCAATCCAGCCCATCTCCTGCATCTCGTCGAAAGCCTTCCACATCCCGATCAGCCCCGTGCCGCCGCCTGTCGGGTAGACGATTACGTCCGGCAGCGTCCAATCCATCTGTTCCGCCAGTTCGTAGCCGAGCGTCTTCTTGCCCTCGACCCGGTACGGCTCTTTCAGAGTCGAAACATCGAACCAGCCCTCAGCCTCTTTGCGCCGCGCCACCTCCGCGCCGCAATCAGTTATCAACCCGTCCATCAACGTGACATGCGCGCCTGTCTGCTCGCACTCGACGACGTTGGCGCGCGGCGTGTCGCGCGGCATGAAGATGTGCGCTTCGAGACCGGCCCGCGCCGCGTAGGCCGCGAGCGCTCCGGCGGCGTTCCCCGCCGAGGGCACCGCGAGCCGGCGAGCGCCCAACTCTTTCGCCATCGAGATTGCCGCCGTCATGCCCCGCGCCTTGAAACTCTGCGTGGGGTTCTGCGATTCGTCCTTGATGTAAAGCTGCTCCACCCCCAGCGCCGCGCCCAACCTCTCGCACTTGAGCAGCGGCGTCCAGCCTTCTCCGAGCGAGACGATATTTTCTTCTTGCTCGACGGGCAGCACCTCTCGATAACGCCATAAATCCGACCTACGCTCTCTTAAAACTTCCTTCGTCAAACCCCGCGCGGCACGCTTCAAATCGTAACGTACCAGCAGGGGCTTACCGCATTCCACGCACAGGTTGTGCAACCGCCGTGCCTCGTGCCGCCGCCCGCACGCCGCGCATTCGAGATGGGTCACGTTCATCGTTAATGAGCACCTTTCGTCTGAATAAAGTAGCTGGCAAATACAGAATAATCGCGCCTTTCCGCCTCTACAAGCGACCAGCGCGGAGACGGCCCTCCCGCCCTTCCATTCAACCGTTGCGCCGGCACAACGCGCCCGGCACGGAGCCTGAACGCAAGGGTTCACGCCACGTGGAGCGCCTGTATTGCACCCGCCGCATGGCCGGATTCCGGCTCCGGCAATTGAAATCCGCAATCAAAGCTTTTATCCTCTCTCAATCGTTAAGCAAGAATCGAACAGCGAAATTTCTCCGGCGGGCATTCGTCTCATCGCGCTCGACCTCGACGGCACGCTCCTCGACTCGCGGGGCGAGTTGAGCGCGGGCAACCGCAGATCGGAAGAGCACAC
>JBGTBQ010000287.1:0-15179 GCA_041749275.1 Pyrinomonadaceae bacterium | reverse complement strand
GGCCGCCTCGAATCCGGCCATATCCACCGACAGGCCGCGTTCGCGGGCAACGTCGGCGGTGAGGTCGGCGGGAAAGCCGTAGGTGTCGTACAGGCGGAACACATCCTCACCGGCGATGCTGTCACCGCTGCGGGCGACGATGTCCTCGAACACCTTCATGCCCTGGTCGAGGGTCTCGGCAAAGCGCTCCTCTTCGGCGCGCAAGGCTTGCTCGATCAGCGCCTGCCTGGAGGCCAATTCCGGGTAGGCCTCGCCCATGGCGTCGACCAGCGCCGCCACCATGCGGTGGAAGAACAGTTCGCGGCAGCCCAGCTGGTGGCCATGGCGCAGGGCGCGGCGGATGATCCGGCGCAGCACGTAGCCGCGCCCCTCATTGGACGGCAGCACGCCATCGACGATGAGGAAACTGCAGGCACGGATGTGGTCGGCGATCACCCGCAACGACTTGTTGGCCAGGTCGGCGGTGCCGGTGAGGCCGGCGGCGGCCTTGATCAGGTGCTGGAACTGGTCGGTCTCGTAGTTGGAGTGCACCTTCTGCAGCACGGCGGCCAGCCGCTCCAGGCCCATGCCGGTGTCGACGCAGGGCTTGGGCAGGGGCGTCATGCGGCCATCGGCGTGGCGCTCGAACTGCATGAACACCAGGTTCCAGATCTCGATGTAGCGGTCGCCGTCCTCGTCCGGCGAACCGGGTGGGCCGCCGGCGATCTCGGCGCCGTGGTCGTAGAAGACTTCGGTGCAGGGACCGCAGGGGCCGGTGTCGCCCATCTGCCAGAAGTTGTCCTTGCGCCCGAAACGCAGAATGCGGTCTTTGGGCGCGCCGACCTTCTCCCACAACGCCGCGGCATCTTCGTCCGCCGGCACCTCTTCGTCGCCCTCGAAGACCGAGAACCATAAATGGCGCGGGTCGAGTTTGTAGACATTGACCAGCAAGTCCCACGCACAGCGGATCGCATCTTCCTTAAAGTAGTCGCCAAACGAGAAGTTGCCGAGCATCTCGAAGAAGGTGTGATGGCGCGCGGTCTTGCCCACTTCGTCGAGGTCGTTGTGCTTGCCCCCGGCGCGGATACACTTTTGCGACGAGGCGGCGCGCGCGTAGTCGCGCTTCTCCGCGCCGAGAAACACATCCTTGAACTGATTCATCCCGGCATTGGTAAAGAGCAGCGTCGGGTCGTTCGCGGGCAGCAGTGGGCTTGAGGCGACGGGGCGATGGCCGCGCTCCTCAAAATACTTCAGAAAAAGTTCGCGTATCTCGTTTCCAGTCATATCTCTTACCACTCGGTTGAAAATATCGCTCTCCAGCGAAAAGGGAATTTTAGCATGGCGCGAGGGGCGGGCGAAGTTGGGCGAGGCGGGCATCAGTGTCTATACCAATCTTGGGTGCGGCGGGCGTTGATGTCCACCACAGAGACACAGAGGACACGGAGATGGCACAGAGAGTTGAATTCCTCTGTGCTCCCTCAGTGTCCTCTGTGTCTCTGTGGTGAATTGCCTGTCACCCAAAGCTCAAGCATGAAAAAAGCCTGTCCGCACATCATCACTCGGACGCAGCTTCATCTTCGGGGGTGCTCGTCGAAGCCTCGCGCACTTTGCGGATGATGAGGTCGTAGGAGAAGCCTCGGCGCAGGAGGTGGTCGAAGAGGCTTTTCGTCTCGGCGCGCGTCGAGGGGCGACCGCGCAGGCGGACGCGCTTTTCGATGGCGCTTTCGATCAACTGCTCTTCGGGCGTCTCCTCGAAGACGAGGTCGAGGGCGGCGTCGGCGGTCTCACGCGGAACCTTCTTCATCTGCAAGTCGCGCGCGAGGCGCTGGCGACCGACGGGCTTCTGCTTGACGCGGTAGGAGGCGAAGCCAAAGGCGAAGCGGTCGTCGTCGAGGTAGCCGTAGCCCTTCAATTTTTCGAGCGCATAGTCAACCGCCTCTTCATCCGTCCACTGCTTTTCGAGCAGCCGCTCGCGCAGTTCGGCGACGGAGCGAGGTTTCGCGGCGAGCAGCTTGACCGCTCTTTGCAGCGTCCGCTCGCGCGCCTTCTCCGCGTCCAGTGGACGCGCCGGTCGCTTCTCCTCCACGTCCGCACGAATGTCCCGCGCTGTGCTCGGTCTTCTACGACGCATCACGAAATAATCTAACCCGCGCACGCCGTGCTTTCAAATCACAAATCAAAAAACTAGAATCGGCGCATGGACGGCGTTCTTATCATAGACAAGCCCGTGGGCTGGACATCGCACGACGTAGTGGCGCGCGTGCGGCGCGTGCTCAGAGAGAAACGCATCGGACACACGGGCACGCTCGACCCTTTTGCGACGGGCGTGCTCGTCGTGCTCGTCGGGCGCGCGACGCGGTTGGCGCAGTTTCTCGCGGGCGCGGAGAAGGAGTACGAAGCAACCATCCGCCTCGGCTACGCGACCGACACGGGCGATTTAACCGGCACGCCGCGCGGGGACGGGCCGCGCGAAGTTGACTGCGCGGCGCTCGTTGAAGACGAGATCGAAGCGGCCCTCTCAACTTTGCGCGGCGAGATCGAGCAGACGCCGCCGATGTACTCGGCGAAGAAAGTGCAGGGGAAAAAACTTTACGAGTTGGCGCGGCGTGGCGTAGAGGTCGAGCGCAAGGCGGTGCGCGTTAGCGTCGGCGCATTTGAGATCGTGAAGGAGAGAGAGGGTGCGTGGTTGCGTAGCAACGGCGATGGGACGTGCGACCTTTCGACGCGCGTCGTCTGTTCGGCGGGGACTTACGTCCGCGCGCTCGCCGAATCGGTTGGCGAGCGGCTCGGCACGGGCGCGCATCTCTCCGCGCTCAGGCGCACGCGCGCGGGCGCGTTTCATATTGAGCGCGCGCTCTCGCTCGAACGCCTGCCAGAGTTGATCGAGGCGGATGAAATAGAGGAGCAACTTCTTTCAATGGATGCGGCGCTCTCGCATCTACCCGCCGTGCATCTAAGCGACGTGGAGGCGCGGAAAGTGAGCCACGGCGCGGCGGTCGAGGCCGCGGGCACGTCCGAACTCGTGGATGGAACACACGTCCGGCTGCGCGACGCGGAAGGGAGTCTGCTGGCCGTCGGCGTCTACGACGCGGCGCGTGGACTGCTTCGACCGCGTGTGACGCTCACGGTCTCGTAAAAATAGCCTTGACGAGCGAGCTTGAAGGCTGTGCTATACTGGCGTCCAGCAGGAGGGCTTCAGAAGGATTTTCCGCTCGCCCTTCTCCCTAGAGGGCGGCAGACCTTTTCTCTCCACAGTTGAAAATCGAAGGGAAGTTGATTGAGGCCGAAAAGTCTCGACGGCGCGGCGTGCACTTTAACGACGCGCGAGTTGCCGTTTCACGCGCATCGAGACCCACCCGGCAGCGAGACGCACGCATCCGAGCGAGCGCCGTCGCCACATTATTTAATTAAAAGGGCGTGACCCGCACGCCGTCCACGCGCGCTAGAGCCTAGAGAGGTTTAAGACAAGGCTATGCAAGAGCAGGATGGCAGCAAATTCGACATCGGCGCGCGACTCGAAAGTCTCCGCCGCCGGCACGAGGCCCTTCAGTGGGAGGGCAGTTTCCGCGACTACTTCGAGTTGGTGACGCAGAACCCGCGCCTCGCGCAACTCTCGCACGCGCGCATCAACGACATGGTGCACGCCGTCGGCGTCGAGAAGTTGAACGAAGGGGCGCGCGATGAACTCATCCGCTATAATTTTTTCGCCTCGGAGTTATACGGCATCGAGGAGCCGATAGCGCGCATCGTCGAGTATTTCAAGTCGGCGGCGCAGCGGCTCGAAGTCCGCAAAAGAATTCTCCTCTTGATGGGGCCGGTGGGCGGCGGCAAGTCCACCATCGTCAACCTGCTCAAGCGCGGCCTTGAAGAGTGGACGCGCGCCGAGCAGGGCGCCGTCTACGCCATCAAGGATTGCCCGATGCACGAAGAGCCGCTGCACCTCATCCCGCAGGAGTTGCGCGCCGAGATAGACAAGCATTACGGCATCTATATCGAAGGCGACCTCTGCCCGCAGTGCCGCTACGCGCTGGAGCACACCTACGGCGGGCGACACGAGGACGTGAAAGTCCACCGCGTGCTCTTCTCCGAGAAGCAGCGCGTCGGCATCGGCACCTTCTCGCCGTCTGACCCGAAATCGCAAGACGTGACGGAGCTGACCGGCTCGATAGACCTCTCGACCATCGGCGAGGTCGGCGTCGAGAGCGACCCGCGCGCCTATCGTTTTGACGGCGAACTGAACATCGCCAACCGCGGCGTGATGGAATTTATCGAGATGCTCAAGTGCCTTCGTGAAACGACTTACGTCCCCACGGAGCACGGATTGTTGCGGATCGGGGAGATAGCCCCGCTTCCGCCGGAGCATCATCAAGACTTTCCGTTCGGCATACGCTTGCAAACACGCAACGGCGTCCAACAGACCTCACATATCATTTACAACGGTAAGGGTGAGAGCGTTCGTGTCCGTACTCGTAAGGGGTACGTCGTCGAAGGTTCACCGGAACATCGTGTTCTTGTGCTCGCGGCTGGCGGCAACTATGAATGGAGACATCTGAGAAATCTCGTCCGAGGCGACTATGTATGCCTAACTCGTAAGGGCTACTGGCCGAGCGAGTGTCCGAAGTTACAGGTTGATTTGAAACAGGGAAGGCTCAGGTTAGCGGAGCGCCTGCCGGAAAAGATGGACGGGGATTTGGCTAGGCTGCTTGGATACTTCGTCGCGGAAGGTTGCTACATAAAAAACAACCGAGGCAAGGATAGCGGCGTGACTATCTGCAATCAGGCACCGGAGGTGATTTCCGACCTTGAGAGAATTCTGGCAACTCTGGGACTGAAGATGCGTTCCGACAATCAGGGCCGCCACCAAATTTGGAGCCGGGAGTTAGCCGATCTCTTCCATCAATTTGGATTGAATGGGCGGCGCGCGCACGAGAAGCACGTCCCGCAGATCATCCGCCGCTCGCCGAAGGAGATCATGTCGGCCTTCCTGCGCGCCTACTTCGACGGCGACGGCACGGTGACGACATATATAGCCTGCACGACCGCCTCGGAGACGCTCGCCGAGCAACTGCAACTGATCCTGCTCAACTACGGCATCGTCTCGAAGCGGCAGCCGGTCTTTAACGAGAAGTACCAGCGTTACTACTACACCATCCAGATCGACAGCGAGAACGTCGAGATTTTCAACCGCGAGATCGGGTTCGGCATCGCGCGCAAGCGTGAGGCCGCCGAGCGGCTGGCGCGCGAACGGCGGGTGAAGCACCGCGACGCGCTGCCGCATTTCGAGGGGCACTGGTCGAGCCTGCGGCGAGAGTTGGGCGAAGTGGCCGTCGCCGTGCACGCAACGGCGGGAGCGCCGTACCGCGAGCGTAGCGGTGTGCGGCAGATGGTCGGCGACGCTGCTTACGAACAGCTCTGGCGCTTCTCGCGCGGCGTGGCTGCGCCCTGCTACGCTTCCGCCGAAACAATCGTCGCGGCGGCGCAACCCTTCGCGCGGATCCCCGTGGAGATTCAAAATGCGCTGGACGAGCGTTTCTTCCATGACGAGGTGGCGGAAATCTCCGGCAGCTTCGGCGACCTCTGGGATTTCTGCGTGCCTGAAGGCCACACCTACGTGGGCAACGGCTTCATCAACCACAACTGCGACGAGAAGTTTTTGTACAACCTTCTCACGCTGTCGCAGGAGCAGAGCATTAAGACCGGGCGCTTCGCCATGATCTACGCCGACGAGGTGATTCTCTCGCACACGAACGAGAATGAGTATGTCGCGTTCGCCGGCAACCGCAAGAGCGAGGCGTTGCAGGATCGCATCATCCTCGTCCGCGTCCCCTACAACCTGCGCGTCTCGCAGGAAGAGCGCATCTACGACAAGCTCCTGAAGCAGTCGGAAATCCTCCGCAACGTCCACATCGCGCCGAACACACTGAAAGTCGCCGCGATGTTCGCCGTGATGACGCGTCTGGAAGAGCCGCGCCGGGCGAACGTGGATGTCGTCAAGAAGATGAAGCTCTATGACGGCGAGGACGTGGAAGGCTACAAGTCGAAGGACGTGCGCGAACTCAAGGATGAGGCCGTGCGCGAGGGGATGGACGGCATCAGCCCGCGCTACATCATCAATCGCTTGTCCAGCGCGCTCGTGCGCGACGGCGTGACCTGCATCAATCCGATTGACGCGCTCCGCACGATCAAGAGCGGCTTCGAGCAGCACACCGGCATCAACGCCGAGCAGCGCGAACGGTATCTGAATCTTATCTCGTCGGCCCGCAAGGAGTACGACGAGATGGCGAAGACCGAGGTGCAACGCGCCTTCGTCTACTCATATGAAGAGATGGCCCGCACCATGTGCAACAACTATCTCGACAACGTCGAAGCCTATTGCAACAAGGAGCGGATGAAAGACCCGATTACCGAGGAGGAGTTGGAGCCGGACGAGCAGCTCATGCGCTCCATCGAGGAGCAGATCGGCGTCTCCGAGAACGCGAAGAACACTTTCCGGCAAGAGATACTGATCCGCATCTCTTCCTACGCGCGCAAGGGCAAGCAGTTCGATTATCTCTCGCACGAGCGTCTGAAGGAGGCCATCGAGAAGAAGATTTTCGCCGACCTCAAGGACGTGGTGAAGATCACCACCTCCGCCAAGACGCCCGACCCCGACCAACTCCGCCGCATCAACGAGGTCGTTGACCGGCTCATCAAAGACCACGGCTACTGCCCGGTCTGCGCCAACGAGCTTTTGACTTACGTCGGCACGTTGCTCTCGCGCTGACGCGCGCCGGGCGGCGGATGTCTTCGTCAAAGACAAACAACAGCGCCCGCGCCTTTCGGAAACGGAAGGGCGGGCGTTTCGGCCTCTAGTGAAATCGGATAGCCTGCGATGATGATAGATGACTCGCAAATATCGGGAACGATCCAGCGCAACGATTGGTCTTTGCAGCGCAAGGGCATTATTGACCAAGAGCGGCACAAAGAGCGCGTCAAGGAGGCGATTCGCAAGAACCTCGGCTCCATCGTCTCGAACGAGGCGATCATCATGTCGGACGGGCGGCGCACCGTCAAAGTCCCTATTCGCGCGCTCGACGAGTACAAGTTCCGCTTCGACCATCGCAAGCGCAAACACGTCGGGCAGGGCGACGGGAAGAGCAAAGTGGGCGACGTGATCGCGCGCGAAGGGCAGCCCGGTCAGGGGCCGGGACGCGGCGCGGGGCCGGCGGGACAAGACCCCGGCGCGGACTACTACGAAGCCGAGATTGACATAGACGAACTGGCCGCGCTTATCTTCGAGGACTTGCAACTGCCCTTCCTCGAAGACAAGGCCCAGAAGGCCGTCCCCGCGAAGACGACGCGCTTCGACGAAATCCGTCGCACCGGCGTGATGGCGAACCTCGACAAGCGGCGCATGATTCTTGAGAACATCCGCCGCAACGCGCGCGAGACGAACGTCGCGCGCTTCGGCAACGTCAAAAAAGAAGACCTGCGCTTCAAGACGTGGGAAGAGGATCACCGCTACGAGTCGAATGCGGTCGTGCTCGCGGTCATGGATGTGTCGGGTTCGATGGGCGAGTTTAAGAAGTACATCGCGCGCTCGTTCTTCTTCTGGATGGTGAGATTTTTGCGGACGAAGTACGACAACGTGGAGATCGTCTTCATCTCGCACCACACGGAGGCGAAAGAGGTCACCGAAGAGCAGTTCTTCACGCAGGGCGAATCGGGCGGCACGGTGGTCTCCTCGGCCTACCATCTCGCGCTCGACATCGTCCGCGAGCGCTACCGGCCCCAAGACTGGAACGTCTACCCGTTTCACTTTTCCGATGGCGACAACTATTACTCGGACAACGAAGAGGCGGTTCGCCTCGCCGACGAGATGATCCAGACCTGCAACCTCTTCGGCTATGGCGAAATCGGCGAGGAGGGCGGCGGCGGCTACCGGCGCAGTTCGGGCGCGCTGCTCTCGATCTTCAACGACCGGCTTAAAAAGAAAGAGCGCTTCATCGGCGTGCGGATTGACGACAAGGAAGATGTCTACCCCGCCCTCAAACAGTTCTTCGGTCAGCGCGGCTTCGAGATTTGAAGCCGGGGGCAACCGAGCAAGCGCGGGCGATGAAGCGAGGCGCGCGCTGCCGCACGAGCTGTTATAATCCGTCTCCGCCCAAATCGGTACTAATGTTCACCCATGCCGAAACATAAGCACCTGAGCAAAAGTTATCGGGTATTTAGAATCGCATTTCACGCGGCAAAATGGCGATGCGAGCGCTTCTTTCTACCGGAAAATTTATGATCGAGTGCTTATCTGGGCGGCTTATATTGGGCGCGGCGCGAGTACAAACGCGCCGCCACCGAAATGGAAACCTACCTCAAGCTCTCATCCAACTTGCCTGCCGCCGAGCGCGAACGCGTGCAGGCGACCATCAAAGATCTGCGGAGCAAGTCTTAAAGCCAACCCACGGAAAAGCGTGGCGGCAAGCTTGCGGCCCGGCGTGCTCCCGCTCGCCGGGCTTTTCCTTGTGCGCGCCGTGCTGCCCTGCTGCTAAACTGAAGGACGCGGACGCACGGTGAAAGGGGATAGCGAAGAGATGTCTGACCGAGAAATCAAGGAACTCGAAAAGTCGCTCGAACGCATCTGGGAAATCGCGCGCGGGTTCGGACTCGACCCCTTCCCGACGCGCTTCGAGATCGTGCCGGCCACCGTCATGTATGAGATCGGCTCCTACGCGCTGCCGGGCCGCTACTCGCACTGGACGTTCGGTAAGGCGTACCACCGCATGAAGACGATGTACGACTTCGGCCTCTCGAAGATTTACGAGGTCGTCATCAACACCAACCCGTCCTACGGTTTTCTCCTCGAAACCAACAGCCCCGTCCAGAACAAGCTCGTCATGGCGCACGTGCTCGGCCACGTGGACTTCTTCAAGCACAACGCATACTTCTCCAAAACCAACCGCCGCATGGTCGAGTCCGTCTCCGCGCACGCCGAGCGCATGGCCGGCTACGAGTTCCGGTATGGGCGCAAACGGGTCGAGAAATTTCTCGACGCCGTGCTCTCCATCGAAGAGCACATTGACCCGAACTTCTTCATCCGCCGCGAGGAGCCGGCGGGAAAAGATGACGCCAAGAAGCACGCGCGCCGGGAAGGCCCCTACGACGACCTCTGGAAGATGGGCGAAATCAGGGCGGACGCGCCCGGCGACGACGACGTGCCGCCGGGCGAACCCCGGCCCGAAAAAGACCTCATCTACTACATCATGCGTCACTCGCCCTCGCTCGAAGACTGGCAGCGCGATGTCGTGGCGATGATCCACGAAGAGATGGAATACTTCGTCCCGCAGATGCAGACGAAGACCATGAATGAAGGTTGGGCTTCGTTTTGGCACGCGCGCATCATGCGCGAGCTAGACCTTTCAGATGAGGAGTTGCTCGAATTCGCGGAGCTGCACTCGGGCGTCGTCTCACCCCACAAGGGGCAACTCAACCCTTACTATCTCGGTTACAAAATCTTTGAAGACATCGAGCGGCGTTGGGACAACCCGACCGACGAGGAGCGCGAGAAATTCGGCAGGCAGGGCGGCGAGGGGCGACAGAAAATTTTCGAGGTGCGCGAGCTTGAGAACGACGTGTCGTTCCTCCGCAACTATCTCACGGAGGAGTTGTGCGAGGAGCTTGACCTGTACGTCTTCGAGTTGGTGGATGAAGAAGAGTGGACGGTCACGGAGAAGCGTTGGGAGCGCGTCCGCGATCAGCTCGTGGCGAACATGACCAACTTCGGCTTCCCTTACATCGTCGTCGCCGACGGCGACTACAACGACAACCGCGAACTCTATCTCAAACACCAGTACGAGGGCGCCGAACTCGATGCCAATTACGCCCGCAAGGTGCTCGAACACGTCCACACGCTCTGGGGCCGCACCGTGCATCTCGAAACCGTCGTGGATGACGAGCGCGTCCGCCTCCACTACGACGGCGAAGAGCATGACGAAGACTGAGCGACTGGGACATCTCCCGGCGGGTGCAACTCGCGGAGCAGGGAAATCTTAAGGCTAAGGCTGACGTTGTACTCTCGTTAGGTCGGCTGTGAATGGTCTGGCTTTTGCCGAATCATCTTGATCTGCTGTCGTAAGTGCTGACGAATGTCGTGAAAGAGTTGCTGTCGCTTGCCGACGGTGGTGAAGTCCTGATCAATTGTCTTGTTGCCAGTCGGCAGAAACTGCCGGCTCTTGAGCCAATCGTGAAGCTCCCACTCACAGCGAGACAGCATGATAGGGCACAGCACCAGCCCCTTCTCTTCGGCCTTTTGTAGAAACAGCTTTATCTCGACACCCTGACAATAAGGCGAGTCCAAAAATTTCTGGCTGATGAGGACGAGCGCCATGTGCGAACGTCCGATACGCTCCTTTATTTCCTCATCCCACTTGTTGCCGAGTGTAATGGCCTGGTCGTACCAGAACTCGACCCCATCCGTTTCCATACCTCTCAGCGCCCCAAGCAAAGAGTCGTCCTTCAGGTACTTTTCGTCATGGTGACTGTAGCTGACGAACACCCTCACGACGGAGGTATTGTTAGGCTGAGGAGGGTTCACCGGCGAGTACGCTTCTAACAATGGTTCAGCGTTCGGGCGTTCGAGCAAGTTACTATTTGCTTCGCCGGAGAGAGCACCTCGGTTCGCAGTCGCTATTTCCGGAGGCGTGGATGTCTGCCCTGTTGCGGTTGGCCTGGCGGCGTCCTGTACGCCGCCACGGTCGGACGCTGCCGGATCACTCGGTGGGTAATCAGCGCTCGCTTTCTTCTTCCCATCCCTTTTCCTGTTCTCCTTGGCCGCTTCACTCTGTTTGGACTGATCTTGAACGCGTTGGCGATAGGCCAGCCCGAAGACAGCCGAAATCAATATTTCGATCACCTGCTCTACACTGATGGGATTTTTAGTGAACCACGCTTCCACGGCGGACGCGTTCTCCAGCGGAGTATCGCTGCTGTTCTCGTCGCTCTTCCGCCTGATCTCATTACCGATGAAGGTCAGGATCGAGGCGGCGTCAATTGTTGCATAGTTGAACTTCCGATCCGGCGTTACGTTACTGCCGAGGCTGCCCAGCAAACTCGCCAATTCAATGATGCAGACTTGTGGTTTTCGCTCTTTTGTGAGGCCGGGGATGGGCTGCCTCTTCATGTCAAGGATGCGGTACAACTCTCGCACCTTCATTACTCGCTTGAGCACGTATTGTTCGTCGTAATCGCGCGACTCGTATCTGAAATCCTTCATCAGCAGATCGGGAAACACGTTGGAATTGGTGAAGCGGTTCGCGTCGTAGTCTAGGAACACCTTGTTGGTTCGGACCTTGACCAATGCATGCCGCACGCTGTAGATCAGTTCCGGTTGGACAAACCGGAAAATTAGCGCCACTAGGGTGAGGAGGCTGAAGAGAACTAGGAAGATCACTAGGTAGGTCATTAGTCCGCGCTCCAGTCAGTGCCTGTGTTGTTACAGGGGTTTGAGCGACTCCAAAATGCTTTCTATCGAGTTCGGTTCGAGCAGCGTTGTCTTATCGAAGTAAGAGAACCGGACATGCGGATAGTCCTCGCGTAGCTTTTTAAAGTTCTCCAAAACTTCGTCCTTCCGCACCACGGTCAGGAAGGTGACAGCGCGGACTCCGAGGTCTGCTGCGCGGTCGGCGAGGATCAGCCCGAGATCAAACCCCAGCGCGCCGGTACCGCTTGCGTGCGGAAGGATGATGTCAACGAGGAGAGACTGAATCTCTTCCGCTATCAGGACGGCCAAGGCGTCCGTATAGTTCGTTGCCTTCCTGAGAACGAAGCCGTTTCTCTTCAAACTCCGGCCCAGAGGGTCCAAGAATTCGTTACAGTCGTCGTCCGACCAGAGAAGATTTGTGATCATATGAGGCATCGTTATCAGAAACGGGTCTTTGTCGTAGTGTATGGGAAAACTAAATCAACCGTCGTTAGGTACGTGCTGCGGCCCTCATCGTCTTTGTAGAGTTCTTTCGACTGTAGCTTTATCTCGCCGCTGTGAAGCTTCGCTATCTTCGCAGCTTCCGACAGGCCGATGCCGGAACCGATTGGCACCTCGGCAATCGCCTGTCTCCCGCGGAAACCGGCCATAAAGACGCTGTGTCTCTCTTCCTCAGTGAGGCCGAGACCGTAGTTCTCGAAAGTTATCGAGAAGCGGCGCTTCCTGAAGCCGGGATCGTAAGGAACCTTACTCTTGATCTTGATGGTTCGCTTCGCGCCTGGAATCGAGTGGTATGAATATTTGATGGCGTTGTTAATGATGTTATTGAACAAGCGGCGAATCTCCATGTCAGAACCGAAGATTGCCGGCAGGCCGGATGCCTCGTTCTCGATGACGATGTCCTTTTTCGCTGCTTGCAGGCGGTGCAGCTCAACCATCTCGACCAGTAGCGCTTCGAGGTTGACCTCCCTGAAGTGGGGCCGGACGACTTCCTTGTACCTAGTCTCGCTCGCGTGAGAGAGAAAGTTTCGCACGATGTACAAACCGAGGCGGCACTGCGTATGCACGAGAGTCTGTGTGTGAAGCAGGTCTTTCGCAAGTTCGACCGACTCAGGATTGTTCTTGTAGTTCTCAGCTATCTCGCCGAACTCGTTGGTAAGCAGCCCCATGCCAAGCAGCATGAGGCTCAACTCGTGCGCCATGTTGATCGTCAGGGAGCGGAAACCCACCGTGGCGTTGACGAGCCTCTGGACGATGTCAGTTATCGCGTCCATCAGGGCCAGGTCGGAAGGTTCTATGTTGGCGGTGCTCTGGTCGGCGTCGGCATCCGCACGGAGGCGTTCGGCCAGTAACGCATCCCGCGAAGTGATTGACTGGATAACATCGTCGCGCCGCCGCATCGCTTCAGCGTTGCGCGACATCTTCGCGCCGAAAAGAATGGTCAGCGTCCCAATCCCGGTCTCAATCTCACGGCGACCGTTGATCATCCCGGCGTGGCAGAGCTGAATGCCGAGCACGATGTCTGGTTCTTCCTTAGACGCGCGCCGCTGCCCGTCACTTATGCAGAACTCCTGCGTTTCCGCTGTGCCGAGCATGTTAATGCAGAAGGAGGGCATTGTTTCCAGCGAGGATTGAAAGACATGAGTGTCGTTGAAGAAGATAAAGAGCGGAAGCTGAGTGGCTTTGGAGAAGGCTTCGAGGATGGATTCGATGACCGGCCAGACGCCTAGGAGGTGTCTAACCAGCGCATCGTCCTTCATCGAGCTGGACAGTAACTGGGATATGTTGCTTACGGGCATTTTGCTTTCCTAATTGCTTTCCTAATATGTTCCATTAAATCATCGGTGTCCGGGGTGGGCAGATAATCCAGCCCTGATAGGAGAGCTTGCTTGAACTTCAGTCCCGCCGCCTCGTCCTCCGTGGCGAAGCGGAAATAGCAAAACTCCCAGTCCTTGAAATTTTGGGGAGCATCCTTGTGGATGCCATAGGCCAGCCGTAAGAAATGTCCTGCGGCAACTGCCTCGCGGTCAATATTTGCCTTCGGGTCGGCTTTTCGCTTCAGTTCGGCGCTCGCGCCGAACGCCTGCGCGGCGGTAACGAAAATGAGCGGGTTGAATGGGTCGCTGGCCGCGCACGACATCAGCTTTTGCAATCGCTGTTCGATGCAGATAGCCAACAGTTTCTCGTCGCGCACAGCCGCGCTGTTGCAGATTTTGGAAAGGTCGTCTTTGTCGAGCGGGCGCAGGCTGCCATAGGAGAGAGCGATCCGGCTCAGAATATCTATGATGTTGTTCTCTTTGCGTTTGTCCTCGAAAGTGCAGGGGTCGCTTTCGTTCTGCGTATATTCGTGGATGGCAAGGCCGGCGCAGCGGGCGGCGTCCTGACAGACTAACTGAAGGTGCGGTGAGAGGTTTTGCCGGTTGCGAAGAAAGGCACTGAAAGTGTTGGCGTAGACAGTGCCTAGCCCATTGTGGGCCGCGACCAGATAGCGTTTATTGTCAGGATCGGGTCGGTACTGGGTGCTGACCACGTCGAAATACTTTTTGGCTTCGACCAATTCCTCGCACTCGGTACACTCCTTACTGATGCGGCTGTAAATCCGTCCCATCAGAATGTTCATCAACGCCCACGCGCGCCTTTCCGAAGGAGTCATCTCGTTGTTGCCCCGCAACTGGTACCAGCCCATGTGGCTCTTCAATTTCGGAAGATTGCTTCGGAGAAAGTCGATCCAACTCGTCGTGGGTTTATTTAGATAAAGCGTGTCTAGCATGTTGTGGAGTGGAAAGGCGGGATGCATATTGCCATCGGGGAGGATGGCGATCTCCTTATAATCTTCGC
Source organism: Pyrinomonadaceae bacterium (assembly GCA_041749275.1). GTDB lineage: Bacteria > Acidobacteriota > Blastocatellia > Pyrinomonadales > Pyrinomonadaceae > JBGTBQ01. The sequence continues at coordinate 910 of JBGTBQ010000287.1, read as the reverse complement.
TCCAAAATGCGCTGACTGGTCGGTAGCTGTCACTCTCATCGTCCGAGACGCGGCTCCTGTCGGAAAATGTATCCACCTGAGCGAGCCAGTGGTCGAAGTTGGCTTTGAGTTTGTCTTTGCGAATCGTTGTTTGGAAAAGATAGTTCCCACCTAATGCGATAATGCTGGCTAGACTGATCACTATAAAGAGTGACCACCAGCGGTTTTCAAGACACCATTCGCCGACCGAAATGGCCCCGCTAACCATCCCGAAAAATGCGTTAGCGAACTTCTCGCCGACGAACAAGCGCACTTGCTTCCAGAAATAGAAGATAGTATAAAAAACCGCGATTAAAACTATCAGCAGGATCGTCTCCGAAACTCCATTGATGTCAATGACTTGAAACCGGTGTTTGATTGTGTCGCCTAGTGAACCAGGCAACTGATGGAGTACCCAACTGACATAACCTAAACTCCAGACAAGTACGACGAAAACGGCCAGCATGCCACCTAACAAGTAGTAACCGTTTGTCGCGTAAGTATCTAATGACTCAGCCTTGGAGAATGGAGATGCGGCGCGCGATAAGAGCGAGTCAAGCCACTTGAGGTGTGAGAATTTGGTCCAACGTTGTGCCATAACAGAAGGAGGAATTGGATTCTATTGAACCGCTGGAATTAAGACGACGGGTGCAGAAAAGCAAGCCCCGTGAGGAACAAACCCTGAGAAGCGGCGTAAAGATAGCGCAATTCGGGGCGGATTACAACAAAAATTGGTAGTGGCTCAATAACGGGTAGGGCGTTTGCAAAGTCAGGAATGACGGGGATTACTTGACAAATTACAGAAAGACCTTCCACAAGTCAGTTAACGAAGCAGTTCCGAGAACTACGCTGACTCAAGGAAGGTCGCCATGGAGTCTACCACAAGCCAACC
>JBGTBQ010000286.1:0-10683 GCA_041749275.1 Pyrinomonadaceae bacterium | reverse complement strand
GCGTGACATGAGGTCGCTGAAGCTCCGTGAGGAGCGACATGGTAGGCGCTGCCGCCCCTCCGGGGCTTGAAAGAACAAGGGGAGAGCGGCGCGGGCGACACACATTTCGCCCCTCACGGGGCTTTTTAGACACGCTCTAAGGGCGGCAAGTTTGCTGGGGAACCTTTGCCGTTGGGGTGTGTCTAATTATACTGGCCGTGCCAATCGTCGGAAGAAACGGCTGGGCCGCGCCATCCTGCGCTCTAACGGTTCCTGCGCCGCAAGACTTGCACGCGCCGCCGTTCACTATGAGGGAGGAGAGCTTGACTCCTCGCACTTCTTTGGAACGCACCGCTGATAAATTTATCCGGAGAGGAATTCTCGATGACCCATCTCAGAAGCGCCATCGCTTGGCTGTTGGTTATACAGTTGACACTGAGCGCGCTCATGCCGCCCGGCGTGAAGGTTCACGCGAGAGAGTTAGGAGAGAGTGTGGAAGAAATTAACGAGATGAGCCAGACCGGGGTGACTGGTGACGGCACGACTCCGCAGGGGTTGCGCTTCCGCCTGAGCGAGGGCGTCGAAGAATCCGAGCAGCGGCCCGCCGCGACGAGCAGCCCCGCGCCCGCGACGAAGCTGTCCGAGGGCGAGGTGGCGAGGGTGTTGCAACGTCTGCCGCCGCTGAAGGTGGAGGAAAGCGACGAGCAGGATTTTAACTTGCGCGAGCGGTCGCTGCCGGCTCCGCGGACGGGACGGACGGTGCTCGCGGCGTTCCCGGCGAAGGAGAGCCGCGAGGCGCCGGACGCGGCGACGGGCGGAGCGTTGCAGGTCTTGCGACAGTCGCCGACGGGTGAAGTGCCGCTCGCGCCGCAGGTCTCGGCGACCTTTTCGCAGCCGATGGTGGCGGTGACTTCGCAGGGCGAGGCCGCGGAGGTCGTGCCCGTGCGTCTCTCGCCGCAGGTGGCTGGGCGCTGGCGCTGGCTGGGGACGAAGACGCTGCTCTTCGACCCGGAGGGTGAGCGGCTGCCGATGGCGACCGAGTTTACGGCGACCGTCCCGGCGGGCACACGCTCCGCGAGCGGCGGCGCTCTGCGCGAGGCGGTGACGTGGAAGTTCTCGACGCCGCCCGTCCAGTTGAAGACGAAGTATCCGGAGGGCGGCCCCGTCCGGCGCGACGCGATTATCTTTATGGAGTTCGATCAGCGCGTTGACCCGACGGCGGTGCTGCGGACGATACGGTTAAGCAGCGGCGCGACGAATTTGAAAATCAGACTGGCGACGGATGAAGAGATCAATGCTGATGAAACCGTGAAGAGGTTGGCGGGCGCGGCGGTGAAGGGGCGTTGGCTGGCTGTGCGTGCGGTGGATGCGGGCGGCGATGTGCGGACGGCGCTGCCGGGCGCGGCAGGCATTACGGTGACGGTCGGGCCGGGCACGCCTTCGGCGGAAGGGCCGCGCGTGACGGCGAAGGCCGAGGAGTTCAGTTTTCGTACTTACGGGCCGCTGCGCGTCAGCGCGCACGAGTGCGGCTGGAGCAAGCGCTGCACGCCGTTCGACCAGTGGCGCATCACCTTCACGAACCCGCTCGACGCGCAGGCTTTCGATAAATCGCAGGTGCGCTTCTCGCCGGAGCTGCCCGACGCGAAGATTGAAATCTACGGCAACACGCTTCACGTGCAGGGCGTGAAGCGCGGGCGGACGACCTACACCGTCACCCTCGACGCATCTCTGCGCGACACGTTCGGGCAGACGCTCGGCACGAACGCGACCGTGACGTTCAACGTCGGCGCGGCGGACCCGATGCTCACTTCGACGGGCGGGACGATGGTCGTGCTCGACCCCGCGAGCCAGCCGCGCTTCTCGGTCTACACGGTCAACCATCAGACCTTGAAAGTCAGTCTCTACTCGGTCGCGCCCGAAGATTGGCGGCGGTTCACGTCCTACCTGCGCCACGTCAACCAGTATTACGAGGAGACGAAGGAGAAACAGACCACGCCGCCGGGCCGTCTCGTCTCGTCGAAGACCGTTGCGGTGAAGTCGCAGCCGGACGAGTTGACGGAGACGCGCATTGACCTCGCGCCCGCGCTCAGAGAGGGCCACGGTCAGGTGATCGTCGTCGTCGAATCAACGCTGCCCGTCAAGAACCGGAACCAGCGGCAGACTGTTTACTCTTGGGTGCAGGCGACGGGGATCGGCCTCGATGCCTTTGTGGATAGAGAGGAGTTGGTCGGGTGGGCCACCTCGCTCAAGGACGGGCAACCGCTCGCGGGCGTCGAGTTGAGTCTGCTGCCTTCGGGCGCGAAGGCCGTGAGCGGCGCGGACGGCGTGGCGCGTCTCGCGCTCGGTCAAACGGCGACGGAGACGGGCGTGCTCGTCGCGCGGCGCGGGAACGATCTGGCGATCCTGCCCGAACATAGCGAGTGGTATCAGCGCGGGAGCGGTTGGGTGAAGCGCGACGCGCAGGATTATTTGCGCTGGTACGTGTTCGACGACCGGAAAATGTACCGGCCCGGCGAAGAGGTGAGCATCAAGGGTTGGGTGCGTCGCGTCGGCGGCGGAAAGATGGGCGATGTGGGCGCGCTCGCGGGCGCGGCGGAGAGAGTCTCTTACATGCTGCGCGACTCGCGCGGCAACGAGGTGACGAAGGGCACGGCGGAGTTGAACGCGCTCGGCGGTTTCGATTTGAAACTCAAACTGCCGCCGACGGTGAATCTCGGCAACACCTCGCTCCAGTTCGACGCGCAGGGCGGCCCCGGCGTCGCGGGCGGGATGCAGCACTATCACAACTTTCAAGTGCAGGAGTTTCGCCGACCCGAATTCGAGGTGACGGCCAAAGCGAGCGAGGGGCCGCACTTCGTCAAGGGACAGGCGACAACAACCGTCGCGGCGAGCTACTTCGCGGGCGGCGGTCTTCCGAACGCGGAAGTGAACTGGAACGTGACGAGCGCGCCCGGCAACTTCACGCCGCCGAACCGGGGCGACTATACCTTCGGCAAGTGGACGCCGTGGTGGGGCGGCACGAGTTACGGTCGCGGCGGCGAAACCTACATGCAGGCTTTCAAGGGACTGACGGACGCCGCCGGCAAGCACAATCTTAAAATTGATTTCGAGTCGGTCAACCCGCCGCGCGCTTCGACCGTGACGGCGCAGGCGAGCGTGACGGATGTCAACCGGCAGGCGTGGACGGCAACGACGACGATGCTCGTTCATCCGTCGGAACTCTACGTCGGACTCAAGAGCGAGCGCACCTTCGTCCAACAAGGCCAGCCGCTCGTCGTCCAGTCCATCGTCTCGGACCTCGACGGCGGTCTGGTCAAGAACCGCGAGGTGAAAATGCGCGCCGTGCTGCTCGACTGGACTTACGAGAAGGGCCAGTGGGTACAGAAGGAGGCGGACGCGCAAGAGTGTTCCGTGCGGTCAACGGACGGGCCGGTGAAGTGCACGTTCACACCGAAGAAGGGCGGCGTGTACCGCGTGACGGCGCGCATCATGGACGACCGCGAGCGCCCGAACGAGAGTGAGTTGACGCTGTGGGTCGCGGGCGGGCAACAGCCGCCGCGCCGCGACGTGTCGCAGGAGAAGGTCGAGCTAATTCCCGACCGCAGGGAGTATCGCGCGGGCGAGACGGCGGAGATTCTCGTGCAGGCGCCGTTCTATCCGGCGGAGGGCGTCGTGACCTTGCGCCGTTCGGGACTCGTCCGCACCGAGCGCTTCAAGATGAACGAGCCTTCGCACACGGTGCGTGTGCCGATTGAAGAATCATTCACGCCAAACATACACGTGCAGGTTGATCTCGTGGGCGCGGCGGCGCGCGTGAACGATAAGGGCGAGCGTGACGAGAAGTTGCCGAAGCGACCGGCCTTCGCCAAGGGCGAGTTGAATCTGTCTGTCCCGCCGCTCGCGCGCAAGCTTCAGGTGACGGCGACGCCGCGCGACAAGGCGCTTGAGCCGGGCGGCGAAACGACCGTTGCGGTCGAGGTGCGCGACGCGGGCGGGCGACCCGTGCAGGGGAGCGAGCTGGCGGTCGTCGTCGTGGACGAATCGGTGCTCGCGCTCACCGGCTATCGTCTCGAAGACCCGGTGTCGGTCTTCTACTCGCAGCGCGGCGCGGAGGTGAGCGACTATCACACGCGCAAGGACGTGATGCTTGCCGACCCCGGTGACATTAGCATCGGTTTCGGAGAGGGCAGAGGCGGGGCCGGTGTGCGGCAGGAGTTCTCTGTACAACGCGCATACAAGAACGGCGCTCCGCCGCCCCCACCGATGGCTTCACCCGCCCCGGCAAAGAGGGCGCGGGCAAGCGCAGGGATTCTCGCGGACTCACCCGCGGAAGCGGAAGAACAAAGCGGCGAGTCGGGAGCGGTCAATCTTCGCACGGACTTCAACGCGCTCGCTGTCTTCGCGCCTTCGGTGACGACCGACTCGAACGGGCGCGCGGAGGTGAAAGTAAAAGTGCCGGACAACCTGACGCGCTACCGCGTGATGGCCGTGTCGGTCGCGGGCGGCAAGCAGTTCGGTTCGGGTGAGTCGGCCATTACAGCGCGGATGCCTTTGATGGTTCGTCCCTCCGCGCCGCGCTTTTTGAACTTCGGCGACCGCATCGAGCTGCCGGTCGTCGTGCAGAATCAGACTGACAATCCGATGGAGGTCAGCGTCGCCGTGCGCGCCGCGAACGCGGAGCTGACGGACGGGCAGGGCCGCCGCGTCGTGGTTCCCGCGAACGACCGCGTCGAGGTGCGTTTCCCCGTCGCGGCGTCGAAGGCCGGGACGGCGCGCTTCCAGTTGGGCGCGGCATCAGGGCGTCACGCGGACGCCGCCGAAATCTCTCTGCCCGTGTGGACGCCCGCGACGACCGAAGCCTTCGCCACCTACGGCGAGATTGACGAGAGCGCAGCTGTCGTGCAACCCGTCCGCGCGCCCGCGAACGTCTTCCCGCAGTTCGGCGGGTTGGAACTCACAACATCGTCAACGCAGCTTCAGGCGTTGACGGACGCGGTGCTGTATCTCGTCGCGTATCCGTATGAATGCTCTGAGCAGCTTTCGTCGCGCGTGATTGCGGTCGCCGCGCTCAAGGACGTGTTGACGGCGTTCAAGGCGAAGGAACTGCCGTCGCCCGACGAGATGAAGAAAGCCGTCGCGCGCGACATCAAGCGTCTTCAGGGAATGCAGAACGGCGACGGTGGTTTCGGCTTCTGGCGGCGCGGCGATGAGTCTTGGCCTTACGTCAGCATCCACGTCGCGCACGCGTTCACGCGCGCGAAAGAGAAGGGCTTCGACGTTCCCGAAGAGATGCTCAACAAGTCGAAGACCTACCTGCGCGACATCGAGCGGCGCATCCCTTCGTACTACAGCCCGGAGGCGCGGCGGGCGCTCGTCGCTTATGCGCTCTATGTCCGCAACCGCATGGGCGACCGCGACGCGGCGAAGGCGCGCTCTCTTATCGTCGCCGCCGGTGGCCTCGACAAAATCTCGCTCGAAGCGGTCGGGTGGCTCTTGCCGGTGCTGTCGGGCGACGCTGCTTCCGCCGCGCAGGTCGCGGCCATCCGCACACACTTGAACAACCGCGCGGAGGAGACCGCCGGGACGGCTCATTTCACGAGTGGATACAGCGACGCGAACTATCTGCTGCTCCACTCGAACCGACGCGCCGACGGCGTCATTCTCGAAGCCCTGATCGGCGACCAACCGCAAAGCGACTTGATTCCCAAAGTCGTGCGCGGCCTGCTCGCGCAGCGCAAGCAGGGGCGCTGGGAGAACACGCAGGAGAACGCCTTCGTGCTCCTCGCGCTCGACCGTTACTTCAACACTTACGAAAAGGTGACGCCGAACTTCGTCGCGCGCGCGTGGCTGGGCGAGCGGTACGCGGGAGAGCAGGAGTTTCGCGGGCGCTCGACCGACTTCAAACAGGTCAACGTGCCGATGCATATCGTCGCCGAAAAGACGGGCGAGCAGAATTTGATTTTGAGCAAGGAGGGCGCGGGCCGTCTCTACTATCGCATCGGGATGCGGTACGCGCTCACGTCTTTAAAACTAGAAGCGGCGGACTACGGCTTCACGGTCGAGCGCGTCTATGAGGGGCTGGACGATCCGCGGGACGTGCGGCGCGACGCCGATGGAACGTGGCGCATCAAGTCGGGCGCGAAGGTGCGCGTGCGTCTGACGCTGGGCGCGCCGACGCGGCGTTACCACGTGGCGCTCGTTGACCCGTTGCCCGCCGGACTGGAAGCCCTGAACCCGGCGCTCGCCGTGACGGAGAAGATTCCCGAAGATCAGAAGGCGCAGCCCGCGCGGCGCGGTTGGTGGTGGCGGCAGTGGTACGAACACCAGAACATGCGCGATGAGCGCGTCGAGGCGTTCACCTCGCTCTTGTGGGAAGGCGTCTACACCTACTCTTACGTCGCGCGCGCGACGACGCCCGGCGCTTTCGTCGTCCCGCCGCCGAAGGCCGAAGAGATGTACCATCCCGAAACCTTCGGACGCGGCTCGACCGACCGCGTGATAGTGGAGTAGGCAGCAGGCAGAAAAAACAGAAGAAGAAAGCGGCTTGAGTTCATATCTCAAGCCGCTTTCGTTTTCATTCTTGGTAGCCGGGGTGCAATGGTCTTCGCCGCGTGGCGGCGGTTTGAATTTAGCCGTGCGTTTCAACGCACGGTTGGGTGATGTATTGATTCCGCGTCGCGTTAGCGACGGCTGAGTCGTCCTCCCCGGCGTTGAAACGCCGGGCTAAACTCAATCGCCGCTACGCGGCGATGGCGGCTGCTTGATCGCTACACTTTTTCGACTGCTCATTGCTGCCCGCTGCCTACTTTCCACAGCGTGAAGCCGCCCCCCTCCGCAACGGGTGCGGCGCGTTCGTGGAGTCGTTGCGCGAGACACTCGTCCGTGTTGTTGCTCCAGATGTACTCATAGTCGCCGAGATAGTCCATCCACATGGCGGAAGTTTGGAGCCACTGGCCGACGCCATCCGGCGACGGGTGCAGATGGCGTGGACTGTTGCGGATGACGAGCGGCTGTTGCGAACGCCACGCGAAGATGGTGGGAACGAACGCGCGTCGCTTGATCGTGGCGTAGTGTATGACGTGGTCGAACGCGCGCTCGAACTCTCGTCTCTCGTTCTCACCCGGCGACACGAACAGCGGGTAAACTGTCGCTCCTTCCGGCAGTAGGTCGAACACCTTCATCTGCGCGTTGATGCGCCGGTCGAGCGCAACCCACGTCGTCCACAAGGAACCCACGCGCAAGGTGAAGACGGCTAATGCAAGCAGGAGCAAGAGCCTGCCGCTGCCATGTGGGACGACGATTTTTAATGAGAGGACGAGCAACAAAGTCGCCGGGATGATAAATCGCGCGTCCACCGCCCACGCCGTCAGCACGGCCTTCGGGAAAAGCAGATAGAGGACGAAGAACACGAGACCTGTCAGGAAGATCGGCGCGACGACGCGGATGCGGTCTGCTCGCAGGACGGTCAGGACGATGATGACCAGCAACGCGACACCAAACATCACGTCCGACTTGTAGTCATAACCGTTAAAGAGCGGCAGCGCGTCAATAAATTTGCCGCGGATGGTGTTCCACTCGGTGTAACCACGCTCGCCGCTCCTGTTCATAAACGCGGCGAAGGCCGCGAGCGGCGCGACGAGGTGGCTGAGGTCGAACGCCGCCGCGCGCAGTGTGCGTTCACGTTTAAAATAGCTCCATGCGGCGAGAAGCGTGAAGGCCACGCCGAGGAAGACATATGCCGACAGGTGCGCGAGGTAAGCCGAGAAGACCAGCAATGACACCGAGGCGTAGCGCAACGGCGTCCACTTCCCGCGCCACTCCATCCAGTACGCCAGCGCGACCGCGAACAGGGCGAGGCCGAACAGGTAGTTGATGAACCCGAAGAGCAGCATCCAGTTGTAGAAGAAGAAACAGCACGGCAGCGCCAGCCATGTCGGGCGTCCGTGGATTGACCTGCCGAGCAGATGGCAGCCGGCGACGAAGAGCACCGCCGTCAGCACCAGAAAAATCTTGCCCGCCGCGAAGATGCCGACGAACTGGTTGAAGAAGAGAATCAGGAGGTCGCAGGCGAGGTTGGGAATGGGCGCGAACTGCCGGTCGAAAGTCAGGCGGTAAGCCGGGGTCACGTCGTAGGCGTTCAGGATGTGCGCGCGCGCGAGGTGGTTCGGATAGTCAACCAGCGGCGGATATGTCACTGACAGGATAGGCAGACACAGCAACAGAGTGGTCAGGCAGAGCAGCAGCCTATAGCGTGTGAGTTCGGAAACGGAATTCATCAATCCTCCTGAGAGCGCGGTCGGGACGCCTCCGCTCCCAGCGGAAGGCAACTCGCCAACCTTTGGTTGACTCGCTCCCAAAGCACGCATGGGGCAGTCCCCCCGGTAAGTGACGCATTGCCGAACATTCTGCCGACGTGAAGATGCGAGAGTTTAAAGCCTCAAAGCGGACGGCGCAAACGTGAGCCGGCGGCGACGCTTGAACGGCAGGCGCGGCGTATCCTCGCTTGCGCCCGCGCGGGCTTGTGCGTACTATTCGCGCCAACAATCTCACGACGGAATAAGAGGTGAAAAGGAGGGGTCGAATGCTCAGGGCGATGACTGCAAAAACGGTGTCCTTCATTCTCGCGGGCGCGGGGACGGAGGGTGATGGCGGCGGGGATGATGACTCGCTCGAAGACGTGGCGCGGGACGAGCGCGAATACGTGCGCGAGCGGCTGCGTAAAGAGTTGAACCGCGACCCGACCGATGAAGAACTTGACGAGTGGCTGCGACAGCAGACGGAAGGATACTAAAGAAGGCAAAAGGCAAAAGGTCAAAGGTTACAGCGCAGGCAGCGGATGGGCTTCCCGTCCGCGCTGTAACCTTTGACCTTTTGACCGTCAAAGATTCTCGCAACATCAGGTTCAGGTCGTGTTAAGATTCGCTCCCGCGCTTTCTATTAGGGACTTCATTTCATACCTTTTTGAATCTTGGTCGAGCCGTGAACTTCTGGAGCAATCTACAAACCGCTGCCGGGATGGGCGGAGTTTCCCACTGGATCGCGCTCTCGTTTATGCTGGGCGCGGCCCTCCTGTTTGTGTTCGTCCCTTTCGAGCGCCTGCGGATACGAAACGCCGTGCTGCTGTTTAGCGTGGCGGTTGCGGGCTTGCTGGCCGCCGCCGCGATTGCGACTTACGGCGCGGGGCAGGGCGGCGCCGCGTATCGCTGGACGCGCTGGGCCGCGGTCTTCATCGGCGGGATTGCCATCGTCAATCTGGCGAGCGTACTCATCTTTGAGGTCTTGCTCGAAGCCGTCCGTCTCAAGCCGCCGCGCATTCTGCGCGACCTGCTGATCGCCTTCACTTATATCATCATCGCGCTCACCTTGCTTTCGCAAAGCGGGGTTGACCTGACCGGCATCATCGCCACCTCCGCGGTCATTACAGCCATCATTGGCTTCTCGCTCCAAGACACTCTCGGCAACACCATGGGCGGCATGGCCTTGCAGATGGAGCGCACGATTGGCGTCGGCGACTGGGTGCGGATAGACCAGCACGAAGGCCGCGTGAAAGAGATTCGCTGGCGGCAAACTTCCATCGAGACGCGCAACTGGGACACGATTGTCATTCCGAATAGCGTCTTGATGAAGGGGCTGGTGACTATTCTTGGCCGCCGCACGGGCGCGGCGCGACAGCATCGGATGTGGGTTTACTTTAACGTTGACTTTCGTTATCCGCCGTCGGATGTGATTGATGCCGTCGAAGCGGCCCTGTGCGCCGAGCCGATTTCAAATGTCGCGCGCGAACCTGCGCCCAATTGCGTCTTTATGGATTTTAAAGAGAGTTACGGGAGTTATGCCGTGCGCTACTGGCTGACGGACTTGGCGGTGGACGACCCGACCAATTCCGTCGTCCGGCAGCGTATCTACTTTGCACTGCGCCGCGCAAACATCCCGCTCTCCATCCCCGCGCACTCGCTCTTTATTACGGAAGAGGACGAATCACGCCGCCAGCGCAAGCATCATCAGGAGATAACGCAGCGGGTCGCGGCTTTAAAACAGATGGAGCTTTTCCATTCACTGACGGACGAAGAGACGCGCGAGCTGGCGGAGCGTTTGATTAAGGCTCCTTTTGTGCGCGGCGAAGCGATGACGCGGCAGGGAGCGGAGGCCCACTGGCTCTACATCATCAGCGAAGGTGAAGCCGAGGTGCGCGTGGCGGCGGAGGGGAGCCAGTTGAGCGAACATGTCGCCACCCTGAACGCGGGCAATTTCTTTGGCGAGATGGGATTGATGACCGGCGAGCCGCGCACGGCCACCGTCATCGCCAGCACGGATGTCGAATGCTACAGGCTCAACAAAGAAGCCTTCCATGACATCCTGCACCGTCGCCCCGAAATCGCGGAAGACATCTCGCGCATCCTCGCGCGCCGCCGCGTCGAACTGGAAGGCGTGCGCGAAGAACTCAATGAGGAAGCCATGCGCCGGCGCATGCGCCACGCGCAGAACGATTTTCTCGAGCGCATACGCAAGTTCTTCCTGCTTGAAGATCAGGATGTCAATTCCTTCAGATAAAAAAGGCCAGAGGCTAGGGCGTTTGCAAAGTCAGGAATGACGGGGATTACTTGACAAATTACAGAAAGACCTTCCACAAGTCAGTTAACGAAGCAGTTCCGAGAACTACGCTGACTCAAGGAAGGTCGCCATGGAGTCTACCACAAGCCAACC
>JBGTBQ010000285.1:0-15413 GCA_041749275.1 Pyrinomonadaceae bacterium | reverse complement strand
GGCAATGCCCGCCGTCTCAATCTACGAAGCTTGAGACGGCGGGCATTGCCCGCCTCTAAACGGTCGCATCCAAATGCAAGCTGCTATAAAAAGCCCCGTGAGGGGCGAAATGTTTGTAGCTCGTCGGGTGAGCCGAGGTCTCCAAGCTCCGTGAGGAGCGGCATATAAGGGCTATAAACATTCCGCTCCTCACGGAGCTACGACGCATGGCTTTTTCGACACGCTCTGAGAAGTGAACGACGCGGATGAGCCGCTTGACTGGCCTGAAGCGGAAGCTGTTGACACGAAGCGTGAGGAAGAAGCTGTACAACCGGGCGTGTTCAAACGACGCGAGCTTTTTCTTCAGGCTGAAAGTGAAGTGATTGCGACATCTCTTCGATCTCGGCGAAGAGGCGTTCGCGCTCGCGCTCGTCGGTCGAAGAGCGATAGGCGCTGATTGATTCCTTAAGCGCCGCGAGTTCGCTGTAGAGACCGGCGTCCTCGACCGGCGGCGTGAAGTAAGAGACGAGTTCCGCGTAAGACCGGCGCTTGGCGATGGCGCCCTCGGAAGGGTTGTTGACGCTATAGACGTAGACGTGCGGCAACTCTCCGATCAAGCGGTCAGGCCAACACTCACCCGAGAGACCGACTTGCTTGCCCGGCATAAATTCGAGTGCGCCGTGTGTCCCGACATGCACAACGACATCGGCGCCGAAGATTTTTTCAAGATATGTGTAGAGCGCCGCGAAACCGTGATGCGGCGAACCACCACGCGACATCAGCAAGCGCATGGGGTCGCCCTCATAACCGAAGGTCGGCTGGACGGCGAGAAAAACGTTTCCCAGCCGGATACCGTTGATTAAAATATCGCGCCCGAACGAATTGATTCCGCCCGGCGCTTTCCCCCACTCCCCCTCGACCTCGTTTGCGTGCGGACAAAGGCGCAGGTATTCGTTCACGCTCATTCGGTAGGCAACATTAGCCACTGAGCCAAAGCTCTCCGAGTTCCCTCCGAGCAGTAGTTCGCGCAATGCGTCCGCGCTCGCGGGCGCTTCGACCGCATAGCCTTCGGCGTGAAGCTGCTTGAGCATTCCGCACACGCTCTCGAAGACATCCAACTCGGCGGCGGTGCCGATGTTGCCCTTGTTGGGGGGGAAACAGAAGAGGACGAGCGCAAGCTTTACCTCCTCCCGCGCTGCTGTCCGCAACTTATTCCAGCGGCTCAGTCGTCGAGCGATGCGCACGCAACGGTCTTCGAGCGCGACCGGCTCCGGGCCGCCCGCCGGCATCCCACCGTAAACGAAAGGCTCGGTCGCGCCGTCAATCTCCGGGATGGCGATTTGCATACCCGCCTGCACCGGGTTCAAGCCCGCAAAGGATTCTTGCCATGTTTCAATGGTCTGCACGTCGAGGCTCACCGCCGAGCGAAACGGTCGGTTCAGTTCGCTCAGGAAAGCGACCGCCGCTTCGCTATCGTTCATCGCCGGCCCGCCGACGAAGCTGAATCCGGTCAGCGAAACAATTTGACTGACGCGGGATTTATGGGCGCGCGTCAGACCGTCAGGAAGGGCGCCCGACTTACTCGAAAGACGCCATCCCTCACGGTCGGGCTGCTGCCCTCGTTCTGCTACGAAGAACTTCTCGCAAGCCTCTCGATTGTCCATAAAGGTCGAGATCGCTGGAATCACGGCCAGTCCTTCGCCTTCAATTTCACGGATGAGCGTGTCGTAGTGGCGACGGGTGTCGCTCACGATCTGCGTTCGCATCAGGAGCAGCCCGATTGTCCGCTCCGGGTCGAGCGGCTGTCGTTTGACACCATCGCGCCGCCGTTCGTACCAACGGCGGTAAGCCTCAAACGTGGCGAAGAGCGCCGGTGCGTCCGGGTGGTAGATGCCCGCGGCGGGCATCGTCTCCGGCGGTGGGACTTTGATCTTCGCCAATCGCTCGCCTGCCGCATAATGCTTGATCGCGTAGAGCAGCATTGCCTGAATGTTAGCGGGCGTTGGCTGGATGAAGTAGCAGAAGAGATAAAGGTAATGCTTCACATCGCGGAGCTTTCCGGCAGTCGGGACGTATTTCAAAAGCGTTGGCATACGCTCGACCAAACGCATGTACTGGCCGTGTCCACTTCGCCCCTTGCCGCCGCGCGCCCGCGCCTGTTCGCCCATCCACGCGCCGACACTTTTGACGAGACGACGGGTGCGACCTTCCGCCGACTTCTGTTTCTCATCTTCCGCCGCGCTATCAGAGATTGCTCGTCCGGCGTCCCCACCAAAACGCAACTTGCCCATGCGCGTCCGCTTCATCAGGTCGGGCATGCAGTTGATGACGACGACCGCGCTCTGATTTTTTTCCGTAAGCTTCAGGAGGGAGATCAGTCTCGCCGCGTTCGCCCCGTCCGTGACGTGAAAGACGAAGACGATGTCCGCGCCCGCGAGGTCGCTTTCAACTTTGCGCCATTCGTCTTCAACCAACTCCGCGCCGAAGTTGTAGGTGGCAACGCTTAAGGCGAGCTTGTGCCGACGGTTGATCTCCTCCTCCGCCTTTCTGAGCGGAGCCAGCAGACTCGAACCGACGTAGAGCACGACAGCTTTCATCAACCCATTCCCCGCTCTCAGGCAATCCCTTCGATCCGGTCTTCGAGCATCGAAAAAATATCTTTCATCTTTTCGACCGTCTCGGCTTCGGTCTGCCAAAATCCACGCGCCTGCGCTTCGAGCAGTCGTCCCACGAGAGACCTCGCCGAATGCGGATTGAGACCGCTCAGTCGGCTCATCATCTCCGCATCAAGCACAAACGTCTCCGCGACTTCAGTATAAATCCAGTCGTCTACGGCGTCCGCGGTCGCGCTCCACCCAAAGGTGTTCGTGACGTGGCTCTCGATTTCGGCCACGCCGCGAAAGCCGTGCTTCAACATCCCCTCGAACCATTTCGGGTTGAGGGTTTTGGCGCGCGTCTCAAGCCGAACGGTCTCTTCCAGCGAGCGCACGCGCGTCTCGCGTGCGAGCGAGTCCGAGACGTAGATCGCGGGCCGCGCGCTGGCGTTTTTTTCGACGGCCTTCGACACCCCGCCGAGGTATTCGAAATAGTGGTCAACATCCGTGATCCCAATTTCGAACGAGTCAATGTTCTGGTACGTGGCCTCGACGCGGCCTAACGCGCGACTCAACGCGGCGGGCGCTTCCCGGCCTTCGAGCGCGCGGCCTTCCCGATCGCGCCCGTAAGCGAACGATTTGCGCGTGACGAAGAGGTCGCCGAGAGCTTCGGGCTTTTCCCACTGCGAGTCGAGCACCATGAAGTTGACGTTTGTCCCGTAGTTGCCGGGCGCGTTCGAGAAGACACGCAGCGCCGCCTCGTCGAACGCGCAGGATTGCTCGCGCATCTGCCCGTAGATGTTGCGCCGCACGTAGTTCAACTCGTCCGGCTCGTTGAGTTCGGCGACGCAACGCACGGCCTTGTCGAGCAGCAGCATCGTCGGACTGAACAGGTCGCGGAAAATACCAGAGACGGTCATCACCACGTCAATGCGAGGTCGGCCCAGCCGTTCGAGCGACAGCGGCTCAACGTCCGTGACGCGGTTCAGGGCATCCCTCACGGGGCGCACGCCCAGCAGCCAGAGCGCCTGCGCCACGCCTTCGCCCTGTGTCTTGATGTTGTCCAAGCCCCACAACACGAGCGCCATCGCACGCGGGTATCTCCCCTGCTCGCGCCGGTGTCGTTCGAGGAGCAGGCTCACCACCTGCTCGCCGCGCATATATGCGCTATCGGACGGGACGGCGTAAGGATTGACGGCGTGCGTATTCCTTCCGGTCGGTAGAACCGACGGGTTCTGCACGATGTCCGCGCCCGGCCCCGGCTCGATGTATTCACCACGAAGAGCACGCGAGAAACTTTCCAACTCTCTGTTGTCGCCTAATTTTTCCGTCAGCTCCGCGAGAAAAGAAAAAACGTTACGCGCCTCTTCTTCACCCACACTCGCGGCGGCACACACCCAACGGACGGCGCCTTCAGCCCCTTCGTCGAGAAAGCGCGCGACCGTTTCTTTGACGAGAGCGTCCACGCTTTCGCGTGCGGCCCATCCATCATCCGACTTCGATTCAAGCAGGTGTCGGTAAGCACCGAGGCCGAGACCTTCGGCGATGAGGTCGGGCAGCGCGCGCGCGCCGTGCTCCGGCCTGTCGAAGGAGAGCACCATTCGCAAAAGATCGGCGCACTCCTGCGCGCCGGGGTAGCGCCCGAAGACGTGCAGGCCCGTCGGGATCAGTCTCTGCTCGATCTCCACCACCCGCTCGTAAAGTTCGAGCACGCGGCGGTCGCGCTCTTCGCTCGTGATTGGCTCTCGTCGCATCTCGCTCATGGATGGAGTAACCCGATGCAGTCTTTCCAGTTCGGACTTTGGGGCAGTTGCACGTAGCGCCCACCGAGCGCGCCGGCCACAAATTTCCCTTCGCCTTTCGACGTAAAGGAACTCATCGTATCAACGACGACTGAGAAGACGCCCGCACGTTGTAGCGCGCCGCCAAGCTCCTCGATTTCAGCTTCAATCTGATTTCTAAAAACGTTTTTCGCAACTGTTGCTGGAGAGGCATGAGCCTGACCGTGAAAGAGGGCGCTGGTATTTTCGGAATTGACGCTCACGGATGCGTTCGAGCTTCCGCCCTTGATTTTATTCGTCAGCGGCACGTTGCCGCGCCCGTCCGTGAAGAGAACGAGCACTGTCCGGCCCGCTCCCGCCGCCTGCGATCTCCGTGCGATATCAAGCGAGTGTTGAAGCGCGGAAGCGAGGGGGGTCGCGCCTCCCACGGGGAGCGCTTCGAGAATGCGCGCGGCGCGTCCCTGTGAGTTACTCGGCCCCAGAATCGTCTCGGCTGCACGCGCGCGAAAGGAGACAAGGGCGATGCGGTCGCGGTTGATGTATGACTTCCGCAGGAGTTGAAGCGCGGCGCCCTTTGCGTGACCGATCCGATTGAGCGCCATGCTGCCCGAAGTGTCAATAGCGAAGATATAGAGGGCGCCCGTTTTTCGGCGGAAGCGTTTGAAAAGCAGGTCTGTCGCACGGACACGAAGCATTAAATCGCCCGCCTCGTGACACGTGACCTGTGAAACGGAGGCGCGCCGGAGCGTCGCATCCAGTGCGACTCGCGCGCCTTCGCGTCTCTCGCCGGTCGTCATCGAATAACGCCCGCGCCGCGCGAACGAAGTGCGCCGCTGCCCCTTAGACCTTTGGGCGGGAGCGCGTTCTCTCAGTGTGCGCTGCGGATTCGACCCGGACGAATCGAGCAGGCCATGCGAGATGTTCATGCTCTCGGAAGAAAAGACTCTTTCCTCATGCCCATCTGTTGTTTGGTGATCGAAATCATCCTGAGCCTGTAACTTTCCATCTCGCTTCTTTTTCCTTGCCTCCCCGTCATCAGGCTGATCGAAGGTTTCGGGGGACGTAAAACCGGAGCCGTTGCCACGCCCCGCCGAGCCGTTCCCTTTCGCGTCCGTGCCGCCGCCGAACACCTCCTCAATCGCCTCTTCGATGCGCGCTTCGCTCTCGACCATTTCGAGCGGGTCGCGCCGCAGACGATGTCGCAGGCACATCGGCGCCACGCGCCGCACGTCTTCGGCGCAAACCTTCCTCCGCCCCTCGAAAGACGCCAGCGCGCGCGCGGCGCGCGTCATCGCAATCTCGCTCCGGTGACCGTCAACGCCGACACGCACGCATAACTCCGCAATGGAGATAAGAGTTTCGCGCGAGATTTCCACGCTTCCATATTTTCGTTTCGCACGCACCAAGCGGCGGCGTAAGTCTTCCAGTTCAGATTCCTCGGTCTTCAGAAAAAGTTCCGAGTCGCGCTCAAAAGCCTCGCGCAATTCGACGATCTTGACGCGCGCATCTCGATCACCAATCGTCCGGACTTCGACACTGGCGCCGAAACGGTCGAGGAACTGCGGCCTCAACTCGCCCTCCTCCGGATTGCCGGAGCCGACGAGCACGAAGCGCGCGGGATGCTCTTCCGAAATGCCCTCGCGCTCGACGCTGTTTCTGCCGGTGGCGGCAGCGTCGAGCAAAAGGTCTACCAGATGATCTTCGAGCAGGTTGACTTCATCAATGTAGAGAAAGCCCCGATTGGCGCGCGCGAGTAGCCCCGGCTCGAACGCTTTGACGCCCTCCTTCAAAGCGCGTTCGATGTCTACGGTTCCGCACACGCGGTCTTCGGTCGCACCAAGCGGAAGTTCAACGACGGGCACCTGCTTTTGCTCTCGCGCCAACTTCTCCCCTGCTTCAAATCGCGCCTGACAATCGCGGCAGAGATGTTCCGGGTCTTGCGGGTCGCAGTTGTAAGCGCAGCCGCGCACGGTCGAGATTGGAGGCAGCAAGTGGGCGAGGGCGCGCACCGCCGTGGACTTCCCCGTCCCCCGGTTGCCCATAATGAGGACGCCGCCGACGGTTGGAGAGATGACATTCAACAGCAGCGCCATTTTCATCTCCTCCTGCCCGACTATCGCCGTGAATGGATAGACGGGTCGAGCCGGAGATGTACCGGTACCGCGTTCGGATTGTGCGCTGCGACGCTTTGTCATCGTGAATGCAAGTTTGGAATTACGGAACGGGTGCGAGAAGGATTATAAACTCCTTCCCATCGAAAGCCACTTATTTGTTCAACCGCACTCGGCTAACCGGCGACCTGCGGCGGCGGCGTCTCCGCTTGCCGGGCGAAGCGCCGGCTGAGAGCGTGGCCCGCGAGCGCAAGCAATGCCACGCAAAACATAGAGAGCACCGTCTTCACGCTCAACGCATCGGTGAGAGACTTTGCCCCGATGGTGTTGTGGACGGCCTCCGCGTAGACGTAAGACTTGATCGCCATCGCGGCGGTCGTCGCGACGACGAAGCGCACGAATGGGACATCCGCCAGTCCGGCGGCGTAGTTGATGAAGCCGTGCGGGCTGGAAGGCGTCAGACGGATGCCGAAGAGGACGAGGAAGCTTGAGTGGCGCGCGAGAAATCGTCGTAGTCGTCCGTCTCGAAAACGCTCGACCCACGGGCCGCCGACGAAACGCGCGACTGCGTAGCCGACGCCCGTCCCCAACGCGCATCCCGTGGTCGTTATCAAAGCGGATTGATAAGGAGGGAAAAGGAGCGGCGTGATAAAGAGGAAGGCCGAGGCCGGCAACGCGAACGCCCATGCAAAGGCCATCGCAAGGATGATGAGCGCCGCGGTGCGCCCGCCGACGCCCAGTTCGCGCAATCGCTCCGGCGACTCCCACAACCCGCTCCAACGGTAAACAGCGAAGACGAGGCACACGACGGCGAGGGTCAGTAATAGCCGCACCCAACGCCCGTCAATCTTAAAAGACACCGGAGGCATTAATGTCGAATGATCTACTTCATTAAGACCGACGCCGCATTCATGGAATGACTGTGCAGGTTGAGAACGATCCTCGCATTGATGATAGCTCTTGCTGCTTTGTGTTTATCCTTCACGGTTCAAAAGACATCTTCGCCACAAGCGCCAGCGGCGTCCTGACCACGGTTCCATTCGTCAACACCACAACGATCTGGTTTTTCTCGACCGTGACGCGCCGCACCGTGCTCATGTCGCGCTCTAAAGTCTCACCGTCCTTCGTCACGATTACCAGACGGAGTATCGTGACGGCGGGTGGCGGCGGTGTCGCAGCGGTCGAACTAGGTGCCTCCGATGATTCAGACGCGGGCGTGGGTCTGCTCGCGGCTCTTGCGCCGCGCCGCCGTGGTGTTTTGGGCGGCGCTTTCGCGGCAGGGGGGTTAGCGCCGCTTTCCGACTTTTCTTCTTCCGGCTTCCGAGTCTCGGAGGATGCGGTCTCGGTCTCGCCTGTCGTCTCGGCAGGTACGGCAACGGGCGCCGGCGTTCTGCTTCTGTTGGCGGCGCCTCTGGAGTTTCTTCCGCGCCTCGACCTCGGTGGAGTTCTCGTCGTTACGGGTTTCTCTACCGTTGTTGCGGCCTCGGTGGACGCCGGTTCGGGCGTCGGGGTCGGCGTCGCTTCCGCCACTTCGGGTTGAGGCTTATCAATGCGTGCCCCCGTGGCGGTCACGCGCCGCGTCCCGCTTCTCTGCGTCGGCTCAGGCGACGGGTTCGAGAGGTCGGGCGACTGTGCGAGGTCAGCGGGAGCCGGAGCGAAGGCGCCGCCGAGGAGGATGCGATAGCCGGCGTCCGTGTCACCGACCGCACGCGCTTCGACGCGAAGAATCAAGGTTTCCTCTTTGCGAAGATAAACGCTCTTGGTGGCTTTGGTCACCGTCCCACCGAACAACGTCACCTTCAATAGAGGCCGAAGCGTCTTCGCCATGAAGACATCCACATCGCCGTTCAGGTCTGAACTCTCGACCGTGACCGTCAAATCTCCTTCCATGCCTTTGAAGGTATAGAAGTGTCTGGTTTGCCTCGAATCGCCGAGGTCGCGCGGAGGGATGCGCGCGATTATTTCGTTCGAAAAGACGGGCGCCGGGTAACTAATGTCGCTCGATTGAGCTTCCGTACTTTGAACGCAGGCGAGAATACAGAGCGCGGCCAGAGCCAACCCGGCGCGGTTTCGTAGACGCTGAAGAAGTAGAGAGCGCATAGATCGAACGGCTCCTGCACGCATTAATGCCTTGAGAGTTTATCAGCCCCTCTGCCCTTCAACAACGCGCGGCGGGCTTGCACATGTATACATGAATCCGCTCCAGATTATCATGCGAAAGAAGCAGTGGGGTGTGATTATCCGTGTGCGTTGAAAGGCGTTTGCGAAGAATCCCACAAAAGAAAAACCCGGCGCTTGAATTTAACGCGCCGGGAAATCCTGACAAGAATAAATGCCGAAGGGGGGACTCGAACCCCCACGAGTTTCCTCACACGCCCCTCAAACGTGCGCGTCTACCAGTTCCGCCACTTCGGCTAAAGAGATCAGCAAGAAAAATGTTAACAGCAGCCGTGATGCAATTTCAACCCGACCTGCTCGCGGACTTAAATGCTATTTCGCGGGACTCGGCTCTGTCTTCGGGCTAGCAGCAGGCGAAGGCGATGCGTCGGCGCTCGCGGGCGAGGCCGACTCCTGTGGTGAGGCGGCAGGCGAAGCATCCGCTTGCGGCGTCGCGGTGGCCGCGGGCGTCGCCGTCGGACTCGTCGCTGTGCTGCTACCTTCCATCACCGAGCGTGGGCCGCCGATGCCGAAACCGATCAACAACGCGGTAATCATAAAGGTCGCGGCGGCGGCGATGGTGATTTTAGCGAGAATAGACTGAGTGCCGCGTGGCCCAAAGGCGGTGCTTGATACAGAACTTGTGAACAGCGCTCCCGCGTCGGCCTTGCCCGGTTGGAGGAGCACGGAAATCACCAACGCAAAACACGCCAGCAGGAATAGTCCGTATAAAAGATAGGTGAGCAAAATTATGTCCCCAAAACTTGCGATTTATTTTTCGTAATTGACGATTCCGGCGAAAGACTCCGCATCGAGGCTCGCGCCGCCTACGAGCGCGCCGTCCAAATCCGGCTGGCGCATCAAACCGCTGATGTTGTCCGGCTTGACCGAGCCGCCGTAGAGGATGCGGAGGGCGTCCGCCGCATCTTGCGAGTACCTCTCCGCGAAAACGCGCCGGACAAACGCATGCATTTCCTGCGCTTGCTCCGGCGTCGCAGTGTGTCCGGTGCCGATGGCCCAGACCGGCTCGTAGGCGACTATGATACGGTCGAGGTCGGAGGGTGTCAAATCGCGTAAGCCACCCTCCATCTGCCCGCGCACGATGCTTTCGGCAGCCCCGCCTTCGCGCTGCTCCAACGTCTCTCCGAAACAGACGATAGCCGTTAGCCCCGCGTCGAGAGCAGCCCGCGTCTTATGCAGCACGAAGGAGTCGGTCTCGCCGTAAATGTGCCGCCGCTCGGAATGCCCGACAATAACGTGCGTCGCGCCCGCGTCGCGCAGCATATCCGCGGCGACCTCGCCCGTGTGCGCCCCCTGCTTCGTCTCGGTCGAGCAGTTCTGCGCGGCGATGTGTATGTTCGAGCCTTCCAGCCGGTCAGCTACTGTTTTGAGCGCGGTGAAGACTGGGGCAATGATGACCTCGCAGTGGTTCGCGTTCGCTACTAATGGGCGCAAGCTGATCGCGGTCGCGACGGAATCCGCAATCAGCTTATACATTTTCCAATTGCCCGCGATGACGGGTTTTCGCATAATCTTGCACTCAGCATCCAGCATTCAGCGGTCAGCTCTTCGCTTTTGTTTACAGCCGCAAGCTGACCGTTGAGCGCTGAGTGCTCATTTATCATTCAGCGCCGCAACGCCCGGCAACTCATCCCCGGCAAGAAATTCGAGCGTTGCGCCGCCGCCCGTGGAGATGTGTGTGATTTTATCGGCGACGCCGGCCTGTGTGACGGCGGCGACCGAATCTCCGCCGCCGACGATGACCACCGCGCCGCGCTCCGCCGCTTCCGCTACCGCGTGAGCGACGCCGACCGTCCCCTCCTCGAAACCCTTCTCCTCGAAGACACCCATCGGGCCATTCCAGATCACAGTCTTTGCGTCCGCCAATTCGCGCGCGAAGAGCGCGACCGTCTCGGCGCCGATGTCGAGGCCGACGAGTCCCGCGTTGGTGAATTCGATGGGGATGGTTTTGCGGCTGTTCAGCGGGTCGTAACTGTCCACGACCTGATGATCCGTGGGCAGGACTAGCTCGACGCCCGCCGCTTCGGCGCGCTGTTTGATCTCGCGCGCGGTGTCGAGCATTTCGTTCTCGACGAGTGATTTACCGACCGTGAACCCCTCGGACTTGAAGAAGGTGTAGGCCATCGCTCCGCCGATCAGAAGTTTATCAACCTTGCGCTCGATGAGCGCGCTAATGACGGGAATCTTGTCCGAGACCTTCGCGCCGCCGAGGATGGCGACGAAAGGGTGTGCGGGGTTGTTGATGACTTTGCCGAGATAGTCCAGTTCCTTTTCCATCAACAATCCGGCGGCGGCTTGCTTGACATGTTTCGTGATTCCGGCGGTCGAAGCGTGCGCGCGATGGGCCGCGCCAAATGCGTCGTTGACGTACAGATCGCAGAGGCTTGCCAGTTCCTTCGCAAAGCCCTCGTCATTCGCCTCTTCTTCTTTATGAAAGCGCAGGTTTTCCAAAAGCAGTACGCCGCCGTCTTTCAATTTGTCCGCCGCGCTCCGCGCTTCCGGCCCGACGCAATCTTCCGCAAAAGCGACTTCAACGCCGAGTAAATTTGCCAGATGTCCGGCGACGGGGCGGAGGCTGTACTTCTCCACCCGCTCGCCTTTCGGGCGCCCCAAGTGAGAAGCAAGAATGACGCGCGCTCCCCGCTCCGTCGCAAACTGAATCGTCGGCAGCGCCCCGCGAATGCGCGTGTCGTCCTCAACCTTTCCGTCCTTGACCGGCACGTTGAAGTCCACACGAACGAACAGTTTTTGACCGCCGAGGTCGAGGTCTTTGATGGAAAGCTTGTTCATATCAGTAGCCGAGGGGCAGGGGCTGATCGGGGCTGGAGATGACCAGCCCCGACTCTGAAACGGATGCGCGCTTTACATTCCTTTGGCGGCGATGAACTTGATGAGGTCGCGGACGCGGCACGAGTAGCCCCACTCGTTGTCGTACCATGAAAGCACCTTCAACAGGTTGCCGCCGATGACTTTCGTATACTCGGCGTCCACGATGGAGGAGTTCGAGTTCTTGCGGAAGTCCGTGGAGACAAGCGGCTCTTCGGAAAGCGCAAGGATGCCTTGCAACTCTCCGTTCGCCGCATCCTTAAACGCCTGATTGACTTCCTCCGCGGTGGTCTCACGCTCAAGCTCGATCACAACGTCAACCAGCGAGACGTTCGGCGTGGGCACGCGGACTGAGATGCCGTCGAATTTACCTTTGAGTTCGGGCAGTACGAGCGCGACGGCTTTCGCGGCGCCGGTCGAAGTCGGGATCATCGAGAGAGCCGCGGCCCGCGCCCGGCGCAGGTCTTTGTGCGGCAGGTCGAGGAGTTGCTGGTCGTTCGTGTAGGAGTGAATCGTAGTCATCTGCGCCGTGCGGATGCCGAATTTTTCGTGAATCACTTTCGCCACGGGCGCCAGACAATTCGTCGTGCATGAGGCGTTCGAGAGGACTTGATGC
Organism: Pyrinomonadaceae bacterium; assembly: GCA_041749275.1. GTDB lineage: Bacteria > Acidobacteriota > Blastocatellia > Pyrinomonadales > Pyrinomonadaceae > JBGTBQ01. The sequence goes on along the minus strand of JBGTBQ010000285.1, from coordinate 3,328 downwards.
GTCGCTGGATCGTAAGCGTTCTCGTTCACGCCCATCACAATAGTAAGGTCTTCATTCTTGGCCGGCGCGGAAATAATGACTTTTTTGACCGTGCCGCGCAGGTGCTTTTTGGCGTCCTCGGCTTTAGTGAAGAGTCCGGTAGATTCGACGACGATCTCCGCGCCGACCGACTCCCATGGAATGAGCGCAGGGTCTTTCTCGGCGAAGACGACGAACTCATCCGCGCCGACCTTGAGTCCCTTCTCCGTCGCGGAAATATCCTCATCGAGGTTGCCGAGGATGGAATCATATTTTAAAAGATGCGCGAGCGTCTTCGTATCCGTGATGTCGTTGACGGCCACGAAGTCAATGTCGTCATCACCCATACTGGCGCGGAGTACGTTGCGCCCGATGCGCCCGAACCCGTTGATCCCTACTTTTATTGCCATCCGATGTAACCTCCTCGACGTGCGTTGCGTCTATTGATTATTGACTTGTGTGTTAGCCGGCGACGCGGGGCCGCGGGCGCGCGAGGAGCGCCGCGCTTCCGCCGCCGGAGAACGCATGTGCTTTCTTGATTTGAATCTTGCTCAAGTGAACTGCAAAATAATGCTCGCGCGAGTACGCACTGTCAAGTCAGCCCCGCTCCGGAACGATTCGCACCGCCGCCCCGCGAATCTCAGTTAGTGCGGGAAGAGCCGCCACGCTACGGACGCGGCGGGAGGGCGGCTTAAATGTATGTTTTTGAAACCCCCTTGTCGCGCGGGACGTAGTAGGCTCTGATTCGCGGCGGCTTCCGGCGGGGACAGATTGCGACGAACGCCCGCGTAGATTTCAGTTTCCAACAGGCGACATTTTAGATACGAATGTAGACAGCCCTCGTGCGAGCTTCATTCCGCGCGTTGGCTCGCAGATCAAGGAAATGATGATGTTTAGACATAACAGGAACTCGGTTGTGGCTGCAAGAATTGGTTTCTTACTCCTCGCCCTTTCTCTGAGCGCCAACCTCGCTTTCGCAGCCACTACGAAAGCTTTGCGTTCGGGCAAGACAGGCCGGGGAAGATCGAAAACAGCTTCGGGAAACTTTAAAAAGATTAAGCCGAACTCTACTTCCAGCCAACAGCCCTCAACCGAAGCCGTCGCGGACGGTCAACTAAAGTTGGCCGCTCCCGCGAATCAGTTGAGCAAAGTAGGCGACCCGTTTCTGGTCCTGACCGCGTCAACTCAGCAACAACAGACGCCAGCACAGAGGGACGCCACGCGACCGCCCGGCACGGAACAGCGACAACCCGTCCCCCCGGTTGCGCGCCCGCGCCCTTCCGACCCAACGGCGCCTCCGGGCACGGAGCGACAATCTCCACGCACGCCCCCCGGCACGACCGCCCCGACCGAGACGCAGGAACGACGCACCCCGTCGCCCGCTCCGACCGAGACGCCGGTCACGCCTGAGACCCCAACCACGACCGAGCCGACCGATCCGCCGCAAGCCGACACGACGACCCAACAGGAGGTCGTCGAACCGAATTTTCCAAACGTGCAGCCGCGCCCGGTTCCGCCGGTTCCATCGCTCGCGCGCGTCGGCGTCATCAGCGGCGACACGCTCACGCTGACACTCAACGAGGCCATCCGCCGGGCTTTGGAGAACAACAACGACATCGAGATCGCTCGCACCGACGTGCGCTTGGCCGAGTCGCAGTTGCTTTCGCTCCGTGGCATCTACGACCCCGCTCTCACCTTCCGGTCGGAGATCAATAATTCCGTGCGCCCCGTCGTCAACATCTTCGGCGGCGCTAATCAGTCGGGCACGGTTGCCACGACCGACTACAACAACGACTTTTCAATCTCCCGGCAGTTCGGCAAGGGCGGGGGCAGCTACACCTATTTCTTCAACAACACGCGCGAGAAGACGACGGCCAGCAATTCGACGCTGAACCCGTTCTTCTCGTCGAATCAGGGGGTGACATTTACGCAGCCGCTCTGGCGCAACCGTTCGATTGACCGCAACCGGCAGCAAATCCGCATCCAGCAGAAGCGCCTCCAACAGTCGGACTCCGACTTTCGCCGCAGCACGATTGAGGTGATCGCACGGGTGCAACGCTCCTATTGGGACCTCGTCTTCGCCCTGCGCGACGAGCAGAACCAGATCGCCAACCTCAACCTCGCGCGTGAGAACTTCCGCCGCACCGAGGCGAGCGTCGCCGCGGGCGCGTCCGCCCCCCTCGAACGCGCGGAGATTCAAACCGAGTTGTCAACGCGCGAGCAGTCGCTCCTGATCGCGTCGCAGAACGTGACCCTCGCCGAGAATGTTCTGAAGAATCTGATGTTGAAAGACCCGCTTGCTCCTGAATGGTCGCGGGTGCTGGTCCCGACCGATCAGCCGAGCTTTGACGACACGCCGCTCAATCTTGAAACTTCGCTCAAAGAGGCGCGCGCTAATCGCCCGGAGATGAAACGCCTGCAACTTCAGCAGGACATCAACGACATTGACTTACAGTACTTCAAGAACCAGACGAAGCCGCAGATAGACCTGACCGGCACGTTTTCGACCACGGGTCTCGCCGGCACACGCAGCTTTACAACGGGTGCGACCGGCTCGATTCCGATTATTGCCGGCAGCCCGCTCACCGACGCGGACTCCTTCCTGTTGAATGAGATCAATCGTCTTAGGGCTTTCCAAAACCTTCCCGCGCTCGACGTGCCGACTGTCATCCCACAAACCGGCTCCGTGCCTTCGCAATTCCTCGGCGGCTATGGCAAGACTCTCAGAAACCTCTTCAGCTTCGACACGCGCAACGTCGTCGCCGGCGTGACGATCCAGTTCCCTCTGAAGAATCGCACCGCCGAAGCCAACCTCGCCTCGGTTCGCATCCAGCGCGAACAACTCGCCGCACAGACGCGCTCGCAGGATCAAAACATCGAGGTCGAAGTGCGAAACGCAGTGCAGTCGGTCGAGACCGCGCGCCGCCGGGTGCTGGCGGCGCGGCAGGCGCGGCAGAGCGCCGAGGAACAGCTTGCGGGCGAGCGGCGACTGTATCAGGTTGGACGCTCAACCACGTTCCTCCTGTTCCAGCGTGAAAACCAGCTCGTCAATGCACGCAATCAGGAACTGCGCGCCGAGACCGACTACAATAAGGCGCTGGCTGACCTACAACGCGCCACCTCCACGACGCTCCGCGTCAATAACGTGGTCATCGAGTCGCCTTACGTGCCTAGGGCGTTTGCAAAGTCAGGAATGACGGGGATTACTTGACAAATTACAGAAAGACCTTCCACAAGTCAGTTAACGAAGCAGTTCCGAGAACTACGCTGACTCAAGGAAGGTCGCCATGGAGTCTACCACAAGCCAACC
>JBGTBQ010000284.1:0-7708 GCA_041749275.1 Pyrinomonadaceae bacterium | reverse complement strand
TGCGAGCGCGGGTCACTTTGCGGGCGGCAGGTTTCCCCCGCTTGATGAGTTGGTGCAACTGCTCGCGCTCATCAACCGAGAGATCAACGATGTACTTTTTCTTGGGCAAGCTTGGTCAGTCTCCATTCGATAAAGTTGACCCGACTATACCTTGTCAAAGAGCTAACCATCAAAACCAGATGGCCTGACTACTAGGGCATACACATCTAAATTCTTAGGAAAATCAAAGAGCTCAACTTCTGGGGCAATTTCGCTGATTCAGCTTATCGCCAAAAGCTGAGGAATTTTGATTGCAGTGTTATCGAGCGCAGAAACTCAAGTCATCAAAACCTTTACTCACTTAGTTATGCTCGCGGGGGTCAAAAGGTTTCACGAAAGCGCAGAAACTCAAGTCATCAAAACCTTTACTCACAGCTCCGTAGGAGCGGAATGTAAATCACATTCCGCTCCTACGGAGCTTCAAAAAAATTACGGCTTGAGCTACAAACATTTCGCTCCTACGGAGCTGGCATTGAGTTTAGTCTCTGAGTTGTACGTCCGACGGTCGCGCGCCGCTGCTCGGCGTCCGTCCAATCGCAGAGCGTCTTCACGTCCGTGGGCGAGAGTCGCGCGCTTCGATGGATGTAGGTGTAGGAATCGAGAGGCATTTCTCCCCGTTTCGAGAGACGGCAGATCGCGTCGAGCATCTCTCCGGCCTCCGCGTCGTCGAACTTCGCCCACTCCGAGAAGTTGAGATGGCTGCGACCGTAGTCCACATGGTCAATGACGAACCAAGAGACCGGCGCGACGTTGCTGTACCACGGCCAGTCCGTCCGGTTCGAGTGGCAGTCGTCGCATGAGCGTTTGAGGATGCCGGCCACATCCGGAGTCATGTGGAGATGGCTTTCGATGGACTGGCCGGGTTTGACCGGCGGATTCGTGCGTGAGGGACGGATAAATTGCGCCCCCGCGAAGATGCTTGCGAACACAAGCGCCGAGAGCTTCAGCGCTTTGATGATGAAAGTCCGCGTTCGTCGTTTCTCGAAAAACATTTTGCTCCTCTCCCGCGACCACGCAAGCAGGATTTTTGAAGACACTTCACCGAGGGTGTGCCGCGCACGCCCGAAACTGTTGTCAGTCAATGTGTCGTCTTGTTATTAAGTGCGTTCGAGCCTGATGTCCCGGACGCAGTGGAGGATGCCGTCGTCGCCGCGCTTGACCGCCATGACGGGCGTGAAACTTCCTCGATTGGCGAAACGCGCGCGCCTGTCGCTCGTGATGAGCGGGTCGTCTTCAAACTCGAAATTGTCGAGCCAGCGCTCGGCATAGCCCGGCCCCGAAGCCGACGTGTGGACGTGTTCCGGGTTGTTGCTGTTCGGGTAGGACGCGGGTTTGATGGTGCGGAACTCGTAGCGCCCTTCGCGGTCGGTCTTCATCCAACCGCGCAGCCGTGGTGGAGGTTCCATGCCGTTGCCGGGATAGAGGCCCTGATTGTCCGTGTGATAGACGTAGAGCGTGACGCCTTCGAGCGGCGTCTTGCCGTCGGGGCCGTAGATGCGTCCGGAGACTAACAGCGGTCGGCCCGGCTCGTCCTTCGACGTGATGACGGTCTGCCACGACAAATTCTTCGGCACGTCAATCGGCGTGGGCGAAGCGCCGGAGGATGTGGCGGCGAGCGGCGGCGTTTCGCTATGGCAACCGGACAGCGCGAGCGCGCTCACGTTCAGCGCCGAGAGGCCGGCGAGGACTGCGCCCGCGCGTTCGAGGAAAGTGCGGCGGGTCAGATCGAGAGACTTCCGTTGCGACATAGAGAACTCCTTCCGGTCATTTCGGCATGATGTTGCGTAACGCTTTTCTCAGCGTCGGCATACTTTCAAACATCCACGTTGATTCGAGTTGATCTTTCCAACTATTCAGCATCTCGCGGTCGAGTCGCATCACGCCCTCGCGGGTCACGTTCGCGGGCGGAGGCACGAGCGCCGCCATCCGGTCGTAGACGAGCGCGCGTTCCGTCTCGCCGACGCGCGCGAGTAGGTGCCAGAGCGTGAGCGTGTCGCGTTTCCGCGCGTTGAAGAGGATGAGGTCGAGCGCTTCCGCGCCGCCGTTGTCGAAGTCGAGTTTCGACAGCGCCGTGATGAGAGTTGCCGGAGCGTCCTCGAAGTAGGGCGTGCCCGGCCCCACGCCGGGCCGTGTAACGCAGGCGGCTCCGGCGGGAACGAAAGACTCGCGCGCGCCCGTTTCAAGCGCCACCCAACCGGAAGTGACGTGCAGGATGCTCCCTCCGTTCTCGTCAACTTCGAGCGTGTAAGCGCAGCCCAAATCGGCGGCGACCGCTGAAGGCGTGTTGACGAAAAAGAGTCGCGGAGGCGCCCAGATTTTCGCGTGCATCCGCCCGCGTTGCAGCTCCAAGCGGTGCTCGGTCACGCGAGTCTCGACAAGGCGGATGCGCGTGTGCGGGTCAACCTCGACCTGTCCGATGTTGGCGACTTTGATCTGTGCGCGCTCGCCTTCGCCCGTCTCAAGCCAATCGCCGACGACCAGCCGCCCTTTCGCGCCGATGGGTTCGGAATCAATCCGCGGGTCGCCCGCGAGACTGGACACCTCCCACCCGGCGCGCGGCGGCGCGAGATAGAACCAGACAGCGCCCGCCAGCAGCACGAAGCAGGCGGCGACGCCGGCGACAGCCAGACGACGCCAGCCGTCGAAGAACTTAAAGCGCGGCGGAGAGGGAAGCGTGGCCGTGTTGTGATGTTTCGTCCGCGCGGACTCGACCAGCGATTTTTCGATTCCGCTCCACAGCGAGTCGGGCGCGGCGACAACCGGCAGACTCTCGGCGAGGCGGATGCCGAATTTGATCTCGTCGAACCCGGCGCGACACACTGAGCAATCGCCGAGGTGCGCGGCGACGCGCGCGGCGAACTCTTCGGCCAGTTCGCCGTGGGCGTAAGCGGAAAGGTGTTGCTTGACGTGGTTGCCGTACATCTTTAAAAACTTCACTCCGAATGAACGAGCGAGCCGCGCAGGTGTCCGAGCTTTCGCGCGAGAATCTTATGTCCACGGTTCAGGCGCGAGGCCACGGTGCCCTTCGAGATGTCGAGCACCTCCGCGATCTCTTCGTATGAAAGCTCCTCGAAGTATTTCAAGAGCATCACGACGCGCAGTTTCGGCTTGAGCGTCGCCACCGCACGCTTCACGGAGTCGGAGACTTCGGCTCGCGCCGCCCGTTCGTCAGGTTTCGATTTCGCGCGCGGCTCGCTCAACTTGAATGCGTCACCGAAGGGGAGAAAGCGCCTCCGTTTGCGCTGCTCGTCTATGCACGCATTCGTCGCCATGCGATAGAGCCATGTCGTGAACTCCGCGTCGCCTTGAAACTGTTCAATCTTGCCGAAGAGCTTGAGAAAGACCTGCTGCGTTACGTCGCTCGCGGTCGCCTCGTCGCCGCCGAAGAAGTAGAGCGCGACCGAGTAGACCCTGTCCTTGTGTTGCTCGAACAGGTGTCGGAAAGCCTCACGGTCGCCCAACTGGCAGGCTTCGATGATCTGCTCACCCGAAAGGCGTTCGGCCATTGCGGCGCACGACTCCATCCATCCTCCGTCTCTCTCGAACACTCACAATTTTAGACGCGAGAGGGATGGGTTTACTTCATTTTTTATGTAAAAAGATGCGTGCCGCCGGAACAGCTTGCCGGCGGTCGAGAGCTTGACGCGCCTTCCGGCGGCGTCCGAGAAGAGCGGTTCCGCCGAGCGCGAACACGCTTCGGCGAGGAGTTACAAAGCTTCGTTGCGGTGGTCGGGTTACTCTTCGGCTGTCAGTTCTTCCCGCTTTTCTTCTTTTGGATAAAGTTAACCACGGCGCCAACGATCATGAGCAGTACACCCGCGACGATCAGAATTTCAAGCATAGAGTCTCCAGTCTTTGCCACCCGGCATGAGGGCCGGCTGACGAGAACGCGCAAGGGATGAGGGCAGTGAGAAAGGGTAAGGTGCGAGCCTTGCTCTTTCTTTTAGAGACAATAAACCATCTCCATTTTTGTGACACCTTCCGGCAGGAGGCGGTATCATCCGAGAGCGCATTTCGGCTTTTCACGCCCTTGAATGAATTATAGCGGATTGCAATTGTGTGCGCCCATTGAGGTGTTTACGTCCAATTGCAAATAGCCAAAGGCTGAGGGTTACGGCAATTCCCGGCGGACGAGAAATATTACCGAAGGATGCGGTAATATTCGGCTCTGAGGTGCAATTACCGAAAACTTCTGCTTACTGAGCGTTAGGCGCTTACTCGTTGCATAGCCCACTGAAATTGCTACGGATATTGTGGAGGGAACAATGTTCATTGCCTTGTATCACTGGAAAGTAAGAGAAGGTCATGAGAAGAATTTTTTAGAAGGTTGGCATAGAAGGACAGAAGAGATTTATCAACATTGTGGTAGTCTCGGCTCGCGTTTGCATCAAGCAGAAGATGGCACATGGGTGGCTTATGCTCAATGGCCTAATAGACGAACTTATGACGCAGCACAAAGTATCCCGGTGATTGATGCAGAGGCGCGGATGATATTTCGAGAGAGTATTGAAGAAGCGTATCCAGATATTTATATGAATGTTGTTGACGACCTTCTGAAGGCAGAGGCGTTCACAAAACAGAAGGCGTAGTTGCTCCCACGCCGCGCCTAACAACGGCATGCACCCGACCGCGAATAGCGCAGCCTTCATTCGCAAGACGCCGTGCCTGATGCGTTATGTTGCTTTCGTAATAATGTCCATCTAACTTAGAAGTATGAAAGTTTCTGTTGTTGAATATCGCCCTCAATGGCGAAAGATGTTTGAAGAAGAAAAGCAGTTACTCCAAGCTGTTCTGGGTGAAGGCTCATCTGAGGTTAAGCATATCGGCAGCACCGCTGTTGATGGACTCGCAGCGAAACCCATTATTGATATTATGATTGGGCTACCGGACTTTTCTGTTGCAGATAAGCTCGTGCCGATAATTGAAGCTCTGGGTTACGAGTATTTCAAAAAGTATGAAGATGAAATGCCTTACCGCCGCTACTTTGCGAAGAACTCGAATGGAATACGAACGCACCAAATTCATATAGTTGAAATTGGCAGCGAGTTTTGGGGAAGACATCTCTTCTTCCGGGATTATCTGCGGCAAAACCCTGAGATAATGAACGAGTATGCTGCTTTGAAGAAGCAGTTGGCGGAGCGTGAATGGGTGGATGTCAATGAATATGCGGATGCCAAGAGTGAGTTCATCACGGGCATCGAAAACAAGGCGAAGGAGCAAGCCACCGCGTAGCCGCAACATACCAATTCAATGGACGTGAGGGCGAAATTATCTCCGTAAGGAAGGCGACTAAATATGAAGAAAGCAGCTACTTCAAAGAAATCTCGAACTGACTGGAAGCGCGTAGATGCGTTGGAGGATGAGGAGATTGATTTGTCCGATGTGCCGGAGGTATCACCAGAGATGTTCGCGCGGGCAATAGTGCGGCGGGGCTTGAAGCCAGTGTCACGGAAAGCACAGTTGACTTTGCGCGTGGACAGCGAGGTTTTGGAATGGTTCAGGAAGCAAGGGCAGGGCTATCAGACGAAGATTAACGCTTTACTGAGGGCATACATGGAGGCACATAAAGCTTGATTTCTGCGCGCGGCGGTGTCTAGCAACGGCATGCACCCGACCGCCGACACGATAGCTGTCATACCCCGATAACTGGGCTTTGATTGTTCTTCGCTCAAAATGGCTTCTCTAACAACTTCGATTACAGAGTATTTAGCTGTGTCGCGCTTCGGTTTTGGTTTCCGAAGAGCTTTTAGCGGCGCGACTCTATCCCATCTCATTCTCATTCCTTCCGAATATTTCAGAACCACTCCTGCCGCTCTTCAGCGCGACTCGTGCCACTACAAATCAATTGAAGTCTTGACCGCGCGTTATCACACTTGGCGGACGGTTGCCCTTAGAGCGTGTCTAAAAAGTCAGCGTGGAGTCAGCTCCGTCAGGAGCGGAATGTGTGTAGCACGCCGCCAGCGCTGAGAGATGCAGCTCCATCAGGAGCGGCAGGTGGGCGCTGCCGCCCCTCCGGGGCTGAGAGGGGCACGGAGAACGCCTGCGAGCTACAAACATTTCGCCCCTCGCGGGGCTTTTGAGACACGCTCTTAGCGGAGTTTCACGGCGCGCCCGTCCGCGTCGCGCAAAGCGAGGCCGAGCGCGCGGGCGACGGTCGGTCCGATGTCAATCATGCGTATCTCGCCGAGGTCGCCGCGCTTTGTTATCCCCGTGCCCGACGCGATGAATGAAGCGCGATAGTCGGGAGGCGACGGAAGATAGCCGTGCTGCCCACGCACCTTGCCTTCGATGATGGCCTCGCCCGTCAGTTTATTGTCGAAGGCGTAACCCTCCGTCGCTTCGAGCATGAAGGCTGCCTTCGGGGTCCCGCCGGCCCTGCCGACCTCGCGTCGGTTGAGAATTCGTAGCAGGTCGTTCTTCTTATCATCGGTTCCGGCGCCGACATCCGCGTACTGACTGAAAGCGACGAGCGCGCGATTCAGAGCGTCCTTGTCGTTCGGGTCGCGCAGCATGACGGCGCACGAGCCGCCGGTCGGCAACGCATACGCGCGCCACTCCGCGACGACGGCGCGCGCGCGTCCCTGCGAGTCCTGTTCCTCGCGCACTTTAATCAGCCCGGCGCGCGCCAAGATAACGTTCGGTAGAATCTGCTTCGTGTAGGGGCGGAAGCCGTGGTCGCTCATGACGAAGATTGCCGTCTCCGCGAGCGTGCCCGCGCGTTCGGCGGCGGCCAAGAGGCGCGCGACGTAGGCATCGGACTTTTCGACGAGCGCGAGGGCTTCTGGCGTGAACGGGCCGAAGTCGTGCTGGAAGTGGTCGAGGTCGAAGAGGTGTACGAAGAGCAGGCCGGGGCGTTTCCGCTCGATGAGATACTCAGCGAAGCGCGTCCGCATGTCATCGCCCTCGTCCTTCGTGATGTTGGCGTAAACGGCGGGGTCGTGGCGCACGATCTCTTCGAGCAGACCGGCGGGCCGCTGGTGGGCGACCATCTCGCCGAGAGTGGTGGTCAGCGAGTCTCCGGGGCTGGTTCCCGTCTTCCAAATCTCCGGCACGTTCCAGTCGCCCGCGCCGGTCGAGACCGGCCACGAGACCATCGCGGTCGTCAGCTCACTGCGTTTCGCCGCGTCCCACAGCGTGTCAGTGCGAATGTCGCGCGCGAACCAGTGCCACGCGCCCGCTTGCGGCGCGGCGGGGTCGAAGACCTCGTTGCCGTAGATGCCGTGCTTTACGGGAAACGCGCCCGTCACCATCGTCGTGTGGTTCGGGTAGGTAACTGACGGGTAGACCGCGACGACGCCCGCGCGCGCCGTCGCGCCCTCACTCATCAGGCGGCGCAAGGTCGGAATCTTCAACCCGTACTTTTCCGGTTCGCGCAGATAGCGCGCGTCGAGTCCATCGAGCGAGATGAGGATGGCGCGTTGCGGCGTTGCGGCGAGCGGTGCCGGCTGACGTGTCTCGCGGTGCGGCGTGATGGCCTCGACGAAAGTGACGGTGACGAGGCAAATAACGGCGACGAGGATGGAGGCACGTCTCATCTGGTTTCTTTTCTTGTGGCGAGTGACGGAATCGAAGCGGGTTGCAGTCGCGTGTCGCCAATGTATACCGTTCGTTTAGAGGCGGGCAATGCCCGCCGCCTCAATCCACATCGGAGCTTGAGGCGGCGGGCATT
>JBGTBQ010000283.1:0-3560 GCA_041749275.1 Pyrinomonadaceae bacterium | reverse complement strand
GGTGCCGGAGCCTTCCGCTGTTTGCAGCGTCGGCGGCAGGTGGTGGCCGTGGATGACGTTCGACTCGCAGACGATGACGGCGCGCTCGATGATGTTCTCAAGCTCGCGCACGTTGCCGGGCCAATGGTAGCTCGTCAGCATGTCAATGGCGGGCGTCGAGATGCGCTTGATGCTCTTGCCGTGCTCGCGCGCGTACTTTTCGAGGAAGTGGTCGGCGAGCAGCAGCACGTCGGACTTCCGCTCCCGGAGCGCGGGCATGAAGATCGAGAAGACGTTCATGCGGTAGTAGAGGTCTTCGCGGAACTGGCCGGCGGTGATGGCCTGTTCGAGGTCTTTGTTGGTCGCGGCGATGAGACGCACGTTGACCTTGATCGTCTCGGTGCCGCCCAAACGCTCGAACTCGCGCTGCTGCAAGGCGCGCAGCAGCTTGATCTGCGTCGAGAGGTTCAGCTCGCCGATCTCGTCTAAAAAGAGCGTGCCGCCGTCGGCCAACTCGAAGCGGCCCTTCTTGCGTCCCTGCGCGCCCGTGAACGCGCCCTTCTCATAGCCGAATAGCTCCGACTCGATCAACGTTTCGGGGAGCGCCGCGCAGCTCACCTTGATGAAGGGCTTGCCGGCGCGCAGGCTGTTGTAGTGGATGGCGTGCGCGATCAGCTCCTTGCCCGTGCCGGATTCTCCGCGGATGAGGACGGTGGTGTTGGTGCGCGCGACCTGCGTGACCTGTTCGTAGACCTGCCGGAGCGGGCTGGAGTTGCCGATGATGTGGCCGAAGTCGTAACGCTCGCGCAGTTCCTGTTTGAGATGGATGTTCTCGTCCATGAGCCGCGCGCGCTCGGACTCGACGAGGTGCTCGACCTTGATGGCCTGCGCGATGAGCGAGCCGATGATGGCGAGAAACTTGATGGTGCGGTCGAAGTCGCGCTCCGGTTTGTAGCGCATGTCCACGCCGAGCACGCCGACCGCCTTGCGATTGACCAGCACGGGCACGCAGACGAAACTCAGTTCTTCTTTCGGATGGTGCTTGCGACGTTCGCCGAGGCGGTCGAGGAAGAGCGGCTCGCGGCTGATCCGTGGGACGATGATCGGCTTGCCGGTCTGCGCGACGCGGCCCGTGATGCCTTCGCCGATGCGGTAGCCGGTCGCGCCGCGCCGCCCGCCGTTCTCGGCCATGCCGTGGGAGGCGGCGAGACGCAGTTCGTCCGTCTCGCGTTCGACGAGCAGCACGAGGCCGCGCATCATGCCGTGATGCTGCGCGAGCGTTTCGAGCACGCGGCTGAGAGCAGACTTTAGCTCGTGCGTCCCCGCGAGCGTCTGGCTGACTTCGAGCAGCGTCGCCAGCTTGCGCGACTCGACCTGTTTCTGAGTCATAAATGCGGAGTCCGGGCGCTGCGTCCCGGACTTTTGTACTTCGGTGGATTCGCTCATCCCTTTTCCAGTTAACCCCCGTCGGCTCGTCTGGCCGGCTCGCGCCATGCGGGCCGGCGCGTCTCAAATGTAGTGATTTCGGCTTCGCGTCTGAGCGTGAGGCCGATGTCGTCAAGCCCCTCCAACAGGCAGAAGCGGCGGAAGTCGTCAATCTGGAAGGAGGCCGTCAAGCCCTCGCCATCTTCCACCACGCGGCGCTCAAGGTCAACCGTCAGTTGATAGCCCTCCGCGGCGCGCGCGCGCCGGACGATCTCCGCCACTTCCGTTTCAGAGAGGACGACGGGGAGCAGCCCGTTCTTCGTGCAGTTGTTGGCGAAGATGTCGGCGAACGACGACGCGATAATCGCGCGGAAACCGTAATCGGCGAGCGCCCACGGCGCGTGCTCGCGCGAAGAGCCGCAACCGAAATTGCGCCCCGCGACGAGAATGGACGCGCCGCTGTAACGCGGCTCGTTCAACGCGAAAGAATGATCGGGCGTGCCGTCTGCCTGATAACGCCAGTCGTAGAACAGAAACTCGCCGAAACCCGTCCGCTCGATGCGCTTCAGGAACTGCTTCGGGATGATCTGATCCGTGTCAACGTTCGGCTGGTCGAGCGGCGCGACGAGGCCGGTGTGTTTGCGAAAGGGAAACATAAAAGTAAAGGATGAAGGATGAAAGATGAAGGATGAAGAAGAGACGACTTGAATGGTGACGGGCGGCGTCCCCGTCATTCATCCTTCATCCTTCATCCTTCATCCTTTATTTGTATTTCCACGTCCTCACGTCGGTAAAGTGTCCGGTGATGGCGGCGGCGGCGGCCATCGCGGGGCTGACGAGGTGCGTGCGCCCGCCGCGCCCTTGTCTGCCCTCGAAGTTGCGGTTGCTGGTCGAAGCGCAACGCTCGCCGGGTTGCAGGATGTCCGGGTTCATGCCGAGACACATCGAGCAGCCCGGCTCGCGCCAGTCGAAACCGGCGGCGCGAAATACTTCGTCCAACCCTTCGGCCTCCGCCGCGCGCTTGACGGCCTGCGAACCGGGGACGACCATCGCGTTTACTTTCGCGTCCCGTTTGTAACCGCGCACGACGCGCGCCGCCGCGCGCAGGTCTTCGAGGCGCGCGTTCGTGCACGAGCCGATGAAGACGCGGTCAACGCTGATGTCGGCGATGGGCGTGCGGGGTTTGAGATTCATGTAGTCGAGGGCGCGCTCGGTGGCGCGGCGGTCGGTTTCGCTTGCGGCGTCCAGTGGGTCGGGCACGAAGTCCGTGACGGCGACGACCATGCCGGGACTCGTGCCCCACGTGACGAAAGGCGCGAGCGTCGTCGCGTCAATCTCAACCACGCGGTCGAACTCCGCGCCTTCATCCGTCTTGAGCGTGCGCCAGTAGGCAACGGCTTCATCCCACGCCGCGCCGGTCGGCGCGAAGCGTCTTCCCGTGAGGTAGGCGAACGTCGTCTCGTCGGGCGCGACCATGCCCGCGCGCGCGCCCGATTCGATGCTCATGTTGCAGAGCGTCATGCGCCCTTCCATCGAAAGCCCGCGTACCGCCGGCCCCGCGTACTCGATGGCGTAGCCGGTCGCGCCGTCGGTCCCGATCTGGCCGATGATGGCGAGCGCGAGGTCTTTCGCGGTGACGCCTTGCGGCAACTCGCCGGAGGCGCGAACCAGCATCGTCCGCGGCTTCGTCTGCGGGAGGCTCTGCGTGGCGAGCACGTGCTCGACCTCCGAGGTGCCGATGCCGAAGGCGAGCGCGCCGAACGCGCCGTGCGTCGCGGTGTGGCTGTCGCCGCAGACGATCGTTTGGCCGGGGAGTGTGAGGCCCTGCTCCGGCCCCACAATGTGAACGATGCCTTGGCGGATATCGTCCATCGCGAAATACGTGACGCCGAACGCCTTCGCGTTCTTCTCCAGCGTTGCGACCTGAAGCGCGGATTCGGGGTCGGCGATGCCATGGCTGCGGTCGGTCGTCGGCACGTTGTGGTCGGCGACGGCGAGCGTCAGCTCAGGACGGCGGACCTTGCGGTTCGCGAGGCGCAGGCCTTCGAACGCCTGCGGGCTCGTCACTTCGTGCACGAGATGTCGGTCGATGTAGATGACAGCGGCCTCGCCCGGCTCCGCATGGACCAGGTGAGCGTCCCAGATTTTGTCGTAGA
>JBGTBQ010000282.1:0-17137 GCA_041749275.1 Pyrinomonadaceae bacterium | reverse complement strand
GGCGGCGCGGGCGTGCGCGGCGAAGGTCTGCGTCTCTGCGCGGCGGCGGGCGCGGCGACAAGCAGTGCGGCGAAAAGCAGTGCGGCGGGGCGTGCGTCTCTGCGGCGTGTTTTCATGTTTTGTGATACGTCGCGGGTCGTCGGAGTTCCGCTGAAAACTCTTCGAGGGAGATGGTTCTACAAACGCGGGCCGGTGCGTAAAGCCGAAAATCATTGTTCGTCGCGGGAGAGGATAAATGAGTGAACGGCGACGCCGCAACGTTCGCGCGGCGGCGGTGCGTCTTCCTTATCAATGCGGGAAGCCCGTCGAAACGGGCTATCGGGTTAGTTGGCTGCCTCAGTCCCAGCCGTCGAACGGCTGGGCTAATTGCCCAGCGGGGAAAGCCGCGTAAACGCGACTGAGGAGATTGTCCATGCGTAGCTTGAATTTCTCATTTGACTATCGCGCGCTTTGACATTAGAAATCACTTGTTCGCTCTCCTGACTTTCCGTGAAAAGCGAGGTGCCATTCGTGATGCTCAAAAATCGTTTCCGCCTGTTCGCGCTCGCGACAGTCGCTGTGTGCGCCGCGTCCTGCGCCGCCCCGGTCAAAGAGACGGCGACCGCGCCGACTCCTCAACAGTCCGCACCCGCCGGCCAGATGCCCGCCGAGTTGAAGCCCGCGCTCGACACCATCAACACGGATGACATAATGCGCCACACGAAGACGCTCTCTTCCGACGAGTACGAGGGGCGCGGCCCCGGCACGAAGGGCGAAGAGCTATCGGTTAAGTATCTGACCGAAGAGTTCAAACGCATGGGACTCAAGCCCGGCAACCCCGACGGGACATATCTTCAGAAAGTCCCGCTCGTCGGCATGAAGGCCGACTCGAAGCTCTCTTTGAGCGTGGGCGGCAAGCAGACCGATTTGAAATTTCCCGATGACTACGTCGCCGTCTCGCGCCGCTTCGTGCCCGAAGTGAAGGTCGAAAACTCCGACCTCGTCTTCGTCGGCTACGGCGTGGTCGCACCCGAATACGGCTGGGACGATTACAAGGGCGTGGACGTAAAAGGCAAGACCATCGTCATGCTCATCAACGACCCGGCCATCCCGGATGCGACGGACGCCGCGAAGCTCGACGAGAAGATGTTCAAGGGCAAGGCGATGACCTATTACGGGCGCTGGACGTACAAGTACGAGATCGCTTCGGAGAAGGGCGCCGCCGCCGCCATCATCATCCACGAAGAGGGGCCGGCAGGCTATCCTTACGAGGTCGTCAAAGGGACTTGGGGGCAGGAGAACTTCGACATCCAGACGCCGGATAAGAACATGAAGCGCGTCGCCGTCGAATCGTGGATGCAGCTCGACCGCGCGAAGGAGTTATTCAAGTCGGCGGGGCAAGACTTCGACGCGCTCAAAAAGGCCGCTGTCTCGAAAGAGTTCAAGCCCGTCGCGCTCAACGCGAAGGCGACCTTTGAGGTAAAGAACACGCTGCGCGAGGTGCAATCGCACAACGTCGTCGCCAAGCTCGAAGGCTCGGACGCAAAGCTCAAGGATGAATACGTCATCTATACCGCGCACTGGGATCACCTCGGCAAAAACGAGAAGCTACAGGGCGACCAGATTTATAACGGCGCGCTCGACAACGCATCGGGCACGGCGCAACTGCTCGAACTCGCCGAAGCGTATACGAAGCTTCCGACGCCGCCCAAACGCTCCGTCCTCTTCCTCGCCGTCACGGCGGAGGAGAAGGGCTTGCTCGGCGCGAAGTTCTACGCGACGAACCCGCTCTACCCTCTCAATCGCACGCTCGCCAACATCAATATTGACGGCGCGAATCAGTGGGGCCGCACGAAGGATGTAGTCATCATCGGCGATGGCAACTCGACGCTCGACGATCTCGCGCGCGAAGTCGCCGCGATGCAGGGGCGCGTCGTCAAACCCGACCCCGAAACCGAGAAGGGTTTCTACTATCGCTCCGACCACTTCGAGTTCGCCAAGGAGGGCGTGCCCGCGCTCTACCCCGACACGGGCACCGAGTTCGTCGGCAAGTCCGCCGAGTACAGTCAGCAGAAGCGCGACGAGTACACGAAGAACGACTATCACAAGCCGTCGGATGAAGTGAAAGCGGACTGGGACTTGTCGGGCGCGGTCGAGGACGCGCGGATGCTCTTCGTCATCGGCTACCGCGTCGCCGAAGGGGAGCAGTACCCGGAATGGAAAACCGACACGGAGTTCAAGGCGAAGCGCGACGCGATGATGAAGAGCGCGCCGCTTTAGTAAGTGCGTGATGAACTCGAAGTTGTGTGTTCGGCGACCGGCAATTTAACATAGAGAACATGGAGGGTTCACGGAGGACATGGAGAAAACGATTTGGAAATTTCGACTCTGCAATTTCTTCTCTGTGTTCTCTGTGTTGAATCGCAAGTTTGCCTGAGTTCAAGCTGATGAATGTAACGAACGTGTCCCACCTGTTTCGCGCCACGTGTCTTCTACTCTGTCTCGTCGGTGCCGCCCACGCGCGGCAAACGGAGGCGCCCGCCAAAAAGGCCAACGCGCGCCCCACCGTTGAAGCCACGCCGGCCCCGGAGCCTTTCGACAAGGCCACGGTCGAACAGATGTCGAAGCAGTGTGTCACGCTCGACACCGAAGCGGGCGTCGTCGAGATCGAGATGCTCGCGGAGGGCGCGCCCGAAACCGTCCGCAACTTTCTCAATCTCGCCGCCATGGGCGCGTTCGACACGACCACCTTTAGCCGCGTCGTGAAAGGTTTCGTCGTGCAGGGCGGCAACCTTGCGACGCGCGAGACGATGACGGCGGAGTTGGCGAAGCGCGCGCGCCGCACCGTGCCCGACGAACCGAACCCGATCAGGCACACGCGCGGCACGCTCTCGATGGCGCGCACCGACGAGCCGAACAGCGCCACCACGCACTTCTTCATCCTCGTCGGCGAGGGCGCGCACCTCGACGGCGTGTTTGCCGCCTTCGGGCGCGTCCGCGCGGGGATGGACGTGGCGGACAAAATCAACGCCGCTCCGCTCGAAGGCGACAATCCCGAAAACCCCGTCCGCCTGCGCCGCGCCATCGTTGCGCCCTGTCCCGCGCCGCCCACGCCCACCGCCAAAACACAGCCGGAATGAGAGGCAACCTCTCGCTCGAAGCATTCTTTCGCGGAGTCTGAATCGTGCGCCGGCGCCCTCCGAAATTGCGGTGCGGGGGGCGGACTGTCTCTGCCTGACAGACCGCCCCCCGCACCGTCCGGTCACCCGCCCAGCGTGCGCGGCCCCGACAACCAGCGCACACCGAGCGAGCGACTAACCGAATCCCCTGACCTTGATAATGAAAGGATAGACGGAAGGACTTGAGAAAAACTTGAGGCGCGAAAAATTGAGGAAATAGGGCTGTTTACGCTTGCGTGCAGCCGCGCGCGCGGGTATTCCTGCTCGCGCTGGGCGACTTCAGACGCGAATAAGATTTTCCGCGCCCGCGTAAGCTTGAGCTTGCGGAGACCGCGGTTCGCGCTCCCGACGACGCGGGGTCACTCTCATTTGCAAACCGATTAGGGCAAGTGGCCTATATCGAGTTTGATGAATACGTAAAACGATCCAACAAGGAACTATGATAGTCATTCTTTTTTCTTCGAGAATAAGAGCATAACAATAGCAATCAGAGCAGCAGATATTAGACTTATATCAACATAACCTGAGTAAAGGGAGATAGTGTTTGGGTCTAATATCTTGGAGAAGGCTAAAGCCGCAATGATGATTACACCATATAGAGTAATCTGATATTCTAGCTGAAGAGTTGTTTTGCGAATAAACAGGAACGCTGGTATCGAAAAGATAAAGGCTCCGACCAGTTTCAAAATAACCTCAGCATACGCCTTCCATATTTCTACTGCCGGATATCTGCCAATCAAATACGCGAGTATCGGCTCTGCCCAATTCCAAAGCGCTAGACCAGCAGCGAATCCCAATACCATATAGAGAGATCTTCGCCGCTGTTTCTCTCTCTCCTGTGACTCTTGCTGAGTAGCAAGGCGCAAATTGGCAGTATC
Source organism: Pyrinomonadaceae bacterium (assembly GCA_041749275.1). Taxonomy (GTDB): domain Bacteria; phylum Acidobacteriota; class Blastocatellia; order Pyrinomonadales; family Pyrinomonadaceae; genus JBGTBQ01. Next base: position 13,101 of record JBGTBQ010000282.1, on the reverse strand, counting down.
AATTTCGGCTTGAAGCTCCGCTTGTCTCTCATCTCCGGCAGTGCGAATCCTCTCGACTTCGCCCTTGAGACCAGCAACCTCCGCTGCTCTCTCTCTCGCTGCCTCCTCAGCGGCACTACGTCTTTCTCTTTCTGCTTGCTTTTCTTTAGCAAGCCGCGCTCTTTCGGTCTCAAGATTCCGTAGTTGCTCTTCTTTGCTTGAAGAAAAGAACTTCTTTAGTTCAAGTGAGACCTCTGGGTTGTCTGACCTTCTGTATGGCTTCCCCTGTAAGGTCTTAGTCTTTACATAGTCCCACGCCATTATCAACTCGTCGGGCTGAGTGCTCATTACGTCTTCGTGCAGTTCCGCCATTAGAGCAAGTTCGCGGGCATCAAATACATTCTCGATAGGAAATATCTGCTCTGCTAAGAAGTCCGAGAAGACGTCTGCAAATGACCCCTCTTCTTCTCCGGCAGTTAAGAACGGCGAGATGCTGTGTAAAAACCCTATGAGCATGAAGCAGAATGAGGCATCAGCCCCGGCAAGTTTTCCCCCAGCCTGGGTCAATGTGCGGTCGTTGGTGAGAAACCAAGCTTTTCTACCCGCTGCTCTTTCGTCCATCACCAAATAGTAGTGACAGACATCGTGATTTAAAACGTCTTCGGATTTACCCCGTCCCCGCCCCTCTACCGCCTCTTCATTTACAACCTCTGCGGTATGTGTGTAGTCTCTCCCGGTCAAAATTTCATCTTCCGTTTTGTCTTCAACTTCAATATACCACCTGTCCTTTAGAAGCTCAGGGAGGCTGTCAAACGGAGCCAAGAACGCATCTGGCGTGAGAGACGGGTCTTGCTCCTTAGCATTGAGGTAACCAAGCAAAAACTGATCGTCGGTACGCCCGGCTAACTCTTCGGGAATGCCCTCAACAATCTGCCTAATCAGTGGGAGATGATCCGCAGCTACTCGGCGGGTTTCATTAATTGTAGCGCGCGTAACGCATAGGCGAATTCCTATGCGCTTTGCGATGTTGACCATCTCCGTAAAAAGCTCAGATTTGTCTCCTGTATAGAGAATTCCCTCAAGCAACACGTTCGTATCTAAAAAAAATGTGGCGTCAGCAAATGCCTGCTCGTTAAGCGGATCGAATTTTCGATTCTCAAGTCCTAATAGCTGTGTGAAGTAGTACCCCTGCGATAAATGAAACTTCAGCTTTTCATCATCAGGCTCAGAACTTCTAAGAAAGCTAAAGCACCGTGCTCTAAGAGACTCTATCGCTTCTTGCAATAGCCCAGACCTTGCAATAGCTGCGCTAAATGCGGCTTCTACATCTGTCACTCGGATGAGCGCGTCATGGTTGAGATTACCGGCAACATTTTTAGCGATGGTCTGCCCAAACCTAGCAAAACATTCGAAAATGAACTTCCGGCATACGAACGCACCAACTTCATAAGAAACAGTTCCTTCAGTGTTCCTTAGCATTCTTCGCAGGACATTGTTAAAAAGTTCCTCAGAAGACATTAAGACATTTCCAATGTCTTCTTTGCCTCTCTCAGTCAAATAATAAGCGTGACGCTTTAGTAGCTGTGTTTGCCTGACCGCATCAGCCGCTATTAGGCGTTCAAGCGTTTCTTGGATCATTTCGTTGCGGATTTCGGGCTTATTTGAGCCGAATCGCAGATTCTCTTGAATGCGCCCTAGGCGAAACGGTTCTTCCTCTGTACTGCCTATTAAAGCGCCCATGACGACTCTGTTGAGTGCTCTTTCGCGTAAAGGAATCATTTCTGCCCTGTAACGAAGGAGGGATGAGTAAAGGACTTGACGCTTCTCTTCGATTGATAGAGGGGGCAGCGGATCGTGAGGCGTGGTGTGAGTCTCTTGGGTTGAGGACATAGCACTATTCTCCAAAAACACAATATATACGCCAAAGGCGCGAGTTATTGAAGTTGTAGCAGAGAAAGAAAAAGTCTGAAAGGGCGGCGTCCAATAATTATAAAAGTTAATACTCCACACGCCTAAAGGCGGTGGCATCCTTGTAACGGACTGGAACTCCTGTGTGTGGCGAAACTTGACGCTTACTTTGTATCGTCTTCGCCTTCTACCCGAAAGTCTGCGTCCTGGTCATGGCTTTGTTCTTCGATGTATTGCTTGATGACTTCATCTGTCACGTTGCCGCTACTGACGCAGAAGTAGCCGCGCGCCCAGATGTGGCGCCCTCAGAATTTCTTTCTCAGATGCGGGAACTCATGCATCAACTTGTAAGAACTCTTCCCCTTGAGCATTTGCAGCAGTCGGCTAATAGTCAGGCTTGGCGGCACGCTCACGAACAGGTGAATGTGGTCGCTCGCCACGTGACCTTTCATGATGGCGACTTCGTGAGAACCACAGATTTCGCGGATCAACTCTCGAACTCTTGTCCCGACTTCCCCACGCATCACTGGGTTACGGTACTTCGTGACCCAGACGATGTGCAGGTGGATGCGGAAAACTGTATGCGCGCCGTGCCGATATTCTGTCATGGAGCGCAATTTATCATGGGGCGGAAAACCTGCTAAAGCCTTCGCCTAAAGGCGAGGGTTTTAACCCTCCCTGATGGGGACAACAAAGAACAATGCCTATGCTTAGCGCACAGGCACCCCAAAGCATATCCAAAGAAGCGGTAGTATTTTCGTATTTCATGCTGTAAAAATTCTCACTTTGTGCTTCAACTGACAGACGTTTACAGACGCGAATAGGTCAGCCCCGTCTGGCCCTGATATTTGCCGCCGCGATCTTCGTAGGAAGTGTCGCAGTCTTCGTCTGATTCGAAGAAGAGCACCTGTCCGATGCCCTCGCCGACATAGACGCGTATCGGCAGGTCGGCGAGGTTGCCGAGTTCGATGACGAGACGGCCCGTCCAACCGGCTTCGAGCGGCGTGGTGTTGACGATGAGGCCCGCACGCGCGTAGGTTGATTTCCCCATACAAATTCCAGTCACATTGCGCGGCATGTTGAACGTCTCGACCGTGACGCCGAGGGCGTAGGAGTGCGGCGGCATGAGGTAATACTTCGAGCCGTCCTCGGTCGTCCGCAAGGGAGGCTCGACGAGCGACTCTTCGTCGAAGTGTTTGGGGTCAATCTCGCGCCCGTGGATGGGCGAGAAGACGCGGAAGCCGTCGTCGGCAAGCCGCATGTCGTAGCCGTAAGAGGAGGCCCCGGCGGAGATGATGCGGCGACCTTCCGTTACGCGCACGAGCGTCGCGTTGAACGGATCAATGAGCTTTTGCTCGTCGGCCATGCGGCGTATCCAGCGGTCGGATTTAACAGTCATCTTTTTGATTCCAGAAGCAAGGCAGGGATTTTAATAGAGCGCGCGCCTTCGGTGGGCGGCACCGCGAAGCATAGCGGTCGCCGAGGCGGGAAGGCAAGAAGAGAGTGGACGGTAAGCTTCGCGCAACGGAGGTAGACGCTTATACCCTATCCGCACGATAAAGAAGATTTTCAACCGCCTATTGCTCTTGCCTGTTACTTGTTTGCGTTAGGCGGAGTGCGCCGTCAACGACGGTGAAGGAGAGAATAGCGCCGCCGCCGCCGCCGCGGACATGCAGAGAGCGTTCGGTCGGCGGTGGGTCGTCTTCACGTGGCGCGAGGCCGGGATGAGAGTTCTCGACGCGGCCCGTGCGTAGCACGTCGGCGTTGACATCGCCGTTGAAGCCGGCGGGCAACTCGACGGTAAGGTCGCCGCTGATGAGACGCAGGGTGAGACCGCGTCCGCGCCAACTCCGCGTGGGGACGCGTAAGTTAACCGGGCCGCTCGCAATCGTCCCTTCGAAATCCCCGCCCACGAGCGTGAGCACGGACGCGCCCCCGCCCGTTGTTAAGCGCACCGAGCCGTCAACGCCCGTGAGCGTGAGAGGGCCGCTCCCCGTCGTGATTACCAGATCAACGACCGCGGGCACGCGCAGGCGGTAGTCAATCTTCCACGGCAGCGAAAGCAGTTTTTTAGGGAAGTCGCGCGCCGCGTTCTTCATGTACTTGCGGTCGTGCGTGCCGACCGTATTGACGCGCAGGTGATTGAAGTTGGATTCGAGGATGAAGCTGTTGACGGCGGCGAGTTGCGCCAGTTCCTCCTCCGTGTTCGCGCTGACTTCAATCTCGGCGACGATCTCCACCTCACTCTTCGGCCACGCCTCAATCGTGATCGAGCCTTCGGGGGCGCCGTTGATCGTCAACGTCCCGCCGTGTCCGAGCCGCTTCGTCTCGCGCCGCGTCATCGTGCGCTTCAGGAGCGGAGCCTGCGGCGCGACGGCCATGCCCTTTTTCTCCGCCCCCGGTTTATTCTTCTGTGCGGCGCCGTCGCGTGCGATGGAGACCGGGACGAGAGCGACCACGAAGAGCAAGAGGAGGGCGCCGGTTGTCAGCACGCGCCGCCGGGCGGTGTGCGACCGGCGCGGACTCGTGGCATTTCCCGTTTTTGTTTGACTCAGCATTATAAGCGTTCGGACGAAGAGGAAACGGACGCGCCGCTCGGTCGGAGAGAGCAGGGCGTCCGCTTCCGTGTTGGAGTCGGTTAGCAACCGCGTCAGCGCTGCATGAAAACGATGGAGCCGAAGCCGTTGGTCGTGCTCAACGCGGCCCCGCCGTCGCCGACCTTGCCGATGACCTGCCGGTTGTTGCTCGTGAAACTGAACTCGCCCTTGCTGGCGAAGCCGCCGAGGTTGATGTTGCGTGTTTTCAGCGACGTGGCGATCAGACGAAAGCCCGACGAAGCCGTGATCCTGAGCTGTATGTCGCCCTGTGTGGAACTGAGGTCATAGACGCCCTTGTACAACAACTCGGCGTCGAACAGGATGTTCCCGCGCGTGTTCTCGGCCACGACCATCTGCGCGCGGATGCCCGTCAATTCGATGTCGCCCTCGCTGGTGACGCTGGCGCGGACGGTCTCGCCGTGCACGTTGCGGATGATGATGTTGCCCACCATCGTGCTGATGTCAACGGTCGAGTTCGCGGGCACCATGATCTTGAAGTTGATGTCGCCCACGTCGCCGCGATTCTCGCGCGGGACGTTGATCCGGATGCCGGCGCTGCTCACCTCCGGCGTCACGCTGGCCTTCGACGACTCCATCCGCGCCGTCACCTTGATCCTGTTTTTGTCCCACGTTTCAACCTCGACGGTGCCGGAGCGGTTGTGCAGTTGCACGATCACGTTCGGCTGCTGCGTCGGGTATTCTTTGTCGAAGCTTTTGCGTTGCGCGAAGAGAGGCGTACTGAGCGCGAAACAGAGGAGAGCGCTCAACGCTCCGGCGCGCGCCATCGCCCGCCACGCCCCGGCGAGCGGGCGCACTTCGCGCGCGTGAGGGCTGACAAGTGTCACTTTCATCAAAACTCTACTGTCTCGCGTGTGGTGGTTCGTCTCTCGGCGAAGCGCCCGCGCTCTATCAACGAGAAAGAGGCGCGGGCGCGAGTATTGTAACCCGTTCGTGCCGGTTGGCAACCGCTACTGCTCGCCAAACTCGCGGAGCAGTTCCATCTTGTCTCGGAGCGCGGCGTTCAGCATCTGCTCGGCGACCTCGTCGTGCGGATTGCGCTCAAGCTCGCCCAGAGATTCCGTCATCGCCTCATCGAGCGTGGAGAGGCTGCGGTCGAACGAGTCGCGCATGCGCGGGTTCCAACTCGCCTTGCGTCGCTCGACGCGTTGCTGCCAGTACTGAAGGCTCGCCTGATGCGGCTGGAGATAGCCCTGCACATTATAATTGCGGCGGGCCGCGCCATTCACTCTCCCCGCTCCTGCCTCGTCCATGCTCTGTTGCGGGGTCAAATACTGGACACCCAACGTGGTCACGAGGGCCGCCGCGACGGCGATGGCCGCGACGCCCGAGGCCAACTGCGGCAGCGACAATTCCCAACGCCGTGTGAACAGGCGCGCCCAGAAACTTTCGTGCGCGACGACGCTGGGAGCCGCAACGAAGCTCTCTTCGCGCTCGACCGCCTCGCGGATGCGGAGCCAGAGAGCGCGCCCGTCCGGCGGGGCGACCAGTTGTTCGCGGCTCGCGTGCGCGACCGCGACGATGGAGCGGAGTTCTTCACGCACGTCCGCGCACGCGAGGCACGAACCGAGGTGCGCGGCCAGTGCCGCGCGCTCGCCGTTGCCAAGCGCGCCGTCAAGATAATCGCTGAGTAGTTCCTGACACTTCTCGCAGTTCATTTCCGTAACCTCTCGCGCCCGCGCAACGCTGCGTTGCCTATCGCCCCGGAGGGCGATCCGTTTGGGGAGGCGCGCCTGCCGTCTAAGGGAGGCGCGCGCGTGCGCTACTTTTCAAACCAACAGGCTGCTCTTCCGGGGAGACATGAGCACTTGAACTTTATCCAGTCTGCCGCCGGGTTCGAGGTCAATGTTTGCAACCCGTGCGACTTCGGTTGGAAGCTACCGCGGCGGATTCTGTTGCCTGAGAAGGGTTCGCAGCTTCATGCGCGCCTTGTGGAGCTGCGATTTCGAGGTGCCGACCGAGCACCCCAACAGCCGCGCGATCTGTTCATGCTCATGGCCTTCAATGTCATGCAGCACAAAGACCGTTCTGTATCCCGGCGGGAGTTGCGACATCGCGTTGTCGAGCGCAATGCGGTCCATGACCGGCATGCTCCGCGGGTTCTCGGTGCCGGACACGACCTGCACCGGGGTCTCGCCGTCGTCCGTCGTCTGCTCCATCTTGACGCCCTTCTTGCGAAAGTGCATCAAGACCTGATTGACCGTCAGACGATGCAGCCAAGTCGTAAACGCCGACTCGCCGCGAAAAGAACCCAGCTTGCGGAAGAGCTGGATGAAAACCTCTTGGGCAAGGTCTTCAGCCTCGGCGGTGTTCGAGGTCATGCGCAGGCAGAGCGAGTAGACGCGCCGGCTGTGCCGTTCGTACAACTCCTCGAACGCACCCATATCGCCAGCCGAAGCGGCCTGAGCAAGTTCGTAGTCCGAGGCTTTCTTTTTGTCGGTGCCGGTTGGCCTCACGTGTCCGAACGCCTGGGCGAGCAGAAGGTCACCGATCATCTGTTTCGTGCCTCTCCACCGTTTCGACCGCTGATTCGAACGCAACCAACTTCAAGACTGACCGCCGCGCCCCGTCAGGCCGGGCCTGCTGGCCTGTCATGCGCGGCATGTCAAACGGCGACGGGTTCTCGCGTCTTCTGATGCGCCGAGTTTGGCGTGTCGTTGCCCTTTCCGCCTGAAATCCAAGCTATTTCCTTCGCGGCTGACTGCCGCGAAATTCTACCACACGGCGCGCGCCTCCCGGACTGACAGAGGTGGTCAATCCTGCGTGGCGGCGATGGCGTCAATCTCGATCAAAAAACCGTAGTGCAGTTCCTTCGTCGGGATGACGGCGCGCGCGGGACGGTGCTCGCCCAACACTCTCGCGTACACTTCATTGACCGCGCCCCACAGGCTGATGTCCGAAATGTAGACCGTCATCTTCAGCACGCGGCTGAGGTCGCTGCCGGCGGCCTTCAAAATCTCGCTCACGTTCTTCAATGTCTGCTCGGTCTGCTCTTCGATAGAGCCGAGTTTCTTCTCGCCCGTCCGCGGGTCAATCGAGAGTTGACCGGCAACATAGACCAGACCGCCATGGACGACCGCCTGCGAATAGTGTCCCGCCGGGGTCGGCGCGTTTTCCGTGTGAATGAGTTTGATCTCCATGCCGGCGAAGATACTCGCCCGCGCAAGGTGGGGTCAAACACGCTGCGCGGAAACGACGGATGCCCGCGACGGCACACCGCCGCCGTCAATCGTTCCGCTCCCGTGCCGTCGCACTGAACGCCCACAGCGCCGCCAGCCACGCGCACGCATATACCGTCGCGCGCACGCGACTCCACCACAGCCAACGGCTCACACGTTCCGCGATCTCTTCGTCGCTGAGTGGCGCCCCGCGCTCCGCCAACAACTCCGCGAGCGCCGGGGCGAAATAAAGGTACGTGGCGAGCACGAGCAGGATGACCGTGACGGCGGACGCGACGAGCCAGCCTCGCCGACACGCGCGCGACAGCCAAGCGGAAACGAGCGCGCCCACCGCCGCGAGTCCGACCGCCGCCGTGCAGTAGCGCCAGAACCTCGCGCGCGGCTCGATGGCGTAACGCGCGTCGGAGTTCCAATCGCGGACGGACGCAGGCGGCGAGCCTGACCAGAGCGGCGTCACGACGCGCATCTCGTACAGGCCCGCTCCCATCTGGAGGCTCAACGCGACGACGAAGAGCCAGAGGAAAATTTTTGAGATGAAATCGCGTTGCGCCGTGCTGACCATGCCTAATTCCCGCCGCGTGCCCTCACTCACAGCGCGTTCCGACGAACGCGGCTTTCAGTGGCGCGAGATGGTCGCATCCGCCTTCTTCAGGTATTTGACCAGACCGAGCTTCAGCTCGCGGATTCCCGCGACGGCCTGCGCCGCCATCAACTCCGCGCCGAGCGGCGAGAAGTGCGTGTTGTCTTCGATGCCTTGCGGATAATTAGCGTGTTCGCCGGCTGTGAGTTGTAGAAAGAGTTTCTTCGACCCTTCGACGCCGTGCTCGCGCAAGACCCGTTCGCTCCGGCGGTGCAGGTCAATGAGCGCCGCCTTCTGCTCCGCCGCGACCGCGCGCACGATGTCGGGGTAGTTGTCATGCGTGTCGTAGAAATTTCCCTTGTCGTCGAAGCGGCGGCGCACGACGGGCGTGAGCAAGACGGGCGTCGCCTTCTTCGCCCGCACATCGCTTACGAATCTGACGAGGTTCCGGCGATAGTCTTCGGGCGGCGTGTGAGACGCCTTCTCTTTCGGCTGGTCGTTGTGCCCGAATTGAATGAACACGTAGTCGCCGGCCCGCAGCTTCTCGACGAGAGCCTGCCAGCGTCCCTCGGCGATGAAAGTCTTCGTGCTCCTGCCGTTCTGCGCGTGGTTGTCAACACGCACTTTTTCTTCCTTGAAAAACTGTTGTAGAAACTCGCCCCACCCCGTCTCGGGACGCTTCTCCGGGAGCTTCCTCGCCATCGTCGAATCGCCGGCCAGATAGATCGTGACCGGCTCTTTGGCCGAAGTAGTCCCGGCAAACAGTAGCAGCAGAAACAGGACAGACAGGTATCGCATCAGACCTCTTCCACTCTCCGGGCGGCGATGGGATTTGCGCGGGGCAAGCTCGATTCTCCTTCACTACAGGCCGACGAAGTGGCGCGCAGTTTAGCACAGCGCGGCGCGCGCAGGTCATGGAATAGATTTATAGACTGACAAAGATTTTCGTCCGCGAAGCAAGCTGAAAGAGGCTCTTGATGTGGGCGAGGCGTTGGATGATAAGATGCCTGCGTCTCTGCTCTGCTCATCCATCAACAGATAAAGGATTGAACATGAAATCAAAGCGCAGCGTTCTCCTCGCGCTGGTTCTGATTTTGTCAGCCAGCGCCCCCGCTCTGTCTCAGTCTTCATCACAATTTTTCCGCGAACCCGACCTGATGACGATTGGCGTCTACTACTACCCGGAGGCGTGGGACAAGGGTCAGTGGCCGCGCGACATCGCCAACATCAAAAAGCTCGGCATGGAATTTATTCACATGGGCGAGTTCGCGTGGGTCTTCATGGAGCCGAAGGAGGGTGAATTCGACCTCGATTGGCTGGCGGAGAACGTCGAGTTGGCGACGAAGCAAGGGCTAAAAGTTATCCTCTGCACGCCGAGCGCGACGCCGCCCGTCTGGCTCACGAAGAAGCACCCGGAGGTGCTGATGATTGACGCGAGCGGACGGCGACAGAAACACGGGGCGCGGCAGCACGCCTGTTGGAGCGTGGATGTGTACCGCAAGTACGTCGAGCGCATCAACACGGAACTGGCGAAGCGTTTTGGCAACAACCCGAACGTCGTCGGCTGGCAGATAGACAACGAACTGACGCACTACGGCAAGCCTTACTGTTACTGTCCGCATTGTCAGGCCAAGTTCCGCGAGTGGCTGAAGGGCAAGTATGGACGTGTCGAGAACTTGAACCGCGACTGGGGCAACGCCTTCTGGTCGCAGCAATATCAGAACTTCGAGCAGATAGACATCCCGAACGCGCAGGAGTTCGTCGCCCTCCCGAACCCGCACGCCATCCTCGACCACCAGCGCTGGTTCGCCGAAGAGGCCGCCGACTACATCCGGTTTCAGGCAAGCACCTTACGCAAGCACGCGCGCAACCAGTGGGTGACGACCAACTTCATCAACCGCTACCCGCCGGTCTCGCCGCCGCTCTCAGGGCGTGACCTCGACATCATCACGTGGTCGCTCTACCCGGTGGCGGGCTTCTATCAGGACGGCGCCGAAGGCTTCCGCATGGGCGACGGCGCGGCGATGTCGTGGATGCACGACTACGCGAGAACGATCAACGGCGCGCAGGGGGTGATGGAGATGCAACCCGGACAGGTCAACTGGGGGCCGGTCAACGCGCAGCCCTACCCCGGCGCGATTCGGATGTGGATCATGCGCGCGTTCGCCGCCGGGTCGAAGCTGGTCTGCACCTATCGCTATCGTCAACCGCTTTTCGGCAACGAGCAGTATCACTACGGCGTCGTCGGCACGGACGGCGTGACGCCCTCGGTGGGTGGGCGGCAGTTCGCGCAAGCGATGCAGGACGTACAGACCTTACGCAAACTCTACCGCCCGAACTCGAAAGCGCCGGCCCGCTATGCCGCGCGCCGCACGGCCTTTCTGTACAACGTCGAAAACCAGTGGAACCTCGACAACCACACGCAGACCACGCGCTGGGACACGTGGGGCCACCTCTTCAAGTATTACCGTGCGTTGAAAGGATTCGGCGCGCCGGTTGATGTCATCACCGAAGATAAAGACTTCGCTCAATACCCGTTCCTCGTCGCCCCAGCGTATCAACTCGCGGATGAGAAACTGGTGCGACGTTGGACGGAGTACGTCGAGAACGGCGGTCATCTCGTCCTCTCATTGCGGACGGCGCAGAAAGACCGGCGCGGCCACTTGTGGGAAGGAGAGTACGCGGCGCCCATCCTTGATTTGATCGGCGCGAGCGTCGAATCCTACGACGTGCTGCCCGACCCCTTGAAGGGCAAGGCGCGCGCGGGGCAAAAAGTTTACGAATGGGGCGTGTGGGGCGAGAGTCTCAAGCCGAAGCCGGGCACGACGACGCTCGTCACTTACGAGGATCAATTCTACGCCGGCAATGTCGCCGCCGTGACGCGTCGCATGGGTCGCGGCACGGTGACGTATGTCGGCGTCGAGTCGCTGACGGGCGAGCTTGAGCGTGACTTACTGCGCCGCGTCTTCGCGTCGGCCAATGTCGGCGTCGAGAATTACGAAGACCAGTTTCTCGTGGACTGGCGCGATGGCTTCTGGGTAGCGACCAACTTCACGTCGAAGAAACAGGTTGCCCCTATTCTACCGGGCGCGAAAATTCTGATCGGTACGAGATTGGTCGAGCCGGCGGGTGTCACCGTGTGGAGTGAATAGTGAGCAGTGAGCAGTTCAATTATTTGTTCTCTGCTTTGGAGCTGTTTGAAAAGTGCAGCCCCGGAGGGGCGGAATGTTTGTAGCCCGACATCGCTGATGACCTTCAAGCTCCGGAGGAGCGGAATGTCATTAACATTCCGCTCCTCCGGAGCTACACCAAGAGATTGCCGCAAGAGCTACAAACATTCCGCCCCTCCGGGGCTTTGAACCGGGGATGCTTCCTGCTTACTGCTCATCGCTCACTGCTGACTGCTCACTGCTCATCGCTCACTGCTTACTTTCCTCCGCTCACTTGCTCAGACGTAAGCCTTCGGGCAGCGACTCGCCGAAGATGCGCGCGGCGTCGGTGCGCGTGGGCGGCACGCACGAGCGCAGGCTCTCGATCAACGCTTCGTCCGCGCTCGATGCGTTCAGCTTCTCAATGGCCGCCTGCCTGATTGCAGCCTCCACGTCGCGCAAAGGGTCGTCGGTGCGCGCGGCCAACTGGACGACGGCGGACGCGACGTGCGCCGTCAACTCAGGAAGTTCGATCAGGGTCGTGGCCCAACGCCCCGCTGTCTCGGCGGGCACGACGCAGTTGAGCGGGCCGTAGAAGGGGAAGCGCGCGCCGAGGCGTCCCAACGCCCAGACGAGACTCTTGTTGTCCGGCTCTTCCTCGATGCGGGCGAGCAATTCTTCGCCCAACGCCGCGCGCAACGCGGGCGGCAGATGCTCAAGGCCGGCGAGCAAAAGCCAGCCCTCCTGCTCAACCTGCCGGTTGACTCTCCCCTTCGCGCTCTTGCCGCCGAGGCCGAGTTGCGCCCGGTGTCGCTCGTAGAGTTCGCGCTGTTGCCCCGCGCCCATGCCGCCCGCCACGCGCCGCCACAGGATCAACCACTCGACCTGACACTGCAAATCTTTCGGGAAGTTAAGACCATCGTGGTAAATCTTGCGCGCCTCGGCGATGCGCCACTCGTCGAGCGCGGCGCCGAAGCCGGGGCGCAGACAGAAGCCGTACAGGTTGAGCCAGCGCGCCTCGAAACCGCGCCCCTTCTTTCTTCCGCCGACGAGTTTCGCCAGCACGTCCGAGAGCCGGCGGATCGTCTCCGTGCGCCACGCATCCTTGCGATAGCCGAGGGCGCTCTCCAAGCTGCTCGTCAGCGCTTCGGGCGTCACCTGCTCGCCTTCGATTGCGTCGCGTGGGCCGCCGAACACGGCGCTGATTAACTTCTCCGCTTCGCGCACCGCCTCGTCCGGGATGGAGACTTGCGACTCCGCTTCAGCCCTCGGCGTGTTCTCCGTCTCCTCGCCGTCGGCGCTTGCCGCCGCGTCCGCGCCGCGCAACTGGAATTGCAAGCGCCAGCGGTGGCCGGTCTTCGGCGCCTCGCACCACAATTCGAGCGTGCCGACCTCGGTGAAGTGCGCGGTGAGCCGGACATCCAACTCGACATGGCGCGAGCGCTTGCCGTAACGCAGCACGGTGATGAGCGGCGCATGACGGTGCGCCGCTTCCGCTTCGAACGTGACGACCGCGCCCTGCGCGTCATGCCGCGCGGTCGTGCTGTAGAGCGTGAAAGAGACGGGACGGTTGGCGAGCACCGTGAATTCGCGCTCGGTGAGTTCGAGCCGCGTGCCCTCTTCCGTCCCGCGCGGCAGCACGCAGACCGCCGTCACGCGCCCCGCGCCGTCGTCGCGCGCATCAGCCGGCT
>JBGTBQ010000281.1:0-1583 GCA_041749275.1 Pyrinomonadaceae bacterium | reverse complement strand
TTGCAGGTTGACCCGGCGAAACTGATTCCGGAAGGCAGCGAGCGCACCGACAAGCTGCTCTTCTTCGGCGCGGCGGACAAACAGGGTTCAGCCTATTTGAAGAGCGCGCTTCTCGCCGTCGTCGAACACTTCGACGCTTCGGCGCAAACGCCTTTCGCCGAGTTGCCGAAGCAGGTACGCGACGCTTTCTTCCACGGCGTCGAGGGACAGATTACTTTCCGGCAGGGTCTCTACAAATATCAAAGCGACTGGAAAGGCGCCGTGCGTTGGCTGACGGAGCGGATGAAGGACGCGCCGACCGAGAAGGCACGCGAGACGCTTGAAAACCTCGTCTCGCCGGTCGAGTGTCCGGAGTGCGCGGGCAGACGCTTACAACCCGAATCGCTCGCCGTCCGCGTCGGCGGGCGCGGCATCGCTGAGTACACGGCGCTCCCCATCGAGGAAGCGGTCGCTGCCTTCGACAAGCTGAAGCTCAACGAGCGCGAGACGCAGATCGCCGGACTCGTCCTGCGCGAGATACGTAACCGGATGCGCTTTCTTGCCACGGTCGGCCTCGGCTACATCACGCTCGACCGCCCGTCAGCGACGCTCTCCGGCGGCGAAGGTCAGCGCATCCGTCTCGCCACGCAGATCGGCTCGCAACTTCGCGGCGTTCTCTACGTGCTGGACGAGCCATCCATCGGTCTGCACCCGCGCGACAATCAGAAGCTGCTTGAGACGCTGGCCGCGCTCCGTGACCTCGGCAACACGGTGCTCGTCGTCGAGCATGACGAAGAGACTATTCGCCGCGCCGACTACGTCGTTGACCTCGGCCCGGCGGCGGGCGCGCATGGCGGCGAGATCGTGGCGGTCGGCACGCCCGCCGAGGTCGCTTGTAATCCCGCATCGGTCACCGGCCTCTACATCTGTGGCAAGCGCTCCATCGAAGTGCCGTCGGTGCGGCGAATCGCCAACGGCGCGTCGATCACCGTGCGCGGCGCCCGTCATAACAACTTGAAAGGTGTTGACGCCACCTTCCCGCTCGGACTGCTCACGGTCGTGACCGGCGTCTCCGGCTCCGGCAAGTCAACGCTCGTGGACGACATCCTCTATCGCGCGCTCGCCCAACATCTCTACGGCTCGTTGGACGAGCCGGGCGCGCACGATTCCATCGAGGGTCTCGAACATCTCGACAAGGTGATCGAGATTGACCAGTCGCCCATCGGTCGCACGCCGCGCTCGAACCCTGCGACCTACACGGGTCTGTTCACGCCCATCCGCGAGTTGTACGCGATGCTGCCCGAATCGCGCGAGCGCGGCTACAAACCGGGCCGCTTCTCTTTCAACGTCAAGGGCGGGCGCTGCGAGGCGTGCGAGGGCGACGGCATGAAGCGCATCGAGATGAACTTCCTGCCCGACGTGTACGTGCTCTGCGACGTGTGCCGCGGCGCGCGTTACAACCGCGAGACGCTTTCGGTCAAGTACAAGGGCAAGTCTATCGCCAATCTCTTAGACACGACCATCGAAGAGGCGCTGCCGCTCCTTGAAAACATTCCGCAGATCAAACAGAAGCTTCAAACTCTTCTCGATGTCGGCCTCGGCTA
>JBGTBQ010000280.1:0-8566 GCA_041749275.1 Pyrinomonadaceae bacterium | reverse complement strand
CCGCGCCTTCGAGCCGCAGCCCGCGCGCCGTGCGGTAATCCATCTCGCTGATGTCGAGCAGCCCGCCGTCGGGGAGCGTGTGGCGGCGGCGGATGCCGAGCACGCAGCCGCAGGTCGCTTCGCCGAGGACGGTCGCGCGCCCGCGCTCTTTGAGCGCCGCAGCGAAGACTTCGGAGGCGCTGGCGGTGCGCGCGCTCGTGAGCACGACGACGGGGCCGGCGAAGATGGTCGGAGCATCAGCCGCCGAGAACAGACGCGCGCGCGTGTGCGGTTCCAGTGGGATGCGCCCGTCGCGGTCGGTGAAGCGACCGAGGCCGAGGCCGTTGGGTAGGAAGAGCGAAGCAATGTCGGTCATCGCTTCGGTGTCGCCGCCGCCGTTCTCGCGCAGGTCTATGACAAGACCGCGCGCGCCCTTTAGTTCATCCTTGAGTGCGCGGACGAAACGCGCGGCGGTCTCCTGCGTGAAGACGTTGAAGCGCGCGCCGCCGATGCCGCCATGCGTCAGCCGTGCGTGAAATTCAGGCGCGCGCGTGCGGAGTTCGCGCCGCAGCCGCACAGTTCGCTCGCGTCCGCTTGCGCCGCGCAAGACGATGACGGCGGGCGAATCAAACGGCCCGTCGAAGAGCCGCGCGACGGCCAACGCGCGCGCGGTCGAGGGGGCGGCGGTTGCCTGTTCCCCGGCACGGCGCGCGACGATTGCAGAGGCCGTCTCGCCATCAACCCTTAAGATCACGTCGCCCACGCGCACGCCCGCGCGCTCAGGGACGGAGCCGCGCTCGACAGTAGCCACCAGAAATTCGCCCCCGACCTCGCGCGCCGTGAAGCCGACAAAGATGGTGCGCTGCACGCGCCAGTCCGCGTTTTCGCCCGGCGCGAAGATGCGCGTGTGCGGGTCGCGTAGCTGCACAAGCATCCGGCGTAGAGCGGCGTAAAGTTCGGCTTGGCCCGCTGCCTCCGCCGCGAGCAGCCGGAAACGCTCGCGCGAGGTTTGCCAGTCCACGCCGTTCAACGCCGGGTCGTAATATCGCGCGCGCACCGTCTCCCACACTTCGTCGAAGACGCGCAGGCGGCTTTCGCGGGTCGCCTCGGACTCCGCGCCGACAAACACTCGGGCCGCGCGCGAGGGCTGTGCGGGGACGAGAAGGATGATTGACGCGCCGAGCGCGGCGATTGAAAGGAAGACCCTTTTGAAGTTCGTACTGGTAAACATGATCGGCAGGCGTTTTGATAAACGTCGCTGGCGCGCGGAATGTTTCGGCCCGTGTCTTTTATCACGCTCGGTCGCGCGCAAAAGTTTTGTGTGACGTTAAGGCGCGTGCGGCGTCGCTCCGGCGTCAACTCCTTTCGTCTCATTCGAGGCGAAGCGTTCGAGGCAAGCGCGGCAGAGGCAGCGGCTATAGCGCGTGCGTAGTTCGGCGCGAACGGCGTCGCTCAACTTAACCTCCGTGCACCAACAGCCGACGAGCGACGCGCCGCAGACGAACTCGCCGCCGCACGCCGCGCACGTCGAGGGTTCACGCAGGAGGGGAAGGATAAGGCCGGCTAAATTTCGTAAGCTCATGGCTTGGATAAATGATAAGTGATGAGTGATGAAAAAGAACCGCGGTTCTTATCTCATTACGGATACGCCAAACTTTAGTTGGCGCACACTCTCATCACTCATCGTTTGTCTTTCGTCGGGCGGCGGAAGTTATAGCGCAGGAGCACCCGGACGAGGACGGGCACGCCTTCGCGTGTAGCTGGTCGGAAATGCATCTGGCGGACGGTCGCCGTGACGGCCTCGTCCAAACCGAACCCGGCCCAGCGCACGATCTCGACGCGCGCGACCTCGCCGTCCGCGCCGATCTCGACGGCGGCGTCAACGGTCGCCTCGGCCCCGGCGCGCTCCGCCGTGTCGGGGTAGGCGGGCCGCAGTCGCCTGTACGGCGCGGGGTCACGCACATCAACGTGCACTCCCGCGCCCTCATCCGAAGAGAGGTCAATTACCTCGGCGCCGTCGCCCGCGTCGCCCGCGTCGCCCGCTGTAGTCGCGCGGCGTCGCGCGCTCTCCTCGTCTTCAAAGGCGCGGAGGACGGCCACCCGATACAGGCGCGCGTGCGCGTTCAACTCAGGCGCAAGCTTGGCCTCCGCCTCTTCAGGCGTCGCAGCCTCCGCGAAGGGGCGATGCCACATGACGAGTCTGCCGGTGCGCGCGCTGACGATGAAGATTGAGGCGTAGGCTTCGTGGTAGAGGGGCACGGCGAGCGAGGAGCGGGGCACGGTCTGCGCGTCGCCGATGACGTAGAAGTCACAGCCGATGGCCGCGCCGAGGTCGCGCGCCTCCTTGAGCGTCAGGTTGAGCGAGCCGGAATAGCCCGCGCCGAGTGCCGCCGCCCTTGAGAGGTCGCGGTCAACGAGCGCGACTTTCGTCGGCCCCGCCGCTCCCGCTTCCTTGAATATCGCCGCCACGCGGTCGGCGACGCGCCGGCCCGTCTCGCTGTCGCCGAAGTCGAGCACGGCGACCGTCACGCGCCGCTCAACCGTTTGCGTCCCGGCGAGACAGGGCGGCACAGAGAGCGCGAGCAGAAGGATGATGAAAGAGATGCGGAAGGTCATCAAATTTTATGTCGTCACTCAACTGAACCGCGACGACAACGCCGTCGCCCGAAATCTACGCCTCGCCCTCCGCAGCGCGCCGCAGCGGGTCGGCGTAGACGCCGGGCGTACTGTCGGGGATGAGGGTCGCGCCGACGGCGCGCTCGTAGAACTCGGTGGGGCCGACGCCGCCGATGATGCCGTAGACGTAACCCATCTCGCGCAAGCCCCACAGGCAAGCGAGAAGCAGCGCACGCCCCACGCCGCGCCCGCGCTCTTCTTCCAACACACCCGTCGGCCCGAAGAAGCCGCGGCGCGTGCATTCGTAAGCGGCGAAGCCGACGAGACGGCCTTCGCGCGCGGCGATAAAAATGGAGACGGGCTGGCGCGCGTAGCCGACCCCAATCTCGTCGGCCCACGCCCTCTGAAAATTCCGCTCGACGAACTCGCGCACTAACTTCATCTCCCACGGCTGCGCGCGCCGCACGACGACGCCCGCCCGCCGCATCTCTTCGAGCAGAGGAGCGAGCGGCGGCAAACGCAGGAGATTGACGAGCATATCGGGCATAAAAACAAACGATGAATGATGAACGATGAACGATGAACTGAAGGCATTTGTCTTTATTCATCGTTCATCGTTCCGCGTTCATCGTTTCTTCTCCGTGGTAGAGCGCGTAGACCTCCTCCTTGACTTCGGGCGGGAAGCAGACGCGGTGGAGTTGGTAGCCGCGCAGGCCGCGCACGGCGTCGCTGATCTCGCTGATCTCGCGGATCGAGGGGCGGGCGTAGCCGTCCTCGACGTAGATGCGCGACTTCGGCTCCGCGCCGTCGGCGTTGTAGTAGGAGTAGTAGGGCACGTCGCCGGCGTGGTCTTCGATGAAGTAATAGTCGGGGTCGAAGCCGCCGCGCGCCGTCGCCGCGCGGGCCGCCGCGAGAAAGCCGGCGCGCTCGCCCTCCGGCATGTCGAGGTCAATCGCCTTGAAGAGCGCGCGCCCGACGAAGCGGCGGCTGAGGTCGGAGAGCACGGGGTCGGCGGAGTGTTGCCACTGCTTGACGTGAAAGAGGACATCCGAGTCGTCCAGCTCCATGTGGTCGGCGAGCGTGAGCGGCACGCGGCGCAGAACCTTCTCGAAGGCGGTGCCGGGCGCGCACCAGACCTCGCCCCCCATGGTCAAAAGTTCGAGCGCGCGCCGCAGGGTCGAGCGCAGGACGGCCTCCGCCGAGCGCAGCGTGCGGTGGAAGTAGACCTGCCGGAACATGTAGTAACGCGCCTGTAGATACTCTTCGACGGCATAGAGGCCGCGTGCCGAGACGTAGATGCGGTTCGCCTGCTCGTCTACCTCGATGGCGTTGATGATCCATTCGAGATCGTAGAGTCCGTATTTCGCGCCCGTCATCAACGAATCGCGCAGAAGATAATCCATCCGGTCAACGTCGAGCTGCGACGAGACGAGTTGCGCGAGAAAGGCGGGCTGGAATCTGCCTTCGATAATCTCCGCCACGCGGCGTGGCAAGTCAGCGGAGAAGGAGCGGAGCACGCGCCCGACTTCGGTCTCCTCGCTCAAGACGGCGCGCACCGTCCATGCCTCGTGATGGAAGTTCAAGACCTTCTCCATGACGTGTGAGAAGGGGCCGTGGCCGATGTCGTGCAGGAGCGCCGCCGCGCGCGCCGCCGCGCGGTCTTCCTCATTGATGTTGTGCTTCTCGGCGAGCCGGTCGAGCACGCGCGTCATTAGATGGAGCGCGCCCAGCGAGTGCGTGAAGCGCGAGTGCTCGGCGCCCTGATAAGTGTAGAGGGCGAGACCGAGCTGCTTGATGCGGCGGAGGCGCTGAAACTCGTAAGAATCAATGAGGCGCACCATCAGACGCCCTTCGTCCGTGTCGGCGCTGAGGCGGATGATGTTGTGCACGGGGTCGCGGTAGATGCGCTCGCTCACACGCGGGAGTCTAGCATAAGAAGGGATGAAGAGAAGGGATGAAGAGAAGGATGAAGGATGAAGGATGAGGGATGAGGGGTGAAGAGAAGGATGAGGGATGAGGGATGAGGGGTGAGGGATGAAGAGAGTAGTATTCAACGTGCGTTGGGCAGTTTCTTTTTCATCCTTCATCCCTCATCCTTCATCCTTCAAAAAAATGGCGGGCCGGGGCCGAAGCCCAAGCCCGCCGGGAAGGTATTTGAAAAAGTCGTGCGCCGTCGCTTTAGAACTCGTAGCGGAGCGCGAACTGCATGACGCGACCGGCCTTCGTTTCGTTGAGCGGCGTCTGCGTCGAGGTGAACCGCCCGAAGTCGGGACTCGCGTCCGGGCGGAAGATGAACGGGTCTTGTGACAGACTCAGGTCGGCGATGGTGTTGGCGTCGAACCGTTGCGTGTTGGTGACGTTGTAGACCTCCCAGCGGAACTGGATGCGGTGGCCTTCCCACGGCATGTTGAACGACTTGTAGAGGCCGGCGTCGAGCGTGATGTAGCCCGGCCCGCGCAGGGTGTTGCGGTCGCCGCCTTCGCCGGGGCGCGCGTCGCGGTAGCTCTGAAGCGCGGCGGTCGGGTCGGCGAAGAGGTTCGGCTCGCCGTTCACGTCGCCCGGCGAAGACCGCACCGGGCGGACGGCGACGCCGTTCGACTGCACGTTCCAGTTCGTCGCCCAGCGGTCGGCCTCGAACGGCACGCCGACGATGGGCAGCCCCGTGTTGAAGCGGAAGATGCCGGTCAGCGTCCAGCCGCCGAGGATACCGTTGGCGAACTTGTTGAGGTTTGGCAGGAAGGCTTTGCCGCGTCCGACGGGCAGGCCGACGAGCCAGTTGGCGTTGACGATGTGGCGCGCGTCGAAGTCCGAGCT
The DNA here is from genome assembly GCA_041749275.1 of Pyrinomonadaceae bacterium. GTDB lineage: Bacteria > Acidobacteriota > Blastocatellia > Pyrinomonadales > Pyrinomonadaceae > JBGTBQ01. Next base: position 3,157 of record JBGTBQ010000280.1, on the reverse strand, counting down.
GGCGTAGTTTCCGTCCGGGTCGAGCGCGTTGGTGATGAACCCCGCCGAGTTGTACGCGGTGGTGTTCTGGAGGCCCGAAGCGTTGTCGAGCGAGTGGCTGTAGGTGTAGTTCAAGTCGAACTGAAGATCGTTGCCGAACCGCTGGCGGACGCTCAGTTGCGCGGCGTTGTAGTTCGACCGCGCGATGGTCGAGAAGACCGAGAGCGCCGCGTACTGCGGGTGGTAGAAGGTGTTGTTGAAGCGCGCGACGGGCTGGTCGTCAATGACCAACTGCGTGAAAGTGTAGTCGGTCGAGTTGATCCCGCCGGCGCTGGGGAGCGCGAAGCGGCGATAGGCTCGCTGCGTCGCGGTCTGTCCGAGGTCGGGGCGCGCAAGGCCCGGAAAGAGATTCTCGAAGAAGGGAATCGGCTGCACCGAAGCGATGGGCACGCCCGCGTAGCGCAGGTCAACCAACAGGTTCGACGCTTCGTACCAAGTCATGCCGGACTGCGGGTCGCGGATGTTGTTGAGCTGCATGATGTCGCGCGAGGCGAGCAGGTTGCGCGAGAAGCGTCCGACGTAAGAAGCCTCGAACGATAACCCGCGCCCGATCTCGCGCCCGTAGGAGAGGTTGACGCTGTGGTTGTAGGGCGTCGTCAGCGTGTCGTCGAGCGATGACTCGATGCGCTGATCCTCGTCGGACGGCCTCAAGAGCGGGAAGGTAATCGAGTTGGGAATGGTGACGCCACTCGCGGTCAACAGGCCGCGCACCTGCGGGTTCGCCCCCGCGAAGAGCGGCCCGAGCCGGTCGCTCACGTTGAAGGTGTTGGCCGAGACGTTGCTCGTCGAGACGAAGCCGAGTTGGTTGTTGAGGTCGAAGGTGACGGCAAGTTGGCTGCCGATGCGGTCGTAGGTCAGGCGGTAGCCGCCGCGGATGACGCTCTTGCCGTTACTCCCCAAGAGCCGTCCGAGGAAGCCGTCGCCGAAGTCGGGCGACCATGCGAACGAGACCGACGGCGCGAAGTTGTTCCAGTCCTGCTTGTAAAAGCCGGGCCGTCCGTTGGCCTTGCCCGATAGATCGAGCGTGATCGGATCGTTGAAGGGCACGCCCGTGTCGGCGCTCGCCACGCGCCGCTCGAAGTATTCGCCGAGGCTCTGGGTCGGCTGGACCTGAAAGCCGTTGCGCTCGTAGACGGGCGTCGAGGTTGACCAGCGCACGCCGTAGTTGAGCGTGAAGTTCGGGCGCAGGCGCCAAGAGTCCTGCACATACAGTTCGTACTCCTGCGTGGCGAACGAGCGCGTGGTGGGTGTGCCGACCGGCTGGAGCTGTCCGCTCTGGTCGTAGACGAGGCCCGCGCCATACTGCGAGAAGCGCCCGATAACCGCCGTCAGCGCGTCGCGCAAATCGGTCTCCGCGCCGGACGCTACGTCGGGGAAGATCGGATCGGTGCAGTTCACGCCGTCAAAGATGACGGAGAAGCCGGAGCAGTCGTAAAACGACGGGTTGGTGATCGCGTTGTCGAACGACGCGGCGTCCGAGGTGCGATTGTTGGTGACGAGGCGGACGTTGCCGCCCATCTGAAACGTGTGGTTGCCCTTGAGCCACGAAAGGTCGTCCACGATGTTGTGGACGGGAGTCGTGCGCGAGAGCGTGCCACGAAAACCGAGCGGGCGGAAGATGAAGCGGAACGAATAGAAATTCCCCGGCTGGTCGCCCTGATCGGTAAAGGCGGCGCGCGTGTAGCCGTAAGAGATGCGGTTGACGAGCGAGTTCGAGATCGTCCACGAATGCCCGAAGGCGACGCCCCACGGGTGGTTCCAGATCGTGAGCGGCGGCGTGTCGGGGAAGCACTGAATGTTGTCGCCGCCCGAAAAGCAATCCGGTGCGCCGTAGACCGAGTGCGTGACGTGATCCCATTGGTAGTTGCCGCGCGCGAAGAGCGTCTGGCGGTCGGTCAGGATGGCGTCAAAGCGCGTGATGTAAGTGTTGAGCCGCCCCGGCGTGGTGGAGTTGAAGCGGTAGCCGCTGGTGTTGAGTCCGTCGCCCACGCCCGGATCGTTCGCGGGGTAGCGGCTCGCGGCGGAAGAGAGCGCGGCGAGCGCCGCCGGGTTGATGCCGGGCGTCACGCCGTTGGTGGCGATGTAGAAGGCGTTGATCCGCGCGGTGTTGAGACAGCTCACTCCGGCGGGAGTGCCCGCCGGGCAACTGGGGTCGTTCGCGCCGCTGTCGGTGCGATAGCGCACGATGCCCTGACCGAGCGTCGGCAGCGGCACCTCGCGCAAGACGGAGGTGGCCGTCGCCTCGCGGAAGCCTTCGTAGGTGCCGAAGAAGAAGATGCGGTCCTTCTTGATAGGGCCGCCGATGGAGCCGCCGAAGATGTTACGCAAAAGCTGCGGGCGCTCGACGCCGGCTTTGTTGTTGAAGAAGTCATTGGCCGTCGTGATGGTGTTGCGATGGTAGTGGAAGAGCGAGCCGTGGTAGTCGTTCGTGCCCGACTTGGTGACGAGCGAGACCTGCGCGCCCGAAGAGCGCCCCTGATCCGCGTTCGGGTTGGTCGTCGTGACGCGGAACTCTTGCAGCGAGTCGGGCGTGACGCGCAAGACCGAGGCGAACGCCTCGTCGGTCACGACATCGAGGCCGCGCTGCTGCTCGTTCACGTCCACGCCGTCGAGCGTGACGTTGGCCTGATCGGCGCGACCGCCGTTGACGTAGCCGCCGCGGGTGACGCCGGGCTGCAAGGAGAGCAGACCGACGACGTTGCGCGCGTTCAGCGGCAGTTCCTGAATGCGTTTGTTCTCGAAGGCGTTGCCGAGCGTGGCGTCGGTCGTGTTGAGCGGCGCCTCGGTGCTGCCGGTGACGGTCACGGTCTCGGTCGTGAGGCCGGCTTCAAGCGTTACGTCCACACCGACGGGCGTGTCAACGAGCGCCTGAACTTCGGGAACCGCCACCTTTTTGAAGCCCGAAGCCTCGACCTCGATGCGGTACGTGCCCGGCGGCACGGCGGCGAAGGTATAGCTGCCCTCGTCGCTCGTCGTCTGGGTTCGGGTGAAGTTCTTCGTCACGTCGGTGAGCGTCACGCTGGCGCCCGTGACCACGTTGTTCTGCTGGTCGCGCACCGTGCCGCGCACCGTTGACCGGCCTGACTGGGCGAAGGCCGCCGGCGCGGCGAACAGCGCG
>JBGTBQ010000279.1:0-20449 GCA_041749275.1 Pyrinomonadaceae bacterium | reverse complement strand
TCAAGGATACAGCCGAACTGTGTTTTGCTCAGTATTTCGAGCATCACATGACGAGCAATGCTAGTTGGCCTGATTGCGTGCAACCCCGAAACGGGGTTAATCGTTGCAAATGCGAGACTTAAAAATGTGTCCCGACATCAGCACAAGAACACAAGAACACCTGCGGCATAACAATGGCATCAACCGGAGCCGCCGAAGCGGAGTTCGTATAATTCCTTGAGTGTTCGGCGGCGGCCCGGTTATGCCGGGCGTTAGTCCGTCTCACCTCAAACTTGCAAAAGCTGCTCCGCGATTCTTCAACACCTCTTCCGCCGCGCGCAGTCCGTGATCGAACGCTTCTTCAAATAACGCGATGCCGCTCAAGTCCGTGTGGGCGAAGTGACTCCCGCGAAACGGTTGTTGCGCCGCCGCGCGCGCGTCGCCCCAGAGAAAGCCGGGGCGCGGACGGATCATGGCGTGGCCCCAGCGCATCACGTCGAGGCGCGTGGTCAGCGCGCGGAGGTCCGGGTGCGCGCGGGTGAGATCGGTGAGCGTCACATCGGCCCAACCCTTCCAATCAGTCTCAAGTAACCGCGTGCGGGCGGCGCGTGGGTTGTCGTCGGTGAGCGGATAGTAGTAGGTGAAGACCGTGGGGCCGCGATCCAAGCCGCGCTGGTGCGTGGCGACGACGTAGCCGAGCGCGGGGCTGTCGTAGAGCACGTTGTCCCACGCGAGCGGGAAGCCTAACCGCTGGCGCGGGCGGTCTTGCAAAAAGAGATTCGCCACCATCCATGCGCCGTACTCGAACTCCGCGACGTGCGCGGGCGCGCTCTCGCGGTAAGGACGGATGAGATACTTCGACATGAATTGCGGCGCGGCGAAGATAACCGCGTCGGCGCGGATGCCGACGGCGCGCTGCCCATCGTGCCCAACGGCGACCGTCTCCACGCCCGCGCGTCCTTCCACTTCAACCGGGCGAATGTCGGCGGCGGCGAGGCCGAGGCGCACCTTCCCTGAAACTTTGTCGTGGAGATGCGCGACGAGACGACCGTTGCCTTCGGGCCACGTGATGAGCGATTGCGCGTCGGCGCCGGGCGCGCTCATGCGCGAGGCGAAGTAGAAGAGGCCGGCCCACGCGCTCGCCTGCTCGGCGGTCAGGCCGTAGTCGTCGCGGCAGGCATAGTCCACGAGCCAGCGCAGACGCGCGGAGTCGAGATTGCGCGCGCGCATCCAGTCCGCCATCGAGATGCGGTCGAGCGCCGTCGCCTCCGCGTCGTCGGAACAGTTGGCGATGGGGAGCGTGAAGGCGCGGCGCCCGCGCGCGTCGCGCCACGCGGCCCAAGCATCAACCTCGGCGTTGAACTTTTGGAGTTGCGCGGCCTCTTCGGCGCTCTCGCCCGCGTGCAGATAGAGGCCCTCATACCAGCGCCCACGATAGAAGACGCGCTCTTCGGGGTCTCGGCATAAGAACTGTTCCGCGACGATGGGGTCGCCCCGCTCGTCCGCGCCTTCGAGCACGCCCATCTCATCGAGCAAGGAGACGAGCGCGCGATTCTCTTTCAACGGCGCGGGCAGGTAGTGCGCGCCCCACGGATAGGGCACGACGCCGTGCGCCGAGCCGCTTTGCGAAGTGCCGCCGGGGGCGCGTTCGAGTTCGAGCACGACGAAATCCTCGAAGCCCGCCTTGAGCAGCCGCCACGCCGCCGCGAGGCCCGCGACGCCGCCGCCGACGATACAGACGCCCGTGCGCTCCCATGCGTCGGCTGCCGGTTCGATCTTCAAACCGTCGCGCAAGAGATGCCCCACGCGATCCGAAGCGCCGACGATCTCGCCTTCGGGCAGGCGCGGCGCTTCGCTCGTGCGACAGGCGGCGAGCGCCATGGGCAGGCCGAGGAAGGCGGCGAGTATTTCACGGCGCGTGTGCATCAGTTGGACTCGAAAAAGGGGCAGGGTCTCCCAGCCGTTGCACGTCCGGCTGCTTTCTTTGCGCCGCGCATCATTCGTACCGCCGCCACTCGGATTCGTAGTAGCGGACGAGCGATTGATTATCCAGACGATTGATCTCGACCGGCACCGGGCCGAGGTCAACGGGCAAGACGAACATCGCCCGCATCGAGGTCTGGTCGAGAAAGCGCAACCCTTCGGGCGCGGCGGCGGGTGGCTCGAAGGGCGCGCGTCGGGCGAGCGCGTAGCCCCAGACGCCGAACGAGGGGACGGCGGTGTGGTAGGGCCGCACCGCGAGGCCGGCGGCCTCCATCGTGCGGATGATGCACCAGTAAGAGGCGCGCGCAAAGAGCGGCGACGTGCATTGCACAGAGATGGCCGCGTCGGGCGCGAGGCGCGCTTTCAGCATCCGGTAGAAGCGCGTCGTGTAGAGCTTGCCGAGCGCAAAGGTGTTCGGGTCGGGGAAGTCCACGATAGCGGCGTCGAAGGGCGGCACGTCCTGTTCGAGCCAGAGCATCGCGTCCTCGTTGACGACGCGGACGCGCGGGTCGTCGAACGAGTGCCGGTTGAGTTGGGCGAGGGGCGCGAAGCGGCGCGAAAGTTCCGTCATGTCCGGGTCGAGGTCAACGAGCGTGACCTGTTCGACCGAGGGATACTTGAGAACCTCGCGCACGGCGAGGCCGTCGCCCCCGCCGAGGACGAGCACGCGGCGCGGCGCATTGCCCTTCTCCGAGGCGAGCACCATCGCCGGGTGGACGAGCGCCTCGTGATAGCGATACTCGTCCGCTGAACTGAATTGTAAATTGCCGTTGAGGAAAAGCTGGAAGCCGGCGCGGTTTCGCGTGACGACGATGCGCTGGTAGTGCGTCGTCTTCGAGTAGACGATGTCGTCGGCGAACATCGCATCCTCGGCGAGCGAGGTCAGGCGGTCGGCCTTGATGAAGGCGATGGTTAAGAGCGCGATGACGACGCACGCCTGCGCGCGCATCCGTGTCACGTTCCCTTTCATCAGCGGTCGCATGAGCCACGTCGCCCACAAGCCCACCGATGCGTTGAGAATCCCGAACACCAACGAAGTCCGCACCAGCCCCAGCTTCGGCACGAGGAAGAGCGGGAACAACAGCGATGCGATGAGCGCCCCCGCGTAGTCGAAGGCGAGCACGCGCGCGACCAGTTCTTTAAAGTCGAGATGGTCTTTCAGAATCCGCATCAGCAGCGGAATCTCCAGACCCACCATCGCGCCGATGAGGAAGACGAGCGTGTAGAGGATGACTTGAAAGTAGGAGAGGTGCGCGAACGTCAGAAACAGGAGCGGCGCCGAAAAGCCGCCGAGCACCGCCACCGCGATCTCCACGTCCACGAAGCGCCGCGCCAAATCATTCTCCACGAACCGCGAGAGCCACGCACCCGCCCCCATCGAGAAAAGATAAATGCCGATGATGAGCGAGAACTGCGTCACCGAGTCGCCGAGGACGTAAGAGGCGAGCGTGCCCGCGAGCAGTTCGTAGACCAGCCCGCAGGTGGCGATGACCAGAACGTTGAGAAATAGAACGGGAGTGCGGTTCATTATGGGATGAGGGATGAGAGATGAGGGATGAAGGAAACGCAGCGACGACTCAACGCGCGTTGAGCGGGTGCTGCTTCATCCCTCATCCTTCATCCTTCATCCCTGTATTGCGGCGGCGATGATGAGCGCGATGCCGATGATGACCGAGCCGATGACGATGGCGAGGGCCGTGTTCTGATCCTCTTCAATCTCCTTGCGGATCGAGAAGGGCGTCGCCTTGACGATGATCGTGTAAGCGAGGCCGAAGACGAGCAGGCCGAAGACCGTGAAAATCGCCGTCGTCACAATCACGCCCGACAGTTCCTCCAGCTTCACGACCAGCCCGAAGACGGCAGGAAGTTGAAGGGCAGTTGCCAGTGTTTCGTTGAGCATTATTTTCCTCCGCGATAGCCGGAATGCCAGAAGTGGAAAGAGCGATAGCCGCCGGGCGAGTTACGCACGTCGGGCGGGAGTTGCTGGCGGGTGGGCGATCCCATTTCCCACCCGCTCCACGCCGCGACGCTGTAGAGCATGAGCGCGCCGGTTCCCAAGACCATGTAAAGTTTACTGAGCATGAAAATCAAACTCCTTTAATCATTCATCGGCGACGGTCGCTTACTCGTCGTCATCATCGCCGCTCGAACCAGATGAGTTGAAAGTGCTGTCGGCCCAACGCCGCCGCTCGAAGCTGAAGTGGCGGAAGGCGATAAAGAGCGGGATGACATTGAGCGCGAGGAGCAGAAGCACGAAGTTGAAGCCGCCCACGACGCCCTGCTCGACCTTGACGGAAAACTGTGGCGGCGTGGGCTGGTTCCATTTCTCCCACTGCGCTTCGAGCCGCATCGTATACGTCCCGGCGGGAAGCGCCGAGATGATTTCGGTCTTGTTCGGATTGCCCTCGCTCCAACTTTCTCCATCCTCGACGCCCGCATAACTCTCCATCGGCAGGTCGAACTGCTGGACGAGTCCCGTCTCTTCGTTGATGAGGTCGCCCGCGACGTAGAGCCAGTTGTTACTAACGTTCGCCTGACCGGAGACGCGGATATTCTCGCCGCCCTTGAGTTGGAAAGGCTCGGTGAAGATGATCTGCGTCCTCTCCTGCCCTTCGGCGGTCGTCGGCGCTCCGGGCAGAGGGATGTTCGTGCCGCCGGGTAGTTGCAGCGTATTCGGCGTCGGCGCGGGCGCCGGGTCGAGCCGGTACGTTTTCTCGAAGACGGTCGCGCCCGAACCTTTGAAGAGCGCGATGAAACCAATAAACAAAGCGAGGAGCACGAACAGGAGCCAGTATTTGTAGACGCCCTTGTTCGTGTACGGCTGATTGGGCGCGACCGTGCTCGGCGAAGGGAGCTGCACGTTGAACTTCTGCTCGACCTGTTTGACGGGCAGGTATGTGCCGAGCGACCAGTTGATCTCTTCGGCTGAGAGCGGTTTATTCTTTCCTTTGTAGTCGCCGCCCGATACCTCTTTCGAGAGCATAAGCGGCGGGCTTACGTAATCGGTCGCGCGCACGGTCTCGCCGACCGTAACCTTCCAGTAGAACTCGCCGGCCACGTAATCCACGCGCGCCTCCGCGAATTGAAAAGCCTTGAACTTGCGCCCGCCGTAAACGGCACGGCGGTCTTGCTCGCTGACCTCGCCGGGCGCGACGGGCCGGACGTAGCTCCAATGGCCGTCCGACTGGACGAGCCAGCGGAAACCGACCATCGGGTTGTAGAGCAGATACTCCTGCCAGTAGTAACGCACGTCGAACTCGACGCTGCGCGTCATAAAACCGATGACGGTGAAGGGCTGCCCCTCGAACTCCGCGACCGCGCCGGGCGCGATGTCGGGGCGCGTGCCGACGAACTCCAGAGTCTTGAGATAGCGCAACTCGCCCTGATTGATGTCGAGCAGCGAGCCGCAGTTCGGGCAGGTGACGCGCTCGGCCTTGTCGGGCGCGCGCAGTTCCAGAGGGCCGGCGCATTGCGGGCAGTTGAGACGCGAAGCCGTGACGGCCTGTGGCTCGCGTTCGCGCGTGCGGCCCGTCGCGGCGATGCCGAGTTCTTCGAGCGTGACCTCGCGCCCGACGAAGACATTGGGCGGCTGCTCGCCGTAGTCGAGCGTGCCGAAGATGCCGCCCGCCCCAGACAAGTCCGCGTAGAGATAGGTCTCGTTCGGCACGAGACGGTAAGGTATCTCGCCTTCAGCGGCGAGCATCCGCGCCTCGCCTTTTTCGGCGACGACCGGCGGGTTCTGCGAAGGGATAGCCACGACCGGCTGGCCGAGTTGCAGTTGGTCGAAGAAAGGCAGCCGCGCCGGGTCGGGGACTTGAATTTGAAAGGTGAGATAGAAGCGCCCCTGCGCCTCGGCGAGCCAGCCCCAACGACCGTCCTCGAAGGCGGCATACCACTCGTCCCACATCCCGCCCGCCGCGTGCGCGAGTTGGGCGCGGCCCGTCAAAGTAAAGGGCACGTTCCTGACCGCGCCGCGCAGACCAACTTCGAGCGGCGAGCCGGACTCGACCACGTCCGCCACCTTGCCCATGTCCTCGACGCCGCGGTCGGTGCGCGCCACGACCGAGTGGCAGAACTCGCACACGACGACGATAGAGGAGCCGGACTTGAAGATGACCTCCGCGCCGCACGCGGGACAGCCCGCACGGAAAGCCATTACGCCTCCCTCCCACGCGCGGCGACGAGCGGCAGGCGTTCGATCTCGTCCGTCGCCATCTCCGCCGCGGGGCGCTCGACGCGGCGCACGCATACTTTTTCAGCGCCGAGCATCTCGCGCAGGCGCTCGCTCCACGGCCATGCCGGGCGCTCGCGGCAGCAGTAGAGGTTGAACGAGGCGAGACTGAATTCCGGGTAGGTGTGACAGGCGAGATGCGACTCGGTGAGCATGATGAGGCCCGTCACGCCGCCCGGCGCGGGGAACTTGTGCCACTGCGCCGCGCCGACCGGATGGAGGCCCAACTCTTCAATCGCGCGCGCGAAGATGGCCCGCAGACGCTCCACGTCGCCGAGCGCGGCGGCGTCGCACCCCGACGCATCAATCAGCCATTCAGTTCCGACCGTCCGCATATAATTGTGTTAAATACTCCCCGAAAGATTCTGCGCGGGCGAAAGACTTGGTTTCAAGACGATGGCAACGAGCATAGGCGAAAGGATTGCTGTTTGCAACAATTCTTTTATCATTGCCCGCGCGGCCAACCTCGTCAAAGAAGATGCCACGCTCAACGCGCAACGATGCGCCACGCGGGAGCGCCGGAGGGGGTTCGCAAGACGCGCTCGTGTGCGCCGTTCCTTTCTTGAATCCGCAAGTTTCACACGCAAGGAGACTACCCCATTATGAAGAGCAAGCTGTTCGCCGCTACGTTGATTCTCTTTTTCTCTCTCGCTCATCCCGTCGGCGCGCGGGCGCAGGGCGGCGCTGCCGCGCACCTGACCATCTACGACGCCGGCATCGCCGAGTTTCTGGAAGAGCGCACCATCGAACTCCAGCCCGGCATCAATCACGTCGAATGGCGGAGCCTGATGCCGAAGGCGTTCATCCGCACCGTGCGCGTCACCGCCGAAGACGCCGAGGTCATCCGTCAGGACGTGACCTACGACGGACATGAAGTGCGGAACGAGAAGACGCCGGTGCTCCACCTCGTCATCCGCAACAGTAAGGCCGCCGGGCCGCGCCGCGTGCAGGTTGACTATCTCGCGCCCGGCCTCTCTTGGCAGAACGACTACGCGCTCGTGCTCGACCCCGCGCCGCAAGAGGGCGCGCCGCCCACCGCCGCCGCGCTCGATTCGTGGGTGTCGGTCGCCAACCAGACGGGCGCCGACCTGCGCGCCGGCGCTGTAGACCTCGTGGCCGGCGAGATTGCGCTGCTCCTCAGCGGCGTTGGCGGCGAAAGTGGACGCTACCGGCGCGACTACGCGGTGCAGTCGAACATCGGGGGGCAAAACGAGGAAGAGTCGGTGTTGAGTTCGCCGGAGGCGTCGGGACTCTCCGCCTTCAGCCGCTTCCGCCTCGGGCGCGACCTCACGATGAACGCCAACTCGCTCATCAACCGCTTCCCGCTCTTCCAACGCGCGCGCCTCCCCGTCACGCAGCGCCTCGTCTTCGAGAACGAATTCAACACACAGACCATCGGGCGCGGCGGCTTCATCCTTTTGCCGCGCGGCCTCGAAGTGCGGCTCGTCTCGAAGAACCCGACCGAGGCTTCGATGCCCGCCGGACAGGTGACGATCTACGCGCGCGAGCCGCGCGCCGCCGGCATCGCGCAAGTCGTCGGGCAGGATCGCATCGCGCTGACGCCGCCGGGCGGCGAGTTCAGCGTCACGCAGGGGCGCTCCTCGACCGTCTTCGGCACGCGCCGCGTCCTTGAGCGCCGCCAGTTCGAATATCGGAGCGAGGAGGGCAACACGCGCTACCGGCTGGTCACGAAAGTCGAGGTCGTCATCACCAACCGCGGCCCGCTCGCCGTCGAAGCCTTCGTCCGCGAAGGCGTCGAAGGGCACGGCGAAAACCGCTGGACGATCATCGAGTCCTCTTCGCAGGTCGAGCGCCTCGCCGCCAACACCTTCCAGATGAAAGCGCAGGTGCCGGCGGGTGGGAAGGCAACCGTGACTTACACGGTGGAGACGAAATGAGGTCTTTGATTCGTCGGTGTTCGGTCTCAACGCACACGCTTCCGTTCACGACGGAGATGCGTGTTATTATGCCCCTCCGCTTTCCGGGGTGCTCAGTTTTCGTTAAGTGTTTTTCGCGGCAGGCGGGGCGCGCGCCCTACGGCGGCGGCGTGCGCGCCGTGGAGTCGAACTATGTCCGTCAACCTGCAACCCGATCTCGAACGGATGATCCGCGAGCGCGAATTCATGGCGCTGCGGCGGGAGCTTGCCGGCTGGCCGCCGCCCGACCTCGCGCGTCTCATCTCGGAGTTGGAGACCGAAGAGCAGGTCATCGTCTTTCGCATCCTCCCGCGCAAGCTCGCCACCGATGTCTTCGAGTACCTCGAACTGGAAACGCAGGAGCAACTGCTGAAGGCGATGGCGCAGGAGGACGTGGCGCGCATCCTCAACGACATGGCGCCGGACGACCGCACGGAGCTGCTGGAAGAGTTGCCCGCCGTCATCACCCGGCAGATGCTCGCGCTCCTGACGCCGGACGAGTTGACGGTCGCCGTCTCGCTCCTCGGCTATCCGGAGGGCAGCATCGGTCGTCTGATGACGCCCGACTACGTGCGCGTCCGGCAGGAGCTGACCGTCGCCGAAGCGCTCGACCACATCCGCCGCCACGGACGCGACAGCGAGACGCTCTCAATGATCTACGTCGTGGACGACCGAGGGCTGCTCATTGACGACATACGCATCCGCGAGTTCCTGCTCGCCGACCCGGAGAAACGCATCTCCGATCTCATGGATCACCGCTTCGTCGCGCTCAAGGCGACCGACGATCAGGAGGCCGCCGTCCTCGTCTTCCGGGACGAGGATCGCAACGCGCTGCCCGTCACCGATTCGACCGGCGTTCTGATCGGCATCGTCACGATGGACGACGTGCTCGACGTGGCCGAGGAAGAGGCGACCGAAGACATCCAGAAGATCGGCGGTATGGAGGCGCTCGAAGAGCCTTACATGCAGACGGCGTTTTCGAGCATGATTCGCAAACGCGCGGGCTGGCTCGTGCTGCTCTTCTTCGGCGAGATGTTGACGGCGACCGCCATGGGCTACTTCGAGGACGAGATTCAGCGCGCCGTCGTGCTCGCGCTCTTCGTCCCGCTCATCATCTCTTCGGGCGGCAACTCCGGCTCGCAGGCGGCGACGCTCGTCATCCGCGCGCTCGCGCTCGGCGAGGTGACTTTGCGCGACTGGTGGCGCGTCATGCGGCGCGAGATTCTTTCGGGATTGACGCTCGGCTCAATCCTCGGACTGTTCGGCTTTCTCCGCATCGAAGTCTGGTCGCAGTTCTCAAATTTTTACGGCCCGCACTCGGCGCTGGTCGGGCTGACGGTCGGCATCACGCTCGTCGGCATCGTGCTCTGGGGCACGCTCGCCGGCTCGATGCTCCCGTTCGCGCTCCGCCGTCTCGGCTTCGACCCGGCCACGTCCTCGGCTCCCTTCATCGCCACGCTGGTAGACGTGACCGGCCTCGTCATCTACTTCAGCGTCGCCGCGCTCATCCTGCGCGGCACGCTACTTTGAAAAAGTTCGAGGCCAAAGTCGGAAAGCCTCTGGTAAACTTTACGCCTTGAGCTTTGAACCTTGAACCCTGACGTTAATCCGTGAAACGCTCGATTCTGAGAAAGCAACTGTCGCTCCCGCTGCTGGCTACTCTCGCCTTCGGCCTCGCGCTCTACCTGCTCATCTTTTTCGTGCCCCTCACGCCGCGGGAGAATGCCCCTGACAAAGAGCGCCTGACGTTTGCGATCTTCGACTGGTCGCGCACGCTCCTCAGCATCGGCTTCTGGATCAGCGCCGCCTTCGTTGCCGTGCGCGCGTTGAACGAGTTGATTTTCTTCCTCTTCCGCAAGCGCAAGGGCTACGAGGCGCCGAGCCTGATGCGCGATATCTTCTCGCTCGCGGCCTACGTCACGGCGCTCGCGCTGATTCTCAAGTTCCACTTCGTCAACCTCTCGTTCGGCGCGCTCCTGTCCGGCTCGGCGCTGCTCGGCATCATCCTCGGCCTCGCACTTCAGGACACGCTCGGCAACCTCTTCTCCGGCATCTCGCTTCAGGCCGACAAGCCGTTTCAGGTCGGCGACGTGATCGCGGTCGGGACGGCGGTCGGCGTCGTCGAGAGCATCACGTGGCGGGCCGTCAAGATCAAGACTTTCCAGAACCACATCATCCTCATCGGCAACAGCCAGATCGCTAAGGAACCCATCGAGGTCTGCCCGCGCGGCAACGCCAACGCGCGCATCGTCTTCTTCAACGCCGTCTACACGGACTCGCCCGTCAAGGTCATCCACGTTATCCGCGAGGCCGTGCGCGATTGCGAAAACGTGCTGCGCCACATGACGCCCATCGTGCGTATCCGCGCCATGGCCTCTGACGGCGTGGACTACGAGGTAAAATACTGGCTCTCTGACTACGCGCGCTACAACGACACGGATGCGCTCGTCCGTCAGAGAATCTGGTACGCCTTCCGCCGCAACGGATTGACCTTCGCCTACCCGACGCGCACCGTCTATTTCCAGCGGGCCGCCGCGCCGGACGGCATCGGGCAGGAGAAGTTGACCGAGCGCCTGTCGGCGGTTGACATCTTCTCACCGCTCACGGAAGACGAACTGACCACCCTCGCCGCGAACGCCACGGGCCACATCTACGCACCCGGCGAACTCATCATCCGCGCCGGCGACCGGGGCGCCTCCATGTTCATCATCCACCGCGGCAGTGTTGATGTGCGGATTGACAGCAATGGGACGCAGCGCACCATCAACAATCTGCGCGAGGGAGACTTCTTCGGCGAGATGGCGCTCTTCACCGGCGAGCCGCGCACCGCTCACATCTTCGCCGCCGAGGAGACGGAAGTCCTTGAGATTGACAAGGGGGCGATGCAAGACCTCTTCGAGACCAACCCCGACCTCGTCGAATCCCTCAGCCACACCATCAACGAACGCCGCGCCATGCTCGCCGCGCGTTCATCCATCCCCGTTAGCGAAGAAGACACGCCCGCCAGCATTCTCTCAAGAATTAAGCGCTTCTTTCGCCTCGATTAGCGCGGCTTGCGAATCAGCCCACCAAGTTGTTGAGAGGGGGTGCATAAATCAGGAGCTTGACCCGCCTCCGCCGCATCGCGGCGGTTGACTTTAGCCGGGCGTTTCAACGCCTTGTCATTACCCAAACTTTTGCACGAAATTGACATTGAAATTTAGACAACCAGTGAGAGGATGATAACAACCCCCATGAAGATTACGACAATTCATCAGGAGTCTCCGCTCGCGTGGGCGGAGAAACATTTCGCCGAGGTGGACTTGGGCGAGGTCCGGCGTAATCAACGTGCCCTGACCATTGCTGCCGCGATGGCAACTAACCCGGACGCCAGTATTCCCAAAATGTTCACCCACTGCTACGACATCAAGGCGGCCTACAACCTTTTCAAGCACCCGGAGGCGACAACCGACAATTTGCAATTGGCGCATCGCGAGGTGGTGCTTGAGCAACTGCACCTGCCAGGGCGCGCGCTGCTGCTGGAAGACAGCAGCGAAATGAGTTGGTCGGGCAAGCATCCGATCGCCGGGTTGGGCCCCATCGGTCCCGGCGCGTCCGGTTTGCAGGGCTTCCATCTGCATTCGGTGCTGGCCGTGCGCTGGTCTTGGGAGGCGCCGGAGACTGACCGTTGGCCAGGGCGACCGGCGGTCGAGGTGCTGGGGTTGCCCGTCCAGCACTACCACGTGAGGGAGCCTCGTCCGGCGGGCGAACCGGCCAACAATTCCAAAGTCATCAAGCAACGCGCGCGCGAATCGCAGTGGTGGCAGCAGGCTGGGGAAGCCATCGGTTGTGCACCCGCCGAGAGCGGAGTCGAGTGGACGCGCGTTTGTGATCGTGGAGCAGACATTTACGAACTGCTGGTCAGTTGCCAGGCACTTGACCATCGCTTTGTGATCCGCGCGGCGCAGGATCGTTGTGTGACCAACGAGGCCGGGCGCGTGAGCACGGGCAAGCTCTTTACTACCGTGCGGGCGCAAGCCCGCTTGGGGGGCTTTGGGTTGGAGTTGCGGGCGCGGCCCGGACAAGCGGCGCGGACGGCGCAGTTGCAAGTCAGTGCCGTCCACGTGTGGTTGCGGGCACCGCAACGCCCCGGGAAAGGGGCGGGTTATTTGCCTCCCCTGCGCGCCACTGCCGTGCGTGTGTGGGAAGCCGCGCCGCCGCCCGGCGTGGAAGCGCTCGAATGGGTCTTGTTGACCGACTGGCCGGTGGCGAGCTATGCCGCGGCGGTGGAAGTGGCGCTGGTCTACGCGACCCGTTGGTTGATTGAAGAATTTCATAAGGCGCTCAAAACTGGGACCAAAGCCGAAGAGTTGCAACTGGAGACCGCCGAGAGTCTGTTTGCCGCCATCGCCATCAAGAGCATCGTGGCGCTCCGTCTGCTCGATTTGCGCGAGCGCGTCCGACTGGCCCCGGATGCTCCAGCCGAGCAGGCTGGGTTGGATGAACTGGAACTGGCCGTCCTGCGCGAGGTTCTCAATCGCCCGATCACAACCGTCCGTGAAGTTGCCCTCGCCATCGGTCGCTTAGGCGGACACATGAATCGCAAGGGGGATGGCCTGCCAGGCTGGCAAACTCTCTTTTGCGGAATGGCGAAATTAAACAACTTGGTCGAAGGTGCGCGCATAGCCTTCAAACTGAAAAAGTTTGGGTAATGACAAGGTTTCAACGCCCGGTCAACCCCACGAGCCGTCACCCGCGTCGCGTCAGCGACGCTTGAACGTGTGCTCCGTGTCGGGTGTCAGGCGTCGCTGCCGCGACGCGGGGGGCGCGTTGTCGCCGCCTCCCGGCGTTGAAACGCCGGGCTACATTCAACCGCCGCTCCGCGGCGCATTGATGCACCGCCTTCAATTATTTAAAGGCGGGCCATGTCCTCCGGCTCAAGCTTCGATGGAACTTGAGCCGGAGGACATGGCCCGCCTCTCAACGGTCGTTAATGAGATTCGAAAACGCTAAATCTGCTTACAAGCCGCGCCCGCGCCGAGCGAATCGTCACTTGGCGCCGAAACGCGCTCGCCGCGCGCCCTCCACGCCCGCAACCGCGCCGCCAGCGTCACCACATCCTTCGGCGAAACCTTCACCAGCGCTACGCCCGCGAGGATGATCGCCGTCGCCGCGCCCACGCGCCAGTCGAGCGGCTCGGCGAGCACCAGCCATCCGAGCAGAACGGCGATCACTGGATTGATATACGAGTAGGTCGAGACGAGCGACAGCGGCAGTTTTTGCAGCGCGTAGGTGTAGGCGCTGTAGGCCACAATCGAGCCGAAGACGACCAGATACATAAGCGCGCTCAAGCTCCGTGCGCTGAAACTTATCTCACCCCACTCGCCCACCGCCGTCCCGACGAGCGTCAACGCCGCGCCCGCGATAAGCATCTGCACCGCCGCGCCCATCAACGGCGACACGCCTACGGGCCTGTGTTTCGCGTAAGCCGACCCGGCAGTCCAGGCGAAGCACCCGACTTGAATCGCCAAAGCACCTAACAGGAAATAGAAGCTCACCGAAGAGCCAAAAAGCCGCGGCCCGACCAGCAACGCCAGCCCGCTGAACCCGATCAGCATCCCCACGACGCCGCGCGCCCCCACGCGCTCGCCGTCCTTCCGGAGCTTTTCCAGCGCCACGACCCAGAAAGGCGAGGTCGCGACCAACAGCGCCGCCATCCCGCTCGGCACCCATTGCTCCGCCCACACCACCGCTCCGTTGCCCACGCCGAGCAGCATCAACCCAACAAAGCCGAGGTCGAGCCACTCTCTCCCCCGCGGCAGACGCGCGTTCCGCTGGCGGTTCATGATAAAGAAGAGCACACCGCCCGCAATCAGAAAACGCAGACCCGCGAAAAGCATCGGCGTCAAAGTCTCCAGCCCGACGCGGATCGCCAGATAGGTCGTCCCCCAGAAAAAACAGACCGCCGCCCACGCCCCATATGCCGCCCACTTCTCTCTGTGCTCCATCATCCGCCCTCACTTTCCCTCTTGATTGGCAGACGCGCCGTCTCCTTCACCGTCTTCAAAACAATCGTCGTCCGCGTCCCTCGTATTCCTTTGAATTGCCCCAGTTCGTCCCGCAGAAAGCGGTACAGATCATCCGTATCCCGCGCACGCACTTTCAACAGAAAACAATCCTCGCCCGCCAGATGGTGTAGCTCCTGCACCGACGGCAATTCGGCGAGCGCCTCCGCCGTCTTCTCCGCCTTCGGAGTGATGTCTTCCCTCTCGTCCACGCGGACGAAGATGAAAGCCACCAGCCCCAGCCCCAGCGCGTGCGGGTCGAGCACCGCCGTATAACCCCTAATCAGCCCCCGCTCTTCCAGCTTACGCACGCGCTCAAGCGTCGCCGAGGGGGTTAACTCCACCAATCGGGCCAACTCGACGTTCGTCACCCGCCCGTCACGCTGCAAAATTTCTAAAATCCGTCCGTCTTTCTCGTCCATATCACTGAATCCTTAAGTTTGACTATTGCCCCCTCAATGAACGCCAATGTACAGCAATGAGTTCCATTCGCCAAACATTATTTGGTAATAGTTGAATTATGACGAAGAAATGCAACATCCCAAGTCGGGCAAAACCGACGTTTGACTTACTTGACAACGCACCACTCAACCTTTATTATTCCCTTGCGCTCAAAAACCCAAACATCAAACGGGTAGCTATAAGGCGCATAATTTCCTTTTGAAAGCTGAGGAGGACGATTATGAGCATCACTCGCTACGACCCTTTCCGCGACCTGCGGAGTCTACAAGAAGAGGTTAACCGACTGTTTTCCAGCAGTTTCACTCGCTCCTTCGGCGACGAGGGCTTTGCCCGCGGCGCTTGGGCGCCGAGTGTGGACATCTACGAGAACAAAGACCAGATCGTGCTCGAGGCCGAACTGCCCGGCATGAATCGAGAGGACTTTGAGTTAACGGTCGAGAATAACGTGCTGACGTTGCGCGGCGAGCGCCGCTTCGAGAAGAAGGAGGAGTCCGACAACTATCACCGCGTCGAACGCTCCTACGGTTCCTTCTCCCGCTCGTTCACGCTCCCGCAGACCGTCTCGACCGAGAACGCAGTCGCCGAGTACAAGAACGGCGTGCTGCGCGTCGTGCTGGCGAAACGCGAAGAGGTCAAGGCCCGCCGCATCGAGATTGGCGGCGAGACCGCCGACGCGAAGACCCGTCGCACCATCGAGGCGAAGGCCGAGCCTTCGGGCGAGAAGGACGAGGCCCAGAGGAAGGCTGCCAGCCGGTAAACTAAACTCAGAAGCATGAACGCGGAACGATGACATAAGACAAGTTTTCAGTTCATCGTTCCGCGTTCATACTTCATACTTTTACTGTTATGCGTTTAGATCGTTTCACCTTGCGGGGCCAAGAGGCCATCCAATCCGCCATCGAGGCCGCCGAGCGCAACCAGAATCAGCAGGTTGAGCCGGAGCACGTCCTGCTCGCCATGCTCGAACAGCCGGAGGGCGTCGTCCGTCCCATTCTCGGCAAGCTCGGCGCGAACTTGCAGGTCGTCACGAACGACGTGCAGGCGGCGGTCGCACGCTTTCCGAAAGTGCATGGCGGGCAGCAGTATTTCAGCCCGCGTCTGTCACAGATTTTTACGGCCTCGCAGAAAGAGGCCGAGCGGATGCAGGACGAGTACATCTCGACCGAACACCTGCTCCTCGCCATCGCCGACGAGAAGGACGGAGCCGCCGGGCGCGTCCTGCGACAGCATGGCGTCAACCGCGAAGACCTCTCGAAAGTCATCGAGCAGATGCGCGGAGGGTCGCGCGTCACCGACCAGAACGCCGAGGCGAACTATCAGGCGCTCACGAAGTATGCGAAAGACCTGACGGAGTTGGCGCGGCAGGGCAAGCTCGACCCGGTCATCGGACGCGACGATGAAATCCGCCGCACCGTGCAGGTGCTCTCGCGCCGGACGAAGAACAACCCGGTGCTGATTGGCGAACCGGGCGTCGGCAAGACGGCTATCGTCGAGGGACTCGCCCAACGCATGATCTCCGGCGACGTGCCCGAAACACTCCGCAACAAGCGTCTGATCTCGCTCGATCTCGGCTCGATGCTTGCCGGCGCGAAGTATCGCGGCGAGTTCGAGGACAGATTAAAGGCCGTCATCAAAGAGATTGAGAACTCGCAGGGCCACATCGTCCTCTTTATTGACGAACTGCATACGCTCGTCGGCGCCGGGGCGGCGGAGGGCGCGATAGACGCCTCGAACATGCTCAAGCCCGCGCTCGCGCGCGGCGAACTGCGCTGCGTCGGCGCAACTACTCTCAACGAGTACAAGAAGCACATCGAGAAGGACGCGGCGCTTGAGCGACGCTTCCAGCCCATCGTCGTCGGCGAGCCGACGGTCGAGGACACCATCGCCATCCTGCGCGGTTTGAAAGAGCGTTATGAAGTCCACCACGGCGTCCGCATCAAGGACTCGGCCATCGTCGCGGCGGCGACGCTCTCGAATCGCTATATCACCGACCGCTTTCTGCCCGACAAGGCGATTGACCTTATTGACGAGGCGGCTTCGCGCCTCCGCATCGAGATTGATTCGCTCCCCGTCGAGATTGACCAACTCGAACGAGAGATCATGCAGCTCGAAATCGAGCGGCAGGCTTTGCAACGCGAGACGGACGAGCGCTCGAAGGCGCGTCTACATGAGATTGAGCAGCGCGTGGCTGACCTGCGCGAGCGCTCCTCCGCGATGAAGGCCAAGTGGCAGACCGAAAAAGAGATCATCGAGCGCATCCGCAAAGCGAAGGAGGAGGTCGAGCAGACGAAGATTCAGGCCGAACAGTATGAGCGCGCGGGCGACTATAACAAGGTCGCGGAGCTGCGCTACGGCAAGCTCGTCGGGTTGCAACAGCAGCTCGACGCAGATCAGGCGAAGCTCGGCGAGGCGCAGAGCGAGGGCGTCTTCCTCAAGGAAGAGGTTGACGAGGAGGACGTGGCGCAGGTCGTCGCCAAGTGGACGGGCGTGCCGGTGTCGAAGATGCTCGAAGGCGAGATGCAGAAGCTCGTCTCGATGGAAGACCGGCTCTCGCAGCGGGTCATCGGACAGGACGAAGCCTTGACGGCGGTCGCCAACGCCGTGCGCCGCGCGCGCGCGGGGTTGCAAGACCCGAACCGGCCCATCGGTTCGTTCATCTTCTTAGGCCCCACGGGCGTCGGCAAGACCGAGACGGCGCGTGCGCTCGCCGAGTTCATGTTCGATGACGAGCGCGCGATGATTCGTCTCGATATGTCCGAGTACATGGAGAAGCACGCCGTCGCGCGCATGATCGGCGCGCCGCCGGGCTATGTCGGTTATGAGGAAGGCGGGCAGTTGACCGAAGCCGTCCGCCGTCGCCCGTACAGCGTCGTGCTCTTCGACGAGGTTGAGAAGGCGCATCAGGATGTCTTCAACGTGCTGTTGCAAATCCTCGACGACGGGCGTTTGACCGACTCAAAGGGGCGCACGGTGGACTTCAAGAACACGGTGCTGATTATGACCTCGAACCTCGGCAGCCGTGAGATGCAGGGCACACAGGACGATGAGAAAGAGATGCGCGAAGCCGTGCTCGAAGTCTTGCGCGAGCACTTCAAGCCGGAGTTTCTCAATCGCGTTGACGACATCGTGATCTTCCACCAGCTCACGCGCGAGCAGATCGGCTCGATCATCGAGGTGCAGCTCGAACGGCTGCGCCGGATGCTGGCGGATCGCAACATGACGCTCGTGCTGGACGACTCGGCGAAGGCGCTGCTCTCGCGCGAGGGCTACGACCCGATGTACGGCGCGCGCCCTTTAAAGCGCGCGATCCAGACGCTCATCCAGAACCCGCTCGCGTCGCTGCTGCTGCGCGGCGAGGTCGCGCCCGGCCACACGATCCGCGTCTCCGCCGACGGCGACCAGATGAAGTTCGAGACCGAAACGACCGCCACCGAGGCGGCGAGTGCGAAATGATGAACGATGAATGCGGAATGATGAATTGAGAACGGCTCGAGCGACGAAGAGCGGCTCGCCTTTAATTCATCGTTCATCGTTTCGCATTCATCATTTCTTTTGGAGGTTGAGTGATGACGAGATACAGATTTCATCCGGTGCGTGATTTGCTCACGCTTCAGGATCACATGAACCGTCTGTTCGAGGAGGCGGCGGAGCGGCGTGAGCACACGGGCCGGCAGGAAGAGTCGGAGGTCGAGATGGAGCGCGCCGATTGGATTCCGGCGGCGGATGTCTACGAAGGCGAAGGCGATTACACGCTGGTGCTCGATCTGCCGGGCATCCAGCGCGAGGGGTTGGACGTGAGCCTCGACGAGGGGCGTCTGACGATTCGCGGCGAACGCGCGCCCGCGCCCGAAGGCGTCCACGCGCGCCGCACGGAGCGCCCGGCGGGCCGCTTCGTCCGCAGTTTCACGATTCCCGAAGCCGTTGACCGTCAATCAATCGCGGCGGATTACAAAGACGGCGTGCTGCGTCTGCGCCTGCCCAAACGCACGGAACAGAAGCCGCACCGCGTCAAGATTGATATCAAGTAAGAGGCGTGAGTGGTAAAGGTTGAATCGTGAATCGTGAATCATAAATCGAGGTTGTCGCGGGCGCTCAAACCGGACGGCGACCCGACGGCGATTTACCATTTGCCGTTTACCATTTACTATTCATCATCATGTTTTTTCGTGGGGGTAAGAAAAAGCGTCACATGGAAGAGAACACGGCGACGGCGGACGAAAGTCGCGCCGCGGAAAGTAGTGAGACGACAACCGGCGAGAGAGTGCGCGTCACCGACCGCCGGCGGATTAATCTCAACGACAGCGAGGGCGGCGCGAGCACGGAGCCGAGTTTGAAACCGAGCTACGTCGAGGAGCTTGAGGAGCGCACCCGCGCGGCGGAGGCGGCGGTGGCCGACGTGCAGTCGCGCTTCGAGCAGTTGCGCGCGGAGCTACGACGCGAGACGGATGAAGTCAGGCAGCGTCTGACGCGCGCGGGCGAAGAGCGTGTGGCGCGCGAGCGTGCGGCTTTCTTAGCGTCGCTCCTGCCCGTCATGGACAACCTGCAACGCGCGGTCGAGGCGGCGGAAGGCGGCGGCTCGAAAGAGGCGTTGCTCGATGGGTTGCGCGGGACGATCAGCGGCTTCGAGAACTTGCTCTTGAACGCCGGGGCCGAACCCGTCGAAGCCGTCGGCGAGCAGTTCGACCCGGAGCTTCACGAGGCGGTTGACACGACCGAAGTCGAGCCGGAGCGCGAGGGCGAAGTCACGGCGCAGTACAGCCGCGGCTATCGCATGGGCGGCCAACTCCTGCGGCCCGCGCGCGTGCAGGTCGGCAGAGCTAAAAGCGATCAGAAAAGTGCGTAGAGCCTTGGCTCTAACATTCGAGGCTCTTCCATGAGGGGGTATCGTCGTGGCATGTGGAGTATGCAATTCATCGTCTCACAACATTAGAACATGCCCTTACAATGGCAAGCGTAGGCCGTTTGCGCGAGCAGCTAAAAAGAGTAAGCGTTGTCAGTGTTGCGGTCAGTATGGCTATGCAATTGAGGGGCATCATACGCGGGGGCGGGCAGATGATTCCGATGGTTTAGATGTGTGCGTAGATTGCCACTTGCGTTGCTGTCATAACGGTAATTGGCACAACTTGCCGATTAAGCCACGGGTTTGCCGCATTATGGATCGGGCAAGTTATTGGCGCGCATGATTATTTGGGTTTTTAAAGATATATGGCAATTTGCAATTGGATGCGACCACATCAACGACCGTTTAGAGGCGGGCAATGCCCGCCGGTTCAACTTGAGACGGCGGGCATGGCCCGCCTCTAAACGGTCGCACCCAATTGCAAACCGCTGTAAGTCCTGAATTAAAACGCTTTTGAGTTAAATCGAAAGAGAGGAATAACAAGTGGCAGCAAAAGAATTGAAGTTTAGAGAGGACGCGCGGGGCGCGATACTTGAAGGCGTGAACGTGCTGGCGAACGCGGTGCGTGTGACGCTGGGGCCAAAAGGTCGAAACGTCGTGATCGGCAAAAAATACGGCTCGCCCGTCATCACGAAGGATGGCGTGACGGTGGCGAAAGAGATCGAGCTGAAGGACAAGTATCAGAACATGGGCGCGCAGATGGTGCGCGAGGTGGCGTCGAAGACGAACGATATGGCGGGCGACGGGACGACCACCGCGACCGTGCTCGCGCAGGCGCTCTTCCGCGAGGGCGTGAAGAACGTCGCGGCGGGCGCGAACCCGATGTCCTTGCAGCGCGGCATTCAACTCGGCGTCGAGGCGGCGACCGCCGCGCTCGAAAAGATGTCGAAGAAGGTGAAGGACAAGTCCGACCTCGCCAACGTCGCCGCCGTCT
>JBGTBQ010000278.1:0-8663 GCA_041749275.1 Pyrinomonadaceae bacterium | reverse complement strand
GGACGCCGCGGCGGTAGCCGATGCGGCGCGGCGCGCGGAGATTCGCCTTGAAGGCGACCCCGACTCGCTGCGCGTGTGGCTCGACGGGAGCGACGTGTCCACGGAGATTCGCGGCGAGCAGGTGGGCCACACGGCCTCCATCGTCTCGGCCATCCCGGAAGTGCGGCGCGAATTGGTCGCGCAGCAGCGCCGCTTGGGCGAGCGCGCCGGGGGTGCGGTTTTGGACGGGCGGGACATCGGCACCGTCGTCTTCCCCGACGCCGAGGTGAAATTCTTCCTCACCGCCGTCCCCGAAGAGCGCGCCCGCCGCCGCTTTGAGGAGCTGCACGCACACGACCAGACCTTCGAGGAGACGCTTGCCGACATCACCGCCCGCGACCGCCGCGACTCCACCCGCGAAGACTCGCCCCTCGTCATCGCCGAAGACGCCGTCGTGATAGATACCACCGAGCATTCCATCGAAGACGTGTTCCGACGCATGACGGAGATCGTCCGCGAGCGGCGGGCTGAAGATACGACGCGCGGCTGACCCGCTTCGCCCTTGAGCGCGCGCGCGGCGAGGTTCATAATTCGGGCCGGGAGAAGATTATGAGCGACAACCCGACACAAGAGACGCCGGACGCCCGTTCTTTTGAAGAGCGTGTCTTCGCCAGATTCGACGCGCTGGATGAGCGACTGGGCGGCATGGAAACACGCCTCACCATGCTGGAAGAGAAGGTTGACTCGCGCCTGCGCGAGACGCGCCCGATCTGGGAAGCGATGCAGGCTGATCTTGAGAATATCAAAGGCGACATCAAGTCAATCAATCGCGGCATAAAGCTCTTACACGATGACAACCTGCGTATTCGCATCGAACAGGAAGAGTTACGCGAACGCATCGAAAAACTCGAATCCGAACCGACACGCCAGTGACGGCCCTCACGCTCCGCCGGGCGAATTGCTTTTCATCGAGGACGTTTCCAGACGCATGTTCACAGGCATCATCGAAGAACTCGGTCGCGTGCGCTCCATCGAGCGGCGCGGCGAGGGCGTGCGGATTACGGTTGAGGCGCGCGTCGTGTCGGAAGGGACGCGGGAAGGCGATTCCATCGCGGTCAATGGCGTGTGCCTGACGGCGCTCGACGTGCGGCGCGACTCGTTCGCGGCGGATGGCTCGCGCGAGACTTTGCAGCGCTCGACGCTTGGGACTTTGCGCGCCGGTTCGGTCGTGAACTTAGAGCGCGCCGTGACGCCCGCGACGCGGCTCGGCGGGCACATCGTACAGGGACACGTGGACGCGCGGGGCCGTTTCCTCTCGGCGGAAGACCACGGCGGGTCGTGGACTGTTCGCATCTCCTATCCGCCCGAAATCGCGCGCTATCTCGTCTTCAAAGGCTCGGTCGCGGTCGAAGGCATCAGCCTCACGGTCGCCGCGCTCGCCGAAGAGCATTTCGAGGTCGCCGTCATCCCGAAGACGTGGGCCGTGACGAACCTCTCCGCTTTGCGCCCCGGCGACGCCGTCAACCTCGAAGCCGACATCATCGCCAAGTACGTCGAGCGCATACTTGGCCTTGAAGCGAAAAAGCAGAGTAGTGAGACAACAGGGCTGACGCTGGAAAAATTGTCCGAACTCGGCTATTGAGTGCATCGAGCGCCGCCACTCATCCACGCGCCGCAGAGTCAGATAGACCTCGCCCGTTTTACCAGTCGCCAAAAGCCGGCCTTTCGGGTAACATAGCTGCGATTTCACCATCTCCCTAAAAGCCGTTTGGCGAGTGTCAGAGCCGATGCCTTTTGCTTCCATCGAAGAGGCCGCCCGCGACATCAGCGAGGGCCGACTAATCATCATCGTGGACGACGAAGACCGCGAGAACGAGGGCGACCTCGCCTGCGCGGCGGAGAAGATCACGCCCGAAATCATCAATTTCATGGCGACGCACGCGCGCGGCCTCATCTGTCTGCCGCTCACGGAAGAGCGTTGCGACGAGCTGCACCTGACGATGCAGGTCGCCGACAACACCTCTTACCTCGGCACGGCCTTCACCGTCTCCATCGAGGCGCGCAAGGGCGTCACGACCGGCATCTCGGCGGCAGACCGCGCGACGACCATCCTCACCGCCGTTGACCCGCGGACGCGCCCGCAAGACCTCGCGCGGCCCGGCCACATCTTCCCCCTGCGCGCGAAGAATGGCGGCGTGCTCGTCCGCACCGGGCAGACCGAGGCCGCCGTGGACATGGCGCGCATCGCGGGCCTCTACCCGGCGGGCGTCATCTGCGAGATCATGAGCGAGGACGGGACGATGGCGCGGCTGCCGCAACTGGAAGAGTTCGCCGCGCGCCACAACCTGAAGATGATTACGGTGGCCGACCTCGTCCGCTACCGGATGCGGAAAGAGATGTTGGTGCACCGTGCGGTCGAGACCGACCTGCCGACCATCTACGGCTCTTTCCGCGCCGTCGCCTTCGAGAACGCGGTCAACGGTGATTTGCATCTGGCGATGGTGATGGGCGACGTGCGGACGGATGACCCGGTGCTCGTCCGCGTCCACACCGAGAATGTCACCTGCGACATGTTCGGCACGCTGGTTGACGACACGGGTTTCCAACTCCACGCCGCGCTCGAACGGATCGCCGCCGAGGGGCGCGGCGTCGTGCTCTATCTCAGACAGCGCGAAAACAACCTCGACCTCGTGCGGCAGCTCAAGACTTATCAACTCATGCAGGAGCGCGGTCTGTCGAAGCGTGAGGCGAGTTTGGAGACGGGCTACGGGGCGGAGCGCGACTACGGCGTCGGGGCGCAGATTCTGCACGAGTTGGGTCTCAGGCGCATCCTGCTGCTTTCGAACCATCCGCCGAAGGTCTCGGCGCTCGAAGGCTTCGAGCTGGAGATCGTCGGCAACGTGCCTTTGGGCACGCCCGCGCGCGAGCAGCGCGCGAAGAGCATCTTTCCGGTCGGCGAGGCGAGGCCGCTCGCGCCCGAACCCTGATTCCGGTTTTAGAGTTCTCCCTTCATCATCCGAACGTTGTTCGCCGTCGTTTCCCCCCTTGTGGACGGCTCGTTTTCAATAAAGCTATATGCCTGCTGACGAGCACGACGAAAGTTCCTCCCCACAGCCACCGGGGGACGCGCCGCCGATTAAGTTCGAGGAAGCGCCCGGCGGAGAGCAGCCACCCGCGCCGCTCACGCCGAAAGCGCGCGCGCGCTGGCGTCGCATCGTCAACCGGCGAAACGCGATGTGGACGGGCATCGTCGCCGTCGTCGCGGCGCTCGCGCTCGTTCTCATCATCTTCATCCTCTATCGCAGCGGGCAGGTTGACCGCGTCATCTCCAATCAGATCGTCTCGACCTTCGCCAAATACGGCATCCGCGCCGAAATCGAGGGCTTTGAGACTCGGATCGGCGCGCGTACCGCCGTGCTGACGAACGTCGCCCTCTACGATCAGACGACCGGCGAAAAGCTCGGCAAGATAGACCGCCTTGTCGCCAAAGTTCGCATCGAGGATTTGTACTCACTCTCTCTGAGCCGCGACGTGAGCCTCGAAGAGTTGACGGTGGACGGCCTCGAAGCGTGGGTCACGTTCGACGCCGAGGGGCGCTCGAACTTCGGCAACCTCCAACTGCCGGAGCCGGACCCGAACCGGCGCATCCTCTTCTCCTACTCGACCGCGCGCGTCCAACTCAACGACGCGCGGATACACTACGGCGACAAACGTTACGACATCACGGGCGACGCGCGAAACATCACAGCCACCGTCCAGCCCGACGATCCGAACGCGCCCGCCGAGAGCGGCATGAATCGGATTGACCTCGCGCTCTCCAACTCGACCTTCACCTACAACGGGCGGCCCGTCAACGACATCAGCGTCGAGCTGCACGCGCGCGCCAATCAGGAGCGCGCCGACATCAGCGAACTCGTTTTACGCTCGCCCGTCACCGAGGCGCGGCTATCGGGCGCGCTCGATGACTGGCGCGCTCTGCGCTATCGGATGAAGGTGGACGGCTCGGTTGACCTGACGCAAATCTCCGACGTGTTGCAAGCCGAAACGACGATGCGCGGCGCGGGCCGTTTCAGCGGCACGGTGACGGGCGAGGCCGAGAACTACAACGCCGAGGTGGCGTTTGAGTCGGACGCGCTGGCGGCGGACGGCGTGCGTCTGAAGGCGCTGCAAGTCAACGCGACGGGGAAGGGCGCCGGGAAGAGTTACGAGGCGCAGGGGCGCGCGGTCGCGGAGTTGCTGACGGCGGGCGATTTTCAGTTGAACATGGTGCAGGTCGCGGGCGGTGTGATGGGCACGGGCACGGACTTCCGCTGGATCGGCGATCTGCGCGCGGCGGCGGCGCGCAATGGAGAGGTCGGCATCGCGGGGCTGATCTTGAAAGACGCCGTGGCCGAGATGCGCGACGGTCGGTTGTCGGGCGGCGCGCGAAGCTTCGCGGCGAGCAGCCTCAACGCCGAAGGCGCGCGCGTGAACGGCGTCGAGGCTTCCAGCATCACGTTCAAAAGCGCCGAGGGTGGGGCGACCGAGGTGAGCGCCGCGAGCGCGCGGGCAAACTCGGTCGTCGCCGAAGGCGCGACCGTGAGCGGCGTGCGCGCTTCGGGTGTGAAGGCGACGATCAACCCTGACCAGTCGAGCCTCGTCACGGTTGACCGCGTCGAGGTGGCGGGTGTGCAACATCCGGAGGCGAAGACGGGCAGCCTCAACATCGCGGGCGTGCGCCTTGCCATCTCGCCCGGCGGGCGACTCGAAGGCACGACGGGCGATGTCAATGTCGGCACGGTTGTTTTGCGCGACGGCGGGCGCGCGGAGAACGTGCGGCTGGCGCGTCCGCGTTTCACTCTGGAGCCGGCGGGGCGCTACCGCGCGAGCGCCGATTTGAGTCTCGGCGGCGGCGTCCTCGGCGAGATGAAACTGGGGAGCGTGCGCGCCGGGGTGGTGGCGACGAACAACCAGATTCAGTTGAACGACTTCATCGCCGAACTCTTCAACGGTCGCGCGAGCGGCGACGCGACCATCAGCACCTCCGCGCGCGGCGCGTCCGCCGTCCGCGCGAATTTCGAGGGCGTGGACGTGGGCGGCATCGTGGCGCTCGCTTCGGGCCGCGCCGTGCCGTTGACGGGCGCGGCGACGGGCACGGTTGACTTGCGGTTCCCCGGCACGAATTTTAAAGCGGCTTCGGGAAATCTGAACGCGCGGTTCAACGGCGAGACGGGCAGGGAAGACGCGGGTCGCACCCCGCTCGCGGGCGACCTCGCGCTCACGGCGGACAGCGGGTTGTTCCGCATCGAGCGCGCGAACCTCCGCACGGGCGCGACGGAGTTGACTGCGACGGGCCGTTTCTCCTTCGAGGGCGGCACGG
The DNA here is from genome assembly GCA_041749275.1 of Pyrinomonadaceae bacterium. Taxonomy (GTDB): domain Bacteria; phylum Acidobacteriota; class Blastocatellia; order Pyrinomonadales; family Pyrinomonadaceae; genus JBGTBQ01. Next base: position 3,325 of record JBGTBQ010000278.1, on the reverse strand, counting down.
ACCTCGCCGTCAACCTCAACTCGACGGACGCGGGCGAGCTTCAGCGCGTCGTGCTCTCGACCGGGCTACTGCCCGACATCGAAGAGAAAGTTAAAGAGTTCGGCGTCGAGCTGGCGGGCAGCCTCAAGTTCAACGGCACGGTCACGGGCGACCTTGACCTGCCCGTGGTCAACGGTCGCGTCGAGTTGGCCTCGCTCACGCTGCACGGAACCAACATCGGCGCGTTGAGCGCCGACATCGCCTCGAACACGAGTGAGACGCGCATCAACAACGGTCGCCTGACCGAACCAGACGGCGGAGGGGCGCAGTTCGCCGCCGTCATTCCGCGCGTGGGCGAGGACAACGTTTCATTCGAGGCGACACTTGAAGGCGCGAACGTCGGAAACCTCGCCGCCGCGTTCGGCAGCCCGCGCGGCGGCAACGAAAGCGCGAGTCCGTTCGACGTGAGCAGTCTCGCCGGACTCGGCCCCGCTTCGGGACGCGTTGTCGTGACCGGGTATCCTGGCGCGATGGAAGGGAGCGCGGACGTGCGCGTCGCCGCCGGACGCATCGGTTCGCAGCCCTACGATGAGATCGCCGCGCGCGCCACATTCAGCGGCTCGAAGGTCAACCTCGAGACGATTGAGGCGCGGCTGCCGGCGGGGCGCGTCAACGCGACGGGTACCGTTGACATCGAGGCCAAGTCGTTCGACATCCGCGCGCAGGGCAACGACGTGCGGCTCGATTTAGTGACCGACCTGTTCGGCGCGCGTCCCGGTCTGCCGCGCCTCGGTGGTCTCGCCGACTTCACGGCCACGGCCTCGGCGGCGAACCTGCTCGACCCGGCCAGCTTTCGAATCGAGCTGAACGCGCAGGGACGCGACGTGACGGTCAATGGACAGACGGCGGGCGTACTCACGCTCGTCGGACGCACGACCGACGACCAGAAGTTCAACGTCGAGTTGACGACCGGCCTTCTCGGCAGGCCGCAGGTCTTGCGCGCGCAGATTGATTTCGGCAGCGACGACCTCGCCACCACTTTCGAGACGACGCTCACGGCGAGCGACCTCGCGCCGCTCTTCACGGCGCTCCTCAACAACCCGAACGTGCGCGTGTCGGGCACGGCCACGGGCCGCATCACGGCGAGCGGCGATCTGCTCGGCGAAAAGGGTTTCACGCTCGCCGGGTTGACGGGCCGCGCCGAGTTCGACGAACTCACGGTCGAAGTCGAGGACGTGGAGTTGCGCGCCGAGAAACCGCTGCTCATCCAGTTCACGCCCGCGGAAGTCACCTTCGAGAAGACGCGCTTCACGGGGCCGGGCACCGATCTCGTCTTCGGCGGAACCTACGCGCTCGCCGAAGGCGGGCGGCAGAACCTGACCGTTGACGGCAGCCTCAACCTGCGCGTCGTCAAGCTCTCGCCGAACGATTTTCTCGCGGGCGCGGCGCGCATGAATGTCCGCGTCACCGGCACGCACGACGCTCCGACCGTGAACGGCACGGCGACGCTTACCAACGCTTCGTTCGCCACGCTCATCACGGACGAGCGCCTTCAGGCGACGAACATCAACGGCGTCATCCGCTTCAACGCCGATCAGGCGCAGATCGAGTCGCTCAACGGCAGACTCGGTGGCGGGCGCGTCACGGTTTCGGGCGGCGCGCGGCTCGCCGGTTTCCGCCCCGAACAGTTCCGCTTCATCATCCGCGGCGACGCCGTGACCGTGCCGTTCCCGGATCAGTTCCGCACCACCGCCGACGCCAACATCGAAATCCGCGGCTCGCTCCAGACGCAGATCGTGGTCGGCGAGGTGAACGTCCGACGCGCCGAGTTCACGGAGGACATAGACCTCGCCGACCTGATTGACCGGCGGCGCGAGGCCATCATCTCCGAGGGCGCGGGCGGCGAGTTGCTGTCGGGCCGGACGACGCTCGATCTCTCGATTCAGGGGCGCGACGCGCTCGTCATTCGCAACAACCTCGCCGACGCCGTCGGCTCGCTCGCTCTGCGCGTGCGCGGCCCGCTCGACGACCCCGTGGTGTCGGGGCGCATCACGGCAACGCGCGGCGTGCTCGCGTTCCGCAACGACCGCTATGAGATACAGCGCGCGTTGATTGACCTGCCGCCACGCCGCGACGCCGATCCCATTCTCAACATTCAGGCCGAGACCGAGATTCGCGGCTACCGCGTCTTGATCGGCATCAACGGCCCGCTCTCGCAGCCCATCACCGCCTTGCGCTCCGACCCGGCGCTGCCGCAGGCGGACGTGGTTTCGCTGATTACGACGGGCAGTCTCTCGACCGGAAACGAGAGCGCCTCGACCGTCGCGCAGACCGGTTTGGGAACGGCGACGAGCCTGTTGACCGACACCCTCATCAACGCGCCCATCAGTCGCGCAACCGACAAGCTGTTCGGTCTCAACCGCTTCGAGTTCGATCCGCTCATCGCGGGGCGCGGCGGCGCGAGTCCCACCGCGCGTTTGACCGTCGGGAGGCAGGTCAATCGCAACCTCGCCGTTACCTTCTCGACCAACGTGACGGGCGAGCCGAATCAAGTGGTCGCCGTCGAGTATCGCGTCTCCGACCGCCTCTCGTTCATCGCCCAGTATCAGCAGGGGACGACCGACACGCTGCGGACGCGCAACAACAATTTCAACTTCGAGCTACGATTCAGAAAGAGATATTGACCAAAAGTAGTCAGTAGACAGTAGCAGGTGTGTCGTTGAATATCGGCGCCTGATCTCTCGGCCTCTAAGAGCGTGTCCAAAAAGCCATGTGCCGAAGCTCCGTGAGGAGCGGAATGTTTATAGCCCATCGCATGACATGAGGTCGCTGAAGCTCCGTGAGGAGCGACATGGTAGGCTCTGCCGCCCCTCCGGGGCTTGAAAGAACAAGGGGAGAGCGGCGCGGGCGACACATATTCCGCTCCTGACGGAGATGACTCCAAGCTGACTTTTTAGACACGCTCCAAGCGAGGAGATGTCTCTACTACCGAAAGAAATTTTCTCTTACCGGCTATTGACTACTGACTACTGACTACTTTATCCGTGCGATTCAAGGGGTTCATCTTCGTCAGCCTGCTCTTCATGTTCGCGCCGCCGGGCGCGGGGGCCGCGCCGCGCCACACGCCCGACCTCACGCGCTACGAGGGGCGCACGGTCGCCTCCGTCGAAGTGGTGGTCGAAGAGGCTTCCATCTCGGAGTCGGCGCTCGCCGAGTTTCGCGCGGTGTTGAAGATCGCCGTGGGCAATCGCTTTTCGGCGGTGCTCGTGCGCGATTCTCTTCAGTCTCTCTTCGACACGGGCCGCGTTGCGTCGGCGCGCGTCGAGGCGTCGGACGCGCCGGGGCC
>JBGTBQ010000277.1:0-4636 GCA_041749275.1 Pyrinomonadaceae bacterium | reverse complement strand
GTTCGCGCGGACACCCGCCGCGCCCGCGCCCTGTGCGCCGCCACTCGTCGCGCTCGCGCGGCCCGTGTAGAGATAGTCCGTCCGCACGTCAACATACTCGCGCCCCCGCGCCGTGCGCGGCACCGTTCCCTCGATCAACTCCCGCGAAGACTTCCCGTCCCTGAAATACTTTTTGTCGCCCGCCTCGTAAGCCTCGTAGCGCGGCTGATCCTGCATGTCCTGCCGGCAACCGGCAAGTAAAAAGGCAAAAGTAAAAAGGCAAAAGGTAAAGGCCCTCCGGACAGAAGCGAACCGCGCGACGGCCTGCGCCCTCACTTTTGCCTTTTGCCTTTTTACTTTTGCCTTCACCTCAGTGCTCCACATCATTCACCTCGCGCGCGCCGAGGCCCCGCAGGAACTCGGCGGTCTGGTCACGTTCGAACTTCGGGTCGGTGCTCTGGACGAGCAGGAAGAAGCGGTCGCGCGAGGCGAGCGCGAAGTTCGGCGTGTTGAAGACGGGGTGATACGGCTCCGGCAATCCGTTCAACGCGAGCATCCCGAAGACCGCCGCCAGCCCCGCGCCCAAGACCGTGCACTCGAACGTGATCGGGATGAACGCGGGCCAACTGTGCAGCGGCTTGCCGCCGACGTTCAAGGGATAGTCAATGACGTGCGTCCAATACTGCAATAAGTAACCGGCCAAGCCGCCGATGATGCCGCCGATCAAAACGATGAGCGGCATCTTCGTCGAATGCACGCCGATGGCCTCGGACAACTCTTCGATGGGATAGGGCGAGTAAGCGTCAATGCGCTGGTAGCCCGCCTCCTGCACCTTGTGGGCGGCGTGCACGATATCGGTCGGGTTGTCGAACTCGGCCATCAACCCGTAGGTCGCGGGCCGCGCGGGTTTTTTAATCATGCGCTCTCCTCCTTAATCTCGGCCTGCGGCACCATCGTCCGCATCTCGAAGATGGAGATGACGGGCAGGAACCGGAGGAAGAGGAGCATCAGGAAGAAGAAGAAACCGATGGTGCCGAAGAACATCGAGAAGTCGTAGATGGTCGGCGAGTAGAAGCCCCACGAAGAGGGCAGAAAATCGCGGTGGAGACTGATCGGGATAATCACGAAACGCTCCAGCCACATGCCGACGTTGACGAACATGGCGACGGCGAAGAGCGCCACGTTGCTGTGGCGAAACTGTCTGATCCAGAGTACCTGCGGCACGATGACGTTGCAGACGATGAGCGCCCAGTAGAAGAAGGCGTAGGGGCCGAAGAAGCGATTGCGGATCATAAACTCTTCGTAGTTGTTCGCGCTGTACCACGCCATGAAGGTCTCCATCATGTAGCCGTAGGAGACGATGAGGCCCGTGGCGAGCATGACCTTCGCGCTGTTCCGCAAGTGGCGGTCGGTGATGAAGTCTTCGAGGTTGTAGAACTTCCGCAAGGGAATGACGAGGGTGAGCACCATCGCAAAGCCCGCGTAGATGGCGCCCGCGACGAAGTAGGGCGGGAAGATCGTCGCGTGCCAGCCCGGAATGATGCCGACGGCGAAGTCGAAGCTGACGATGGTGTGCACCGATAGGACGAGCGGCGTCGAGAGTCCGGCGAGCAGCAGATAGGTCGCTTCGTAACGCGCCCAGTGGCGCGCGCTGCCGCGCCAGCCCAGCGCCGCCATGCCATAGACGACGCGCCCGAACTTCGAGCGCGCGCGGTCGCGCAGGGTCGCTAAATCCGGAATCAGACCCGTGTACCAGAAGAGCGCCGAGATGGTCGCGTAGGTCGAGACGGCGAACACGTCCCACATCAGCGGACTGCGGAACTGCGGCCACATCGCCATCGTGTTCGGGATCGGGAACATCCAGTAGGCGAGCCACGGCCTGCCGGTGTGCAGCAGCGGGAACAGCCCGGCGCAGGCCACGGCGAAGAGCGTCATCGCCTCGGCGAAGCGATTAATGGAGGTGCGCCACTCCTGTCGAAGCAAAAGCAGAATCGCCGAAATCAAGGTGCCGGCGTGGCCGATGCCGATCCACCAGACGAAGTTGATGATATCGAACGACCAACCGACGGGCTGGTTGTTGCCCCAGATGCCGATGCCGGTCGTGACGAGCAGGAAGATCGTGCCCGCCAGAACCTGCGTGATGAGGAAAGCAACCGCCAGCGCGATGTACCACGCCGTCGGCGTCCGTTTCCGGAGGACGATGGAACTGATCTTGTCCGTCACCGTGCCGAAGGTGTGCCCCGGCTCGATGACGGCGGGCGTCGCGTGGATGCTCGCGTCGTCGTGCGGATTGTCGAACCTGCTGCTCATAGAGTTTCCTTCACGCCTCCCCTCCGAGCGCCGGGTTCGGATTCCTGATGGAAGCGAGATAGACGGTGCGCGGCCTCGTGTTCAGCTCCGCCAGCAGGTCATAGCGGTGCTTCTGCGCTTGCATCTTCGCAACCTTGCTGTCGTGATCGTTCAAATCGCCGAACACGATGGCCTCGGTCGGGCACGCGCCCTGACAGGCGGTGATGATCTCGCCGTCACGCACCTTGCGCGACTCCTTCTCCGCCTCGATCTTCGCGTACTCGATGCGCTGGATACAGTAGGTGCATTTTTCCATCACGCCGCGCGAGCGCACCGTGACCTCCGGGTTTCGCATCAACTTCAGAGAAGGCGTGTTCCAGTCCTGATAGAGCAGGAAGTTGAAACGGCGCACCTTGTAGGGGCAGTTGTTCGAGCAGTAGCGCGTGCCGACGCAGCGGTTGTACACCATGTCGTTCGTACCCTCGGCGCTGTGGACGGTGGCGTGGACGGGACAGACCGGCTCGCACGGCGCGTTCTCGCAGTGCATACAGGGCACGGGCATAAAGTAGACGCCGTTCGGGTCTTCGACGGCCCCGCGAAAGTAGGCGTCCACCCGCAGCCAGTGCATCTCGCGCGAGCGCGCGACCTGCTCCTTGCCGACGATGGGAATGTTGTTCTCGGCCTGACAGGCGATGATGCAGGCGTTGCAGCCGACGCAGGTCGAGAGGTCAATCGCCATGCCCCACTTGTAACCGCGCGAGTTGTACGGCCCTTCCTCGTAAGGGAATCCCTCGTAGAGCGTCTCGCCGCCTTCCGGCGCGTGTCCCTCGGCTGCCGGCGCGTGTCCTTCACCTGCCGGCGCGGCGGGCGCTCCGTGTCCGCCGCCGTGTCCCAGCGTCGGGTCTTTCTGATAACCCTCGAACGTCCCATGCCGGACGATGTCGCGCCCCTCCATCTGGAAGTGAATCTGCGAGGAGGCGAGCATGTACGTGGCGCCCGTCTTCTCGACCTTTAAGTCAGTGCCGTGCCAGAGCGCATCCGAGGTGCGGAGCAGGTAGGCGTCGGAGCCGACCTTGTGCTTCTCGTAGGCGTTGCCGCCGACGCGCCCCGCGCGCCGACGCCCGTAGCCGAAATGAAGCGTGACGACGCCGTCCGGCTGCCCCGGCATGATAAAGACGGGAGCCTCGACTTCGTGCCCTTTGAACGTGAGCTTGAACACGTCGGCGTTGATCTCGCCGCCCTTAAAGGTCAGCGGGTTGACGCGCACCGGCCCGCCTTCAATCGCGCCGTCGGGTTTCGCTCCGGTGTCGAGGCGTTCCGCCGTCGCGGGGCTGATGATCGCCGCGTTGTCCCACGTCAGCTTGGTCAGAGGGTTCGGCAACTCTTGCAGCCAGCCGTTGTTGGCGAAGCGACCGTCGTAGATCGAAGGGTCGGGCCGGAAGACGATTTCGAGCGCCGCGTTACCGCTCGTCGCGGGTGTCGTCGCGCTCGCCGCGAAGTCGCCCCGCACCGAAGGATTTTTCGACGCGCGCGCCGTGTTCGGCACCACGCCGTCATGCACCCACTTGCGCCAGTTCTTCTCAAAGTCGGCGGTGGGCGGCGCGCTCGTCGGCGCGACTGCCGCCGGCGTCGCGGCAGGGGCCGGGGTGGTCGCGGGCGCGGGAGTCGCCGACGGTGTTGATTGCGCGGCGGGAGTCGCGGCGGCGGTAGCGCTTGGCTGACCTGCCTCCGGCCTCCCGGCTCCTGACGATTTTCCCGCTCCCGGCGCCGCCCAGTACTCGCGCACGATCTCATAGCCCGTGCGTTCGGGGCGCTCGGTGAAAGCGGCGAGAAGTTCGTGCGCGCTCTTGCCGTTGTAGAGCGGCGTGATGAGCGGCTGCATGATCGAGACCGTGCCGTCGTAGGCGCGCGTGTCCGACCACGCTTCGAGGAAGTGCGCTTCCGGGATGTGCCAGTGGCACAACTCCGAAGTCTCGTCCTCGTACAGGCTCAGGTGGACACGCAAGGGGACGCGCTCGCGCTCTCCCGCCCTCGCGCGGATGCGGTTGCCGAAGTCGAAATCGGCGGGCGCGTTGAAGACGGGATTGCCGCCGACGATGACGAGCATATCAACCGTCCCCGCGTCTACCTCGCCGAGCAGCGTCCGCAGGTCTTCGAGCTGGTCAACCGGATTCTCCTCGACCGGCTCGGTGTAGAGAACCGTCTTGCCGACGTTCGTCAGCGCCGCGTTCATCGCGTGCGCGAGCGCGTGCATCATGGGCGGCTGCTCGTCGCCCGCGATGACGACGGAGCGGCCCGCGTGCTGTTTGAGGTCGGCGACGACGGCGTTGACGAAGTTCGTCTGTTCGGGCCGGAGGCCGCCCGCCGC
>JBGTBQ010000276.1:0-6452 GCA_041749275.1 Pyrinomonadaceae bacterium | reverse complement strand
GCGCGGCTCGTAACGCTCGACGCTCTCGACGATGACGCCCGCCGCTTCGAGGCGCGAGCGCGCCTCCTCGACCTTCAAGCCCGTCACCTCGGCCCGCGTAACGGCGGGCGTGGTGGTGGGCGGCGGCGCGGCGTCCTTTCGCTCCGTCAGGACGCCCGCCACGGACTCCTGCGCGATCTTGCGGCCCGCGGTCACCTTCAACATCTGATCGGCGAACGCCGCGCGGAAGTTGGTCTGCTTGGTGAACATGACGCCGGTCTCAAGTTGTTCGCCCTTGATGCGGCTCTCGGCGAAGGTGATGCCGTTCGCGCTGGCCGTCTCCCTCTGCGCGTTGAAGCGGCTGAAGAAGCTCGGAAAGACCGCGCAGCAAATCTTCTCGACCATCTTGGAGATGAGCGGAATGACGGGGAAGATGGAGAGCCAATACTCGATGGTCGGGAAGCTCTTGACGTACTTGCGGCCAGAGAAGTTGCAAACCTTGTAGACCTCTCCATCGCGGAACCGGACGCACGCGAGGTAGATACGTTCGTCCTCGTCGTCGCAGGTCGGGCAGTTGACGAGTAGATGGTCGCAGAAGCAGTCCTTGAGATATTGAAAGAGTCCGCCCCACAAATCCGTGTAGGCTTCGAGCACGTCGGCGCGATAGTTGACGAGCGCCGCGAGGTCGAGCTGATTGTTCGGCGCGAAGCGGCCCGTGGGGATTTTGTTGAGGGTGTTGCTGGCGAAGTTGAGCACGTAGACGTGCCCCTGATCCGGCGCGACGGCGATGGAGAGCGGCTTGAGTTGGACGGGATGGGTGAAGTTAATCAGCCGGCTGGCGGTCGGCTCAAGCAGACCGACGCGGTAGCTGTCTTCGTAGGTCACCATCATGTGATTGGTGACGGGATTGTGCGCGAGGCGGATGCGCGTGTTTTCGCCGAGGTTGGTCGTGGAACTGCCCGCCGTGTTCGAGACCGCGTTGAAGATGACGACCTGTTTGCCGTTTGTGTTCGGCGGAGGGTCAATGACCATGTAGAGCCGCTGCGCCGGCGCCCCGCCGGGGACGTTCGGCACTAAGGCGAAAGCGATGTCGTCGCGCCCGCGCGCCTGCTGCCCGCCGACCGTGGCCGAGAACTGTTGCGGGCTGGGCGCTTCGCTCGTGATGTTCAGACGCAGCACGTGGTCGTACAAGTCGGTCTTGCCGGCTGAAGCTATCGCGCCGGTCGCCCAAGCGAAGGCCGGCTGGTTCGAGATGACGAGATGTCCGACGGCGTTGAAGGCGTGGCGCGGCTGCGGCGTCTTCGGGATGTTGCGCGGGTCGAGCACGTAAAAACCGGTGCCCTTGCCGATGGCGAAGACGCGGTCGGGGACGGCGGCGGAGGTGGCGAGCGTGACAAAATTCGCGTCGCAGGCGACCGAAGGTTCACGGAACCTGTGCGTGAGGTTGCCGCCCGTGATGTCGGCGATGGCGAACAGGCTTTCGTCCTGTCCGAGCGAGGCGACGGCGAACATCTGACTGCCATCCGGCGAGAACGCGACATCGCGCACGATGGAACTGGGGCCGCCGGGGAACTCCAACAACTGTACGAGTTCGTTCGTTCCGAGGTCGTAGACATTGATCTGATTGCTCGCGCCGAAGGTGTAGGCGCGTCGGCTGCTCGGATGCACGCGCAAGCGCGTCTGCTCGCCGCGCCCGAAGATGGTCGTGATGCCGGTGTTCGCGTAAGGATATTCGGGGAACGGGCGCGCGCCCTCGAACATGGCGCAGAAAGTGTGGCTCTGCAACAACTCGCGCAGGCGATTGTAAGAATTGAGCAGGATGGTGTGCTCTGATTCCGTCTCGGTTTGCCCGCGATTGCCGGAGAGGAAAACGCGGCTCCCGTTCACCGGCTCGACATACTGTATGAAGAGATTGCCGAACGTGGTCGCGCGCTTGCGCGCCGGGCCGACCAGCGCCGTCTCGCCGTCGGCGTCCGGCGTGAACTCCTCGCGGGCGAAGTCCACGAGAGGCTTGACGCAGTCATTGTAAAAATCCATCAGGAGCGTGCCGGCCAAGAGCGCCTTCAGCTCGTTCTGTGGCGGCTGGTACTCTTCAACCCGAAAGCCTCGCTGACCTTCCTCGTCCAGTTCGAGGCGGATGCAGACCTCGCCATTCTGAAGCACCGTGCTCGGGATTTGCGCCTCGTGCGCTTTCTGTAAGACGTTCAGCGTTTCGTGCTCGTCGAGCACGATGTCGCGCCCCTCGCAGTCGAGCGCGTAGCCGGGCTGGACGGTGACGTGTTGGCGCAGGGGCCTATCGAGTTCGGAGTCGGGTTCCAGCGTGTCGGGGCCGCACACGACCTGTAGGCCGCAGACGATGCCCCAGCCGTGCAGGTGCTTGTTGTGCCAGCGCAAATCGCGCGCCGCGCACAGGCGGTCGAGCATGTCCTGCAAGTTCTCGACATCGGGCAGGTCGCACGCGTTGTTGTCAACGCAGATGTCCTCGGCGCAGATGTCCGTGAGCGCGGGGAAGCGCTTGCGGCAGTCGGCGAGGGTGATGTCGCCGTCCGACACCTTAGCGAGCGCGAGGCGGCAGTAGTGTTGACGCGTGCCGAGCGGCGGCTGCGCTTCCGGAGCCGTGTTGGGAACGGCGAAGGGCGGCCATTCGATCTCGCCCGTCGCCGTGCGCGCGGGGAGCAGCCAGTAGTCGCCCGCGCGGTAAGTCCCGGCGGAAAACTCGACCTCGACGCCGGCTTCGAGGTCAACCCAACCGCCTGTCATCGCCACGCCGTCCGCGCTCGCCGCGCCGCCGGACTGATCCCAACGGATGAGCTGTAAATTTTTTCTGCCGGCAAGGCCCGACGGAGTCGTCTTCAAAGTGATTTCGCGCGTCGTCTGGTCAACCTTATCAATCTGCGCGAGTGGGCGCGGCGTGCCTTTCAGGATTGATTCTTCGTCCGTAATCTCGACCCACTGTCCGCCCGCGAAGCCGAGCACATCGTCGCGCCCTACGTCGGCGACCGTGAGGATGGCTCCATTGACGTTTGTGATGCTGGTGCGGACGACGGCGTTATCGCGCGACCACTTAAAGGTTGCTGACCCACGCGGGCCGCCGCGCTGCACCTCGATGCGATAGAGCTGATTTTCGAGGCGCGTGAACCCGGCGGTCGGCGGCAGCAGGCACGGGTCTTTCTCGTCCACGGGCGGCTTCGTGCGCGCATTCATGCGCCCCGTCGGCGGCGCGACGAGCGCGTCCCACTCGGCGAAGTCGGTCTTGCACTTCGGGTCGCTCGCGGGCGGCGTCACCTGTAGCAGCTTCACCTGCCAGACATTCTTTAACCGCGTCGCGGTGTCGGGGCCACCGAGCGCCACCTCGCGCAGGCGCGGGTCGTCGAGCGCGGTCACTTCGCGTTTCCAAGCGTGGATGTAGACTAGATAAAGACCATCGGCCAGCAACGCCTGTGGAGGACTTGAGAGCGGGCTGGTCGGCTGTCCTGTCGGCGGACTCGACGGCGGACTCGACACAGCGCCCGTGATGAGTCCAGCAATGTCCGCATGAGGATAGTCGGGCTGCGCGAGCAGCGTCGCCGGGTGCTCAAGCTCGCAGAGCAGTCCCTCGACGTAGATGCGCCCCGGCGAGATCGTGAAGTCCGCCGCGTTCGGCGCGGGGCCGAGGCCGATGCGGAAGCCGTCCGATTTTTTCGGCACGCCGCACGCGCCCACCACGTCGCGCGTTTCGAGTTCGGTGCGGTACAACTGAATCGCAAGCTGCTCGTTCCAGTCGGCGTCGAGCTGCACGCGGCCCTGCTGCATCAGCACGCCGCTGTAACGTTTCTTCGGGTCGTTGGTGTTACGGCTAAAGTCGCCCATGTAAGCCTCCCTCAAAGTGAGGATGAAAAGTTAACTTGCGAAAAAGATTCCCGCTTCGAGACCGAACCGCAAATATTCGTCGAGCCGCGCGCGCAGGTTGGCGACGCGCTGCGGCTGGTAGAGATCGTGAAAGGCGCCCATCTCGGCCCCGTCGTCCGCGCCCTCGCGGATTTCGTTTGCCGCGTAGCGACTGAGTTGACAGTAGGCCGCGTCTCCAGAGCGCAGCGAGGTAAAGGTGGGGCGCACCCGCGCGTCATCTTCCGTCGTGGCGGGTTGGCAGTGGAACGGGCGCGGGATGCGCGAGCCGGGCGGCACGTAGGAGAAGCGCACGCAGCCCTCCTGTACCCGCTCGGCGATGATGGGCGCGAGCGGCGGCGTGACGGGAGCCGGCCACATTTCACCGGCGTCGAAGCCGGCGAGAAAGATCGTGTTCGAGGCGTCAATTCTTTTCGTGTGGACGCGCCCCACGATAGTGCTGTTCTCGATGTCGAGTTGCCCGCCCGCGCCCGCGCCGTCCGTCCCCGCGTAGGAGACGCCGGTCTCACTGCCTGCGTCAACGATGCTGTTGGTGATGCGGACGCGCGAGTCTTCGTGGACGAGGATGGGGCCGAGGATGCACGAGTCAATCTCGACCTCCACGTTGGGAATCTGGATGACAAGCTTGGGCGCGGCCACGCGCGCGGGGATGCCGAACCGCTGGAAGACCGGAGTAGCTCCCGGAACGAGCGTGCAGTGGCGCAGGCGGAGCAGACGCAGGTTATTGTTAATCGCCGGCGGGACGAAGAGCGCGCCGCTCGCAATGAGCAGCCCGTTGAGCGTCAGCTCGGCGTCGCGCCCTCCGCTCAAGATGGCATCGCCGTCAATCAAGATGGTCGGGCGGCGCTCGTCCGCCGCGCGTATCTCGATCTTTTTGCGGGCGGGCACACTCACGTTGAGAGGCTCGGCGTAATAATCGTTATCGGTGATTTCGATCACTCCGCCCTCGAACGCAGGGTCGGCGGCGAAGAGTGGCGGGAGTTCGTTCAGTCCCTTCGTGATGGTGTCGAGACTTATCTTTTTCGAGACCTCGAAGACGCGCGCGAGGCCGCCAAAGGTCTGGCCGCGACCGTACTCGCCGCCGCCCATTTCGGCGCTGAAGCCGTAGTGGTAACTGACGCGCACGGCGCGCGGCGGCGCGCTGTTCGTCGGGAAGGCAAGGCGACCCAGCACCGGGTCAATGCCGATATGATCCGCGGGGTGTCGCGCCCACGCTTCGATGATGTTTCCGTCCTCGTCCGTGCGGTCACTGAGGTCGCACACGCAGACGAGGTCGCGCAAGGCGGGCGGCGGCGAGTACGCACCGCCGCCCGGCGCGCCGTCGCGGTTGACAAGCAGGCTCTTGCCCGTGTCTCGCTGCGCCGTGTCCTCACCGTAGTAAGTTTCGAGGAAGCGGTCGAGCACGCGGCGGCTGAAAGGAGCGGGGACGTTGATGGGTTCGGCGAGATGCGTGATCTCATCCTCGGTCACGGGCCGGTTGTAGAGCGCCGTCTCAAGGCCCGCCGCGTTGAAGAGAAAACGCCTGCCGTCCGTCGCGGGGTCGCCCGCGTCCGGCACGAGGTAGGCGGGCGCGTCCGTCACGGAGTAATTGCCGAGACGCCAGAGGAAGATGCCGACGTTCGGGATGTTATGACGACCGCGACGGCTCTCGATGTTTCGCACGTCGGCGGTACGCGCGAGGGTGTCGAACGGCGATGGATAACGCCAGCAAGTCCCGCGGTGTCGAGAGTCGCACGGCTCGTTGTCCTGCGGCGAGGCGGCGTACTCGATGGCGAGCCATTGCAGATCGTCGCGCTCGCGCTGAATCTTTGCCGGCAAGTCGTCGTCGAGGCCCGCGAAGTGGCGGTGGCGGACGGAGGAGAACGAAAGATTTTCCGGGCGGAGGTGGTTCATGTACTGCGTCGTCGCCAGTCGCTGAAAATATTCGACGACGCTCGCGTCCCACTCGGTCACGTCGCGCGCGAGTTGTTCGAGCACCGAGGCCGTGCCCTTGCGCCGCCGGTAGGCCAGCGTGTTGGCGACCTGCGCGCGTTGGCTGAGTTTCTTCGCGTTCGGGTAGTAGAAGAGTCCGCGCGTGCCGACGAGGTCGCCGATGTAAGGCACGACCCACTCGGCGCAAGTTTCGATAAACTGGTCGTCGTAAAGCTGCGTAAGGTCTTCTTCGAGGACGGCCACCTGCTCGGCGATGACTGAGAGCAGCGCCTTCAGAGGGCCGCGCTGCCGTTTGTCTTCCAGCTCTTCGAGCCGCGCGGCCTCTTTGATGGGGAAGGGCTGACTAGCCGCGAACAGCGATTGGCGCAAGGCGATGAGCTGCCGCCGTTCGGCCTCCTCCCGAGTCGTGAGCAGCCCCGCCCACTCTCCCGCTTCATCCGCTTGCAGGAGCGCGGCGAGCTGTTCGGCGACCGCCACATCGCGGATGCGGTAGAGAGCGGGCAGCAGCTCGAAGAGTCTTTCGGCGTCGAAGCTCACGGCATCACCTCCAGAACGACGGGGCGCGGGTCGAGCATGAGGATTTGCGCGGGGAAGATGCCTGCGCCGCCGGGCCGTGGGCGCTTGGCTTCGAGCCGGGGGCGCACGCGCGGCTCGCC
>JBGTBQ010000275.1:0-7962 GCA_041749275.1 Pyrinomonadaceae bacterium | reverse complement strand
CCACGGTGCGCCGCCCGCCGGGCAGTTCAAAGAGACGCGCGTCGGGTCGCCGCCGGGCTTCGGGCAGCACGCCGCGCCGCCGGCGCAGCAGCAATCCTTCTTTAGCAAGCTCACGTGGATACACTACGCGGGGGCGGGCGTCGTGGCTCTCGTCATTCTCTTTTTAATCATCGCCGTGCCGCTCGGTCTGTTCGTCTTCTCCGGCAGCAAGAAGACCACGCCCACTCCGGCGGCTGAAACGCAGACCACTTCGCCGCCGACCGTGACGAGCGAGGAGCCGGCGAAGGCCCCTGTCATCGAGAACACGGGGGCGCAGACAGGCTCCGGTTCAAGCGTCGGCGGAGGCCAACTACCGACGACGCTGCCGTCCGACGCAACCGCGCAGCCCATCACACTTCCGCCAGCGGAGGCCACGGAGACCGCGACGCCTTCGGGCACGCAAACGCGGAAGCAGACCCCGAAGCCCCCCAGACCACGGGGGGACAGCGCCGCCGAAGCCGCGCGTCGCAAACGTGAAGCGGCCCTGCGCGCGCTCGATCAGTGAAGCCGCGCGCCGCGCTCTTTCGCACTGTGGAACGACGCGGCGCGTTTGAAAGACGGAAGCAGTAGATGATGAGAATCAAGCCCCCGACGACGCAACTCGTAGCTCTCATGTTCGTCCTCTGTCTCGCCGCGCCCGTGCTGTTCGACGGCGGAGCGGCTTTCGCTCAAGCCGGGAAGCCGATCACCAAGGATGGACTCATCAAGGCCGTCAAAATCAACGGCCTCTCGACGCAGGAACTCGTCCAGCAAATCAGAACGCGCGGCGTCGCCTTCAAGCTGACGCCCGCCATCGAAGCCGAGATGCGTGCGGCGGGCGCGCGCCCCGAAGTGATTGAGGCCGCGCGCGCGAGCTACCGCCCCGGCTCGATCAACCCTCCGATCTCGAAGGGAAGGACGCGCGGCCCGCGTGGCGCGAGCTACGACGACCTGACCGATCAGGCCACCTCTGCCATTGACGCGCGCGACTACGGGCGCGCCTCGCAACTCCTCCAACAGGCCATCTCCATCAACGCATCGCAGCCGCGCGCCTATCAACTTCTTGGCTTCACCGAACTGTACCTGCGTGGCGACATCACTTCCGCCGAACGCAACATGCGCTCGGCCATCGAGCGCGGCGGGAGCGCGGCCTTCCGCGTCTTCCACGACCACGCCAACGGCTCGTTCCAGAACACCTGCTCCGGCTCGCTCTTCGTCACGCGCCGCGACGTGACCTTCAGGGCCGACAACGGCATTGACACCTTCGCCGCGCTCGACACCGACATCAATGAGATCAAGACCAACAAGTTCGTCGGCAGAAACCCGCTCGGCGGAATCTTCGGCGGCGCGGGCGACCTCGGCGCTTTCCACATCAGGGTCAAACGCCTCGGCGAGAATAAAAACTACAACTTCGCCCCCTTGACGAAAAAGAAGATGGAGTCGGAGCTGATTATCGAGTTGGTGCAGTCTTACGGCGGCGTCCCCAAGTAGAACGGCGCGGGCGACGACTCAGAGAACACAAGGTTTTTAGGAGTATCAAGTATGCGAAGCACACACCGAAGCACAATTGGACAGACCCTCTTCAGCGCGCTCGCGGCGCTGGCGTTCCTAATCTCATTGACCGCCGCGGCGAACGCTCAGGTCAAAAAGCCGATCACCAAAAAGGGCATCATCACGGCCATCAAGATCAACGGCCTCTCGACCCGCGAGTTCGTCCGCGAGATTGAGACGCGCGGCGTTGATTTCCAGATGACTCCGTCGGACGAGTCCGAGATAAGCAGCGCGGGAGGCCGTCCCGAAATCATCGAAGCGGCGCGCTCGAACTACCGCGCGCCCGCGCGCCCGGCGGGCAACACGACGACCACCGTCGCCGGACGCCCGCCCGTGCGCCCCCCCGCCGGCAACACCGGAGCGCCCGTCCCTTCGGGGCCGCCGCTCTCGAAAGACGCCATCATCGAGTTGCTCCGCAACGGCGTCTCCGCCGACCGCGTCGAGCGCAACGTCGAAGCGCGCGGCGTCAACTTCGCCATGTCGCCGCAGATCGCTCGTGAGATTACCGCCGCCGGCGGCAACCGCTCGCTCATCGGCGCCATCACGGAGAAGTCCAACGAGGTCGCCTCCTCCGGCAATTCCAACGGCGGCGTCTTCAACCCCGGCCCCGACGCCGGGCCGGACTACGACGACCTCATCGAGTCGGCGAGCAACGCCTATCTCTCGCGTAATTTCAACGGCGCGCTCAACTACGTGCAGCAGGCCGTCCAACTCGATGGACAGAACCCGACCGCCTATCAACTGATCGGCCTCTGGGCGCTCAACGAAGGGCAGGTGCCTACCGCCGAACAAGCCCTGCGCGCGGCGCTCGAACGCAACGGCTCGGCCCCCTTCAAGGTCGCGCACGACCACGACGGCAGTTTCACCAACTACTGCGTCGGCTCCTTCTTCGTCTCGAAGTCGGGTGTCTCTTACGTCGCCGACGACGGGCGCCACACCTTTGAAGTTCAGGACTCGAACATCAAAGAGGTCAAGAAGAACGGCTTTGTCGGCGTGGCTATCGGCGCTTTTCACGTCAAGCCCATCGCCAAAGTCCGCGACAACGACGGCAGGGAGCGCGACAACTTCAACCTCGCGCCCTTCACCGGCAACAAGGTCGTCTCCGATCTCATCGTCCGTCTGGTGCAGGCATACTGACGCGGGAAAAGATTAGCCAGAGAGAGACAGCGGCAGAGAGAAGCGTAGTAAAGAAGCAAGCAGGAAGAGGGGGCGTTCATTGACCATGCAACGCCCCCTCTTCCTGCTTACTGTCCTTCGTGCCCGCGTTCAGTGTGCCGCCCAACACGGCTGGCAGGGAGTCGCCGCGGGCGGGCGCGGGCGACACTCCCGCTTACACTTCTTCACAGCATTCCGAGTTTGCTCGCTAGAAAGACGAGGATGCAGGCGAGCGCGAGGAAGGTCGCCAGCCACGGGTATTTGCCCATCGGGCACTTGTTGCTTTCGCTCATCTATGGCTCCTCCGGTTTGCCCTCGGCGCACGCACTGTGCGAGCATCACGGCGGCGGGCCGAACGCCCCTCAAATTCCGACGCCGACGGTTTAATTTACATGACTACGCCAGCCATCACCAAACACCGACACGTCTCGCAGAAGGCGAGCCGCTTCACCGAGTCCGTCATCCGCGAGATGACGCGCGAGGCCATGCGCCACGGCGCCGTCAACCTCTCGCAGGGCTTCCCGGACTTCCCCGCGCCCGAAGAGATCAAACGCGCCGCGATGGAGGCCATTGACGCGGACGTGAACCAGTACGCGATTACGTGGGGCGCGAAAGATTTCCGCGACGCCATCGCGGAGAAGACGAAGTGGCATCTCGGTTTAGAGATTGACCCCGAAGCCGAGATCACCGTCACGTGCGGCTCGACCGAAGGGATGATCGCGGCGATGATGGCGACGGTTGACCCCGGCGAAGAGGTCGTCATCTTCGAGCCGTTCTACGAAAACTACGCGCCCGACGCCATCCTCTCCGACGCCGTGCCGCGCTACGTCCCTCTGCGCGCGCCCGACTGGACTTTCGACCGCGAAGAGCTGCGCGCCGCCTTCAATGAACGGACGAAAGCGATCATCGTCTGCAACCCCAACAACCCGACGGGCAAGGTCTTCACGCGCGATGAGATGGAGTTCATCGCCGCGCTCTGTCAGGAACATGACGCGCTCTGCTTCACGGATGAAATTTACGAACACATCCTCTATCCGCGCGAGGGTAGAGAGGTCGAGCATATCTCGATGGCGCAACTGCCGGGGATGCGCGAGCGGACGGTCGTCGTCAACTCGATGTCGAAGACCTACTCGGTGACGGGCTGGCGCGTCGGTTATTGCATCGCGCCGCCCGACATCACCAGCGCCATCCGCAAGGTTCACGACTTCCTCACCGTGGGGGCCGCCGCGCCGCTGCAACGCGCCGGAGCCTACGCGCTGCGCCTGCCGCGCGAGTATTACGAACACCTGCAAGAAGATTACCTCCGCCGCCGCGATATGCTCCTGCCCGTGCTCGAAAACGCCGGCTTCAAAGTCTTCGCGCCCGACGGCGCTTACTACATTATGACCGACATCTCCACCTTCGGCTTTGCGGACGACGTGGAGTTCACGCGCCATCTCGTCCGCGAAGTCGGCGTCGCCTGCGTCCCCGGCTCAAGCTTCTACAGTCGCCCCGAACTAGGCGCGCGGCAGGTGCGGTTCTGCTTCTGCAAAAAGGATGAGACGCTCGAAGCAGCAGCCGAGCGACTGCAAAAGCTCAACAAGCAGTGACGAGATTGCCGAAGTGATGTTACGCGGGCACAGGTTGACGCCGACGCCCGAAGAATTAGCACCGCGTAACGGCAATCAGGTTGAAGGCTCGCATTCAATGTGGGATAGGAAGCGTCAAATCATCTGGCTCCTGACCGGCCTCGTCTTCGGCTCGTTCTTCCTCTATCCGCTCGCGCGCGACGACGCGGGCGCGTTCGACTGGCAATATTTTCTTCAACTCGAAATGCTGCTCGTCGTCGTTATCGGCGTGATGTTCTACATCTACTCACGCAAATCTTGAGCGCATGATTACAGCGTTTTCGACTTGTATGTTCAAGATTGAAGGTACTATCTCTCAATCGTTCACAGACTTTTCAGGCTTTTCATCCTGAACATTCACTCCGAAAACGCTGTAAGTCTCGCTCGAAGAGCGTTGTGTATAGAAGGCGACGACGTTGCGCGCCGCCTCGATCACCTTCTCGCGCAGCGCGAGAGGTTCGAGCACCTCCAACTGGTCGCCGAAGCCGAGCGCGTATTCGCGGGCCATCTCTTCGGCATCGAAGCCGAGCGAGACTTCGACCCAGCCTTCTTCGTCCGTGCGGCCCGTCGGTTCGACGCGCGCGAAGCGCCCGCCGTAGGGCAGCCGCACGACAACGTCAGGCCGGACGCGCGCCGTCATTCGATAGTTCGGCGGCTGCGCGCGCAGACGCGCCGCCGACTGCTCCCAGAACGACGCGAGGTCGAAGTCCGCCGGACGGGCGGCCCGCTCGTTCGTCAACGCCGCGGTCTCTATGCGCGAGACGCGATAGCTCCGCACGTCGCCTTCAACCGCCGCCACCAGATACCAGACGCTCCCCTTCGCCACCAGCCCCAGCGGGTCAACCAGCCGCTCGACGGCTCCGCACTCGCTCTGCCCGTAGACGAAACGCACTCTGCGCTCCTGCCAAATCGCGTCCTGTAGCACGCACAACAGCGGCGCTGCTTCCTCCGTCTGACGCCACCCCGTCACGTCCACGTGGATGCGTTGGCGGGCATCTTCGGCCCCCTGCCGGTAGACGCTCGGCAGCGCCGCCAGCAGTTTCAGCAACGCCCCTTCCGAAGCCTTCTCTAGCTTCAAATCAGCCAACAGGCGCGACGGCTTGGTGACGAAGAGCGATTGAATCTCGGCCTCGTTCAGACCCGTCAGGTTCGTGCGGTACTCCCCAAGCAGAGACCAACCGCCGCCCGTGCCGCGTTCCGCGACGACGGGCACCCCGGCGGCGCTCAATGCATCCATGTCGCGGTGAATCGTCCGCGGCGAAACTTCCAACCGCCCGGCCAATTCCCGCGAGGTCAACTGTCTGCGAGACTGCAACAGCAACACGATTGAGAACAGGCGATCCGCGCGCATCTCTTTCTCCTTCAAGAGCAGAAGGCGCGACCATCAGGAACGGCATGAAGTGAAGCCGGAAGCCGGAAGTCGGAAGCCGGAAAGAAACACT
The DNA here is from genome assembly GCA_041749275.1 of Pyrinomonadaceae bacterium. Taxonomy (GTDB): domain Bacteria; phylum Acidobacteriota; class Blastocatellia; order Pyrinomonadales; family Pyrinomonadaceae; genus JBGTBQ01. The sequence continues at coordinate 2,189 of JBGTBQ010000275.1, read as the reverse complement.
TTACCTTCTGACTTCTGATTTGTTCCGCGCCCTCCCTGATGGTTGCGCCTTCCGCCGTGTAGTTCAACCGCCCACGATTTTATCCTGAATATATGACAGAGGGTGTCATCAATCTTCTCGTATCGTCGTTTCAACGCCCGTGTGGGCCACAAATATTTTTGGGTAGTGGCTCAATGCGGGGAGGTGAGGTCAGAACCGCCTGCGGTAGCGGGCGGGCCTCCTGCTACAGGAAATCCGCCCGCTACCGCAGGCGGTTCTGACATCTTTCGCTATTGAGCCACTACCTATTTTTGGACGACGGGGGAGAAGATTATGAAGAGCCGAACGACGAAACCTTTGGCGGGGCAGGTCGCGTTGGTCGCGGGCGCGACGCGCGGCGGCGGGCGCGGCATCGCGCGGATGCTGGGCGAAGCGGGCGCGACCGTCTACTGCACGGGCCGCGGCAGCCGCGACCAAATCAACTCTTCCGATCATCATTACGCTGGTCGCCCGGAGACTATCGAGGAGACAGCGGAAATGGTCACGGCGGCGGGAGGCAAAGGCATCGCCGTGCGCGTTGACCACACCGTCGCGGAAGAGGTGGTCGAACTTTTCAAGCGCGTCAAGCGCAACGAGAAACGTCTGGACGTGCTCGTCAACATCCTGACCGGGCGGCCCGTGAAAGATTGGCGCCCGTTCTGGAAGCTCGATGTCGAGAAGGGGCGCGAGATGGTTGAAAGCTGGGTCTGGCCGCACGTCCTGACCTGCCGGCACGCCGCTCCGCTCATGCTCGAACGCAAAAGCGGGCTGCTCGTCGAGGTCGTCGAGCAGGACTCAATCGGCTATCACGGACAGTTCTTCTTCGACCTCTTCGAGCTTTCGCTCAAGCGCCTTGCCTATAACCTCGCGGAGGAACTCGCGCCGCACGGCGTGTGCGCGCTCGCCGTGACGCCCGGCTTCATGCGTACCGAAGCGATTATGGAGCAGTTCGGCGCGACCGAGGAGAACTGGCGCGAGGTGGCCGAGACGAACAAACAGGCGCGCGGCTATGGCTTCGCCGGTTCCGAGACGCCGTGCTTCGTCGGGCGGGCCGTCGCGGCGCTGGCCGCGGACGCTAAACTCGCGCGCAAGTCGGGCGGCGTCTATAGCTCTTGGGGGCTGTCCGAAGAGTACGGCTTTACCGATATAGACGGCGCGCGCCCCCACCTCGGGCGTTACTTCTCCGAGCACTTCCCGCACATCTGGAACAGAAAACCGACGATAGGCTATCAGTGGACGCTCGCGCCCGTCGCCAAGCCGAGCGCGTGAAAGAGCGCGTGGCGATGGCCGACGAACAAGCTGCTTCCGACACGTCACTCGTCGTCCACCACTTTTTTCACGGCGCCGGCTGCATCAGCTTGTGGCGCACGGTGACGCCTTCGTTGGGGACGATGAGGAGGCGGCGTCTCTCGTAGGTGGGGACGCTTGTAGGCGTGTAGGCGAGCACATAGCGATGCTTACGCAGTTCGTCGCAGACGGCCTTCGCGGCTTCGCGCGGCTCTTCGGCGGAGAGGATGAGGCCGCCCGTGCCTTCGACCAGTTGCTGAATAACTTTCGCCGGTTTCGGTTTGTCGCGTCTGAGCGCGCCGCCCGTGCGATCCGGTAGTTGAAGGGCGTAGACCGTCACATCCTGCTTTTGCAGTTGTGAAAGCACGGACTCGAAATTCGTTTTGCTCCCGCGGTCGAGGCCGTCGGCGACGAGCACGATGGCGCGCTTGCGAATCGCGCCCGCGTAGGGGAGCAGGGCGTCGTTGATGACCGCCTGAATCGCGTCGAAGAGGAACGGGTCGCCCTGCTTGCGGAAGGTCGGCAATCCCTCCTCGACCTTCTTCGCATCGTCCGTCCAGTCCACGATGATCTCGGCGTTTTTGTCATAGCCGATGACCGTCACCTGATCGCCCTCGTAAATCTCGTAGGCGAACTCGCGCGTCGCCTGCTGCAACTTCTCCACGTCGGCGCGCAAGCTGAGGGAGTTGTCAACGAGGATCACGATCCGCGCCGGAGCCGGGTCGAGGGCGAAACTCAGCACGGCCTGCTCCATCCCGCCGTCGTAAAGCGCGAGGTCTTTCGACGTGACCTGCGTCTCCGCGCCGTTCGTGCGCGCGGCGGTGACGTTCAACTGCACGCCGCGCCCCCTGCCCGCCGTCGGGCCGTCGCCGCTCGGAGGCGCC
>JBGTBQ010000274.1:0-7584 GCA_041749275.1 Pyrinomonadaceae bacterium | reverse complement strand
CGGACGAAGGTCAAACTGTGGGAAAGCCTCCGCAGTTTGTTCAAAGTGCTGCTCTTGCGGACGATGGCAGCGTTGTATCGGCGCATGGCAGCTTTGTACGACATTCAACTCCAATGAATTTCTAAACCGAGAATTGCTGATGGGATACATTTGTGGACATTGCCTACTGTTTCGCTGCAAGTGAGTGAACTCCGAGCGTGACCTCGATGATGCTCTCGGAGTAGAAAATTATTTCGTCTCGGCAAGCTGGCTCCGGTGTTCCGCGCGGAACACCGGAGCCGGCTTGCTCAAGGGCTATTGAGCGAGCGCGTTGGTTATCTGGGCTGCCGGAATTATCCCGGCAGCCCTTGTTGATTTTGGCGAGGTGAATCACCACGGTGCGATTGCGCCGCGGTGCGGCGCATGGAGGTGATTGCATTGAAGCAAGAGCGCAGTTGTCGGTTCGGCGTTAAGAGCTATATGCCGGGCACACCAAGATGCCGACGAGGTGACGAGGGCCAGTCAGAACCGCCTGCGGTAGCGGGCGGGTCTCTGGCGACGCAAGAACCCGCCCGCTACCGCAGGCGGTTCTGACAGTCATCCACTTCTTGGTGTGCGCTCCATATAGAGGCTCACAGCAGAGTGAGATGAAAACTACATGCTCAAGGTTCTTAACGTGTAGGATGCGTGCACTCTACGCCAGTGAGTTTTCCAGATGCGACGCGGGCGGGTTTGATGTAGCCTGTGGTCTGAAAGTTCCGCTGAAACGTTTACAGGAGCACAACCGATCAGATGAGAAGAGCAGGTTTCAGACACGCGCCGCTGCTTTTGGCCGCGCTCTTATTGGCCGCCGGTTGCAAACAAGGTGGTACGAATACACTTCAATCTCAGGCGACGCCGGACCAGCGGCCCGCCGCGGGTTCCCCACTGGCGGTGCGGGAAGCGGAAACACCGGCGGGCCAGAACAGCCGCGAACCGGAACTCTACGCCACCTCCGACGGGCGGGTGATCCTGAGTTGGGTCGAGCGGGTCGGGGAGAAGCGGCACACGTTGCGGTTCGCGGCGCGCAACGCGGCGGGCTGGTCCGAGCCGCGGACGGTGGCGGAGGGCGAGAACTGGTTCGTCAACTGGGCCGACTTTCCCTCGGTCATCGCGCTGCCGGATGGCTCGATGGCGGCTCATTGGCTGGTGAAGAGCGGCCCCGGCACTTACGCCTACAACGTCCAAATCTCGCGCTCGAATGACGGCGGCAAGACTTGGGGCCGCCCCATCGTCCCGCATACGGACGGCACGCAGACCGAGCACGGCTTCGTCTCCCTGCTCCCTCTAGCTGACGGGCGCATCGGCGCGGTCTGGGTTGACGGGCGCGCGACGAAGGATATGAAGGAGGCTGACGAGGAGAAGGGGCCGCTCCCCGTCAGCATGGCGTTGCGCTACGCGGCTATAGACGCCGACGGCAAACTCTCGGACGAGGCGGTGCTCGACGAGCGCATCTGCGAATGCTGCCAGACCTCGGCGGCGCTCACATCCGAGGGGCCGATAGCCGCCTACCGCGACCGCTCGGAGCGAGAGGTGCGCGACATCTACTTCGTGCGGCAGCAGGCCGATGGCTGGAGCGGCCCGCGCCCTGTCCACGCCGACAACTGGGAGATCAAGGGGTGTCCCGTCAACGGGCCATCCGTCGCCGCCGACGGGCGTCGCGTCGCGCTCGCGTGGTTCACGGGGGAGGGGGATTCGTCGCGCGTAAATGTCGCATTCTCGGATGACGCCGGCGCGACATTCGGGAACCCCGCACGCGTGGACGACGGCGACGCCATGGGCCGCGTTGACGTTCTAATGCTGGCGGACGGCTCGGCGCTGGTCTGCTGGATGTCGGGGACAACCGAAGGCGGCGCCAACAAGGTACGCCGCGTCGCCCGCGACGGCACGCCCGGCCCGGTGGCGATCATCGCCCGGACCGACGTTTCGCGCTCAAGCGGCTTCCCCCGCATGGCACGCCTCGGCGACACGGTCTATTTCGCGTGGACGCAGTTCGGCAAGCCTTCTCTCGTCCGCACGGCGACCGCCGACGTGAGCGCCTTCAGGTAAGATGGAAGTGAAGCGGGACGTTAAGCACGCTCCCAAAGATCCGCAACTACCTCGCGGATGTAAGAAGGTGCGCTGGTGCATGGACAAGAGACCTTTGTGTGTGTTAATTAACCTATCAAGTAAAAACCGTGACCCGAAAGCTGTTAAATGTCTGTGTAGTCTGTGCCCTTGTCGTGGGCTGCTGGGGCGGCGTGCTGGCCGCCGCGGCCTGCCCGCACGTAGGGTGTGAGACGATGGCGGGCGTGCCCGATAGCGCCGCCACTTACGGCGTGCACATGTCCGACCACAGCCAGCACTCGGCTGGTCTCGAAGACCATTCGGGCCACGCGCAGGCCCACGGCGTGGGGCACGCCGCCGAGTCGCCCGTCCGAGAGCAGCTTCAGACTGAATCCGAAGTGTTGACGGTCGTCACCTCCGGCGCGCACGACCTACTCTGCTCTCACTGTGTAGGCCGGTCCGACTCGCCGCCGTCGCCGAACTTCGAGTTGCAGTCCAACTACGGCCAGAAGGTCGGGAAAGAAATCACCCCGCGCGCTTCGGGCAACGGCATAGCTCCGACGGTCTTCATCGTTCGGGAGATTACTCCGGCGCACCGCGCGCCACCCGGCAGTTCCGACAGGCATCTCCTGCTCAACGTCTTCCGCATCTAGACCCGCCCGCGGGCTTCGGCCAAGGTGCGCCGTCGCCCCCTCTCGCATCTTCATCTCTCAATAATTGCTTTCAGTCGCCACGACGCGGCGCGCTCAAAGTTCAGCGCACGCGCGGGCTTGCTTTTGTTACCACAGGGGAGAAAAGTCATGAACTACTCTCAACGCTTCAGTGTGCCGGCGCGCAAACTCTTTAGCGCGCTCATCGTCGTGTTACTGCTCGCCTCGGCGGGGTCGCCCGTGCCGGCGCAGCACGAGGGCCACACGATGCCCATGCCGCCGGCCAAGCCGAAAGCCAAAAAGCCCGTCAGGAAGAAAACACAGAAAAGGAAAGCCGTGCGCGGAACCCCGCGTGGACGCGCGACAGGCGGGGCCACGCGAACTTCAGGCAGCCAGACTCAGCCCACCGACCCGCACGCCGGGCACGGGCAACAGGCCATGCCCACCCCGACGCCCGCGCCCTCCGATCCGCATGTGGGACACGTGATGCAGCCGACCGTGACGCCGACGCCCGCGATGACGCAGCCCGCGATGACGGAGCCGCATCAGGGACATCAGAATCAGATGCCGCAACCGACGGCCACGCCGACGCACGGACAACAGCCCTCGCCGGCGGTAGATCACGCCATGCACCAGACCGCTTCGCCGCGCGGGCCGGTGAGGAGGGGAGCGAGCCGCGGGCTTATCCCCGAAGGCCCTGTGGTGACGCTCGATGAATTGGAGAAGATGGCAGCCGAGAGAAACCCGACGCTCGCGCAGGCCGCGGCTTCGATCAGCGCCGCGGAAGGTCGCCGTCGTCAGGCGGGCGCCTTCCCGAACCCGACGGTCGGCTACTTCGGCGAGGAGTTGGCTTTCCGCGCCGCCGGCGAGAAGAGCGAGCATGGCGTCTTCGTCGAGCAGACGATCCCGCTCGGCGGGAAGTTGGGGAAGGCCAAGCGCGTCTTCGAGCGTGAGCGCGAGCAGGCCGAGGCGCTCGCCGAAGCGCAGCGGATGCGCGTACTCAACTCGGTTCGGATGCTCTACTTCGAGGCTCTCGGCGCGCAGCAGTTGGTCGAACTCCGCGCCGACCTCGCCGACCTCGCGCGTGAGGCCGTCGTGATTACCAGAGAGCTGTACAACGTCGGGCAGGCCGACCGCCCCGACCAACTCGAAATCGAGATCGAGGCCGAGCGGGCGGAGATTGAAATGCTTCGCGCGCGGACCGACTGGGAGCAAGCGTGGAGCGCACTCGGCGCGATGGTGAACAACCCGGAGCTTCGGCCAGCGCGTTTGGCCGGCAGTCTCGAAGACGGGGCCGAGGCGCTCGATCAGGGGCAGTTGCTCACCGTCCTGCTGCGCGATAGTCCCGAGATCAAAGCGGCGCGCGCCGGCGTCGAGAGAGCGCGTGCGGTGGTCTCGCGCCAGAAGGCCGAGCGCATCCCCGATCTCTTCGTCAACGGCGGCGTCGGTTACAACAACGAGATACTGGAGCGCGACGGCAGGAAGACGGGCGCGGAGGGGCGGATCGAGGTGGGCATCAATATCCCCATCTTCAACCGCAACAAGGGGGGCATCGCGGCTGCCGAAGCCGAGCTTGCCATCGCCGAGCGGGAACTTGATCGCCTCCAACTTTCCCTGCGTATGCGGATGGCTTCCTCCTTCCGCGAGTACCGCAACGCCCGGACGCTGGTCGAGAAGTACCGCACGCAGGTCGTCCCGCGCGCGCGGCAGGCTTACGAGATGTACCTCTCGAACTTCCGCCAGATGGCTGCCGCCTACCCGCAGGTTCTGATCGCGCAACGCACGCTCTTTCAGGTAGAGGTCGAATACGCGCGCGCGCTCGTGGAGTTGAGGAGCAGCGCGACGGGTCTGCGCGGCTTCCTGCTCGAAGGCGGCCTCGACGCCGTGGGACGCCCCGGCGAAGGCGGCGAGCGCACCGAAGGCTTCAAGCTGAGATCGGCGAGCGACGCCTCCGGCGATTCAGACGACCGCTGACGCTACACGGAAACCGGAAAGATTTACACCAGTACAGGAGTATTGACATGGACAACAGCAGACGCAATTTTCTGAGGCGCGCTTCCATTCTTGGAGCCGCGGGCGCGGTGGGCGCCGGCTCGAATGTCGTCCGGGCGCAGCACGAAGGGCACACGGCTCCGCAGCCGCAGGCTCCACCCAAAAGAGATAACCGGCCCGCGACTTCTGAAGGCGGAGTCGTCCCCGTGCAGGTGCCGGATGTCCCGCGTCTACCGTGGACGATGGAGGGCGGCGTCAAGGTCTTCCACCTCGTCCCCGAAGTCGTCAAGTGGCAACTCATCCCCGGCAAGGATATTTTCGGCTGGGGCTACAACGGCAGCGTGCCGGGGCCGACCATCGAGGTGAACGAGGGCGACCGCGTTCGCATTCACGTCACGAACAAGCTGCCCGAAGGGACGAGCATGCACTGGCACGGGCTTGAAGTCCCGCCGTCGCAGGACGGGGTGCCGTTCCTCAACCAGCCTCTGATCGAGCCGGGGCAGACTTTCACTTACGAGTTCTCGCTCCACCAGAACGGCACTTTCTTCTACCACTCGCACATGGCGATGCAGGAGATGATGGGGATGATCGGCTTTTTCATCATTCACCCGAAGCGCCCCTACGCACCGAAGGTGGATAAAGACTTCGGCCTTGTCTTGCAGGAGTGGGCGCTCTTGCCGAACAACCCCATCCCGAACACGTTGGCGATGGAGTTCAACTGGCTCACGCTCAACGGCAAGGCGGGACCAAATTCAACGCCGATGATCGTCCGGCAGGGCGAGCGCGTCCGCATCCGCATGATTAACATGGGGATGGATCACCACCCGATGCACATTCACGGCAACCAGTTCTATGTCACGGGCACGGAGGGCGGACGCATTCCCGAAACCGCTTGGTATCCCGGCAACACCGTGCTCGTCGGCGTCGCACAGGCGCGCGACGTGGAGTTCGACGCCGTTTACGTCGGCGACTGGATGCTCCACTGTCACCTGCCGCACCACATGATGAACCAGATGGTCTCGATGGTCGGGCCGATGGCGCACGCCGGGCACGGCTCGCGGACGGGGATGGGCATGGAGGAGGGCATGGGCGTCGTGACGCAGGGGCACGCGCTCAGTGAAGACCTCGGCCCCGGCATGGGGCGCGGCATGGGGATGACGACGCAGGAGCGCAACGTCTCGAACATGGTCGGGCCGCAGGAACAGCATCAGGGCCACGGTCAGCAGCCGTCGCCCGGTCAGGGGAAAGGTTCCGAGGTGCAGCCCGGACAGTCGGAGCGGCTCGGCCAAGTGTCGAACCCGGACGACGAGGCGCGCCGCAAGCGCGTGCCCGGCTACCCGCAGGACATGGTCATGTTCATGGACAAGGAGGTGGCGAAGCCGGAGACCTACGGGCTGCCGCCGGGATGGACGGGATCGTTCATGGGCATGATGACGATGGTTAGGGTGCTCCCGCCCGCGATGTACGACGAGGTCATGCGCCGCGTGCGCGAGAGGATCGTCGAAGCTCCGCGGGGTCAGCCCGTGGGGGGACAAGAGCACAAGCACGAGTAGTCACGGAAGGGGCAAGAGCGCGGGTGCGGGGGCGCGTGCCGCGGTGGCATTTCTAAACTCATGGAGAGACCGCCCCACCTCGGGCGGCTGGAAGAAGCAAGGAGAAATTATGAAGTCGAATCGGATCAAGCACACGGTGGCAGGCACGCTCACGGTCGCGGCCCTCGTCGCTTTGAGCGTCGTCAACGCGGCGGCGCAGGAGCACATGGGTCATGCGGGGCAGGCCGGCCAACAGCAGACGGGTCATACAGGTCACGGCCAGATGTCCGACATGCCCTATGATCTTCATTACATAGACATGACGATCATGCACCACGAGCAGGGCATCGAGATGGCTCGTTTAGCTCAAGAGAAAGGTACGGACGCGCGTGTCAAGAACTTCGCCAAGAAGACCGGCGACGATCAGCAGCGGGACATGTTGGTGCTCAGGGGCCACCGCCAGCACTGGTATTCGGACCGCCCACGGATGGATCACTCGCAGATGATGGCGCACATGCAGGACATGCCCGGCCACCATAACATGAAGATGGATCACGAGGCGGACCTGCTGAAGTTGAAGACGGCGGAGGGGCGTGAGTTCGACCGTCTCTTCCTCGACACGATGACCATGCACCACAAGATGGCCGTCGAAATGTCGAAGGAGGCGACGACCAAGGCGGAGCACGTTGAAATCAAGGAGTTCGCCCGCAAGACGGTCGCCAAGCAACAGGGCGAGATCGCGGAGATGAACCGCATCAACGCGGCGCTCGGCGGCAGGCCGGCGGCGAAGGCCGCGACGCGCAAACCGGCCCCGAAAAAGAAGCCGGCGGCCAAAAAGCCCGCGGCCCACACCGGCCATACCAACCACGAACACTGAGGCACGAGCGAAATGTTCGTGCCGCGCGCGGGGCAGCTTCAGGTCGCCGAGACGGAGACGCCGCGGCAGGCGACGCCGGCACAATCCGAAAGCCGGAGCGATAGCTCCACGGTGGACGCATCCGGCGCAGAGGGTTCTCCCATCACGGCGAACGACAGCCTCGTCCGCTGGTTGAGCTATCTCGCAATGATGACGTTGCTCGGCGGCTTCACCCCGCCGGGTTTCTTAAAATTGGAGTTGGCATCTCGAACGCAAAGAAGCGCCCTTCCTTACCGTTCGATTTCAGTTACGTCACGTTACAAATCAAATCGAAAAACGCTCCGGCGCTCTAAGAGCGTGTCTGAAAAGCCATGTGCCGAAGCTCCGTGAGGAGCGGAATGTTTATAGCCCGTCGCGTGACATGAGGTCGCTGAAGCTCCGTGAGGAGCGACATGGTAGGCGCTGCCGCCCCTCCGGGGCTTGAAAGAAC
>JBGTBQ010000273.1:0-11184 GCA_041749275.1 Pyrinomonadaceae bacterium | reverse complement strand
CGGGGCCGCGCACCGCCGCCGCCGCACCCAGCGCGACGAGCGCCGGAGCGCCGGCAATCGCCTTGAGAAAGTTGCGCCGCCCCTCGGTCTTCTGCTCTTCGGTAAGATTCATCTCCGATCCTTCCTTTTTAAAACACCCGAACGAATAAGCTTGAAGCGTGAGTGTAAATCCGCCGCGTAGCGGCGGGATGAATTTAGCCCGGCGTTTCAACGCCGGGGAGAACGCACGGCGCGCGGTCGGCGTCGCGTCAGCGACGCATGAACAGGCTATTCAACCGTCGCTGACGCGACGCGGGAACTCGTTGCCGCCGGTTCCCGGCGTTGAAACGCCGGGCTAAACTCAATCGCCGCTACGCGGCGTGCGTTCCGACCGTTCCGACCGTTCCGACCGCGCTGGAAGGCCGTCGTTTCCTTCGCGCGAACAGTAAATCAAGTCCCGCTATCGCCCCCGTGTTGAAGACGAGCAGGACAACGACCGCCGCGGCCTCGATCAAAGTTTTGTTGACGATAAGATATGTCCCTTCGTTGCCCGGCTGCGGAACGCCCGCCCACGGGATCATCAGCACGTAGAACGTCGCCAGCAAAAGCAGCGCGCCCCACGCACCCAACCGCGTGAACAGGCCGAGGATGAGCGAGAGGCCAATGAGCAACAACCCGATCTTCACCGCGCCGTCGAGCCACGGCGTCCAGCCCGCGTCAGCCAGACGCTGGAAGAGACGCGCGAGCGGCCCCGACGCGGCCTTGAGATACCCGGCGGAACTCCATGCGCCGAGCGGCTTTCCGTCCGGCCCCCAGCCGGGGAGCATCAGCTTGTAATAGCCTTCGTAGAGAAAGTGCCAGCCGATCAGCGTCCGTAAAAGGACGAGCGCGACCGCTTGCGCCGAAGTATATGAGTGCGCCGTTCCATTACTCATCAATCAACTCCACCTCACAATTTTCGTTGCCGCCGATGACGACCGCCCGCTCCGCTCCGCTTTCGAGCATGACGGCCACGACGCCCGGATGACGCGCGCAATACTCTTCGGCCAGCCCGCGCCCGCCGACGAAGAAGGCCGTGGCGAGCGCATCCGAATGGGCCGCCGATTGCGCGATGACCGTGACGCCGGAAACTCCTTCCGACGGATAGCCGGTACGCGGGTCTATGACGTGGCCGTAGCGCCGGCCCTCGTGCTCGAAGAACTGCTCCTCGCTCCCGCTGGTTGACATCGCCGAGTCGCGCAGCCTGAGCAGCGCCAAGCGTCTCTCCTTGTCGCGCGGGTGGCGCACGCCGACCAGCCAACCCCTCTGCCCCGCATCGCCGCCCCCGACGGCGCGCAGACTGCTGTAGCCCGCGCTCAGGAGGGCGGAGCGGACGCCGCGCCGCACGTTCGCCGCGACGCAATCGAGCGCGTAACCTTTGCCGATGCTGCCGAAGTTTATTTCGACGCCCGCGCGCGCGAAGCGAACCGTCAGCGTCTCGGCATCGAGTATCAACTGCTCATTTCCGACACACGCCCGCGCCTCCTCGATCTCGCGCGCATCGGGCACGCGCCCCTCCCTTTTCATAAAACCCCAGCAGCGGCTCAAAGGGCCGGAAGTCACATCGAACGCGCCCCCGGTTTCGCGTTGGAGTTCAACGCACAGCCGCAGCAACTCAAAGAGCGACGACTCGACCGGCACCGGCCCGTCGGCGGCGTGGCGGTTGACGAAACTCACCTCGCTGCTTTCTCTGTAGACCGTCAACTGCTGTTCGAGCCGGTCAACTTCGTCCAGCGCCTCGCGCGCGGCCTCGACCCCGGCGCGCTCCCGCGCGGGCATCGTCACCTCGAAACGGCAGGCCATCGCCGAGCGGCTGACGTGGAGCCAGTAGCCCGCGGACAACGCGCGCCGGCCCGGTGTAAGTTGTAAGAATTCGCGTCGCTTGACTGTCTGCATTTAAAAAGTCGCCGGCGGTCGGGGTGCGGCAATTATTCTTCAGCCGCGCGAGCGGCGGCGAGGAGGTAGCCCGCCCGTCAAGCGTCAGCCGTTCATCAATCCGATAGCTCCTGCCCGCCCGCTGCCGAGGCGAACGCCGGCTGGCGCCACACGAGCGCGACGAGGAGAACGTGGACTGTGCGTCGCGGCAGCCGCGCTCTCCTTTTTATCCCAACGCGCATTTCTCTCTTCATCTACTTTCCGATACCTGTCTCAATCCGCATCCGCACGTCAGGCCGTCGCCGCACCCTCAATCCGCGCCGGCTCAAGGCGCGGCACGAGCAGGTGGATGATGAGCAGCGCGAGCAGGTAGGCGCTGCCCGCCACGATGAAGAGCGCCGTGTAGCTGCCGGAGCTTTCGAGGATGTAGCCCGTCACCTTCAGGATGAGCATCGCGCCGAATGCGCCGGCCATGCCTCCGAGGCCGACGACCGACCCGACCGCATGACGCGGGAACATGTCGGAGGCGGTCGTGAACAGGTTGGCCGACCAGCCCTGATGCGCCGCCGCCGCGAGTCCGACCAGCATCACGGCGAACCACATGTTCGACATCTGCGTGACGAAGACCACGGGGACAACGCAGAGCGCACAGACGAGCAGGGCGACTTTGCGCCCGAAGTTGACCGAGCGTCCGCCCTTGATGAGCCGCGAAGAGAGCCAGCCGCCCCCGACGCTGCCCACGTCGGCCATGAGATAGATGACCACGAACGGAGGGCCGAAGTTCTTGATGTCGAGCTTGAAGGTCTGGCTGAAGAAGAGCGGGAGCAGATAGAGATACCAGCGCCAGATCGAGTCCGTCATAAACTTGGCGATGACGAACGCCCACGTCTGCCGGTACGTCAGCAGCTTGCCCCACGCGACCCTCACCGGCGGGTCGGGCGGGTCGGACTGAATGTAGGCCAACTCCGCGCGGCTGATGCGCGGGTGCTCCGTGGGGATGTGATACAAGGCGAACCAGAAGACGATCCAGACGAGGCCGATGGCGCCCGTCAGGATAAAGGCCCACTGCCAGCCGAGGTGACCGTAAATCCACGGCACGAGGAGCGGCGCGCCGATGGCGCCGACGTTGGTGCCGGCGTTGAAAATGCCGGTGGCGAGCGCGCGCTCCTTCTTCGGGAACCACTCGGCCACGGTCTTGATGGCGGCGGGAAAGTTCCCTGCCTCGCCGAGACCGAGGAGGAAGCGCGCGATGCTGAAGCTGGCGACGGTGCTGATCCCGAAGAAGCCGGCGGCGGCGCCCGCGAAAGCGTGGAGCATCGCGGCGACGCTCCAGAAGATGAGCGCCACGGCGTAGCCGATGCGCGTGCCGACGCGGTCGAGGATGCCGCCCGCGCTCACCAGCCCGATGGCGTAGGCGACCTCGAACCAGAAGACGATGTCGGTGTAATCCTTATTCGTCCAGCCGAAGAGTTCGGGCTTCTGCAACTCCGGGCCGAGGAGACCGAAGACGAGACGGTCAACGTAGTTGACGGTGGTGGCGAAGAATAGGAGCGCGCAGATGACCCAGCGTTGCCGCCCGATGCGCGCGTTGATCCCCCCACCGACCGCGGCGATGGTCGCGCCCGTCGTGCTTGCGCCCGTGGACTGGTCGCCCTCGTTCTCCGAGAGCGAGATCGGCTCCATGCTGGCGTGGATCGCGTCCGCGATGGAGTCTCCATCTTTCGGTTTGTCGGGCGATGGCATGTGGCGCTGTTCTCCTTTTCGGTGGTCAGTCGTCGCCGGGCTTTATCAGAATCGCACGCGGTAGCGGGCGGGCTTTATCGTCGCCGTCACCCGCCCGCTACCGCGTGCGATTCCGACCTGTCTTTCAGAGCGGCAACACATCGGGCAGGACGTAGCCGCGTTCTCCGACCTCGACCGTGATCGAAGGCCAGTCGGGCGAAGCCGTTATCACTTCCACGTGGTCGTCGAAGGCAAGGCAGGTCTCCTCGACCTTCGTGCCCGTGATCGAAGGGTTCCACGCGAACGCCTGTCGCGTTTGCGCTGTATCTTCGCTGCGCGGGTGCGCCACCCAATCGCGCGTGCGGTAGCCCGTGGCGCCGCCCTGATGATGCAGTTTCTCTTCGCCGGAGAAACCCTCGGCGGCGTAGGCGCGCACCGCTACATCGAACAACTCGCGCCCCGCGACGCCCGGTCTTGTGGCGTCGTACAGTTCCGCGTTCACGCGCGCCGCGCCGAGCGTCCGCCGGCGCAACTCGTCCGGCACGGAGCCGGCTGTGACGATGCGCGTCAACGAGACGATGAGGCCACCGCGCCGCGCGCAGACCACGATCATCAAAACATTTTCCCAGCGCAACTCGGTCGGAACCGGATGACGAAAGCGCTTGAGACGCTCATCGGCGGCGACGAGCGTGACGACCGAGTGCGCGCCGACGGATGCGACCGCGTCCGATGCGCGCCGCGCGACCTCGCGCTCCGTAAGGCCCGGCTCAAGCCCGCGCGCGAACGCGCCGACGGACTGTCCCGCGTCGCGGCCCAACTCGCGGAGTCGTTCAATCTCGGAATCCGTGAGTTGATAGCGCAGGCGCGCGAACGCGCCTTCCACCACGCGCGCACCGCCGCCCACGGGGAGGTCGGAGCCGAGCGCCGCGCCGTCTTTGAGCAATGAGAGCGCACGCTCGACCGGGAGCGACGGGTTGGCCTTCTCCTCCGTCCAGTCGTACTCAATCATCTCCCACGCGCCCCCCGGCAACTCTTCTTCGCGCAGGCGCTGCGTCTCGATGTTGTTCGCCAGCACGAATCGCCGCCCGTCGGCGCGCACCAGCAGCGCGCCCGCGCCCGGCTCGCGGCTGAGGTCAATGCCGCTGCGGCCTCCGCACGTCAGCCACGCGAAGTTGTGCTGGGCGCCAAGCAGCACGCCGCCGAGATTCTCTTCCGCGAGGAAGCGCGTCACGCGCTCGGTCTTCTCTTCGAGTTCGTGTTTCGTTTCCATAAAAGTTCCCAGAGTTCCGCTGCGCTCCACTCTGGGCTTTATTCAATCCGTCCGCTGACGCGGACTCACGACGCGGCTGCCGCCTTCGGCTTCACTCGATAGAGCATCTCGCCCGCCTTCGGCACGAACAGGACGCCTTCGTCCTCGCGGTCGCGCCATTCGTCGGGGTTGATCGTATCGGGATCGAGATAGCCCACGCTCAGGCGGCGGCAACGCTCTTCGGGGATGCGCGTGGCGAGCGTGACGTTGACGCGCGGGCTTTCGATGCCCGTCGCGGCGTCGTACTCGCCCATCCCGCGCAGGTGCGTGCTGTGTGCAAGCACGCCGCCCGGATACTCTTTGAACTTGTCCCACTGCTTCAGAAAGTAGTCGCGGACGTGATACCCCACTTCGTCCAGAAGATGCCCGTGCGTGTAGCTCACCTCTTCGACGTGCGGCGCGTAGATGACGACCTCGCCGCCATCTTCAATCGCGGGTTCGAGCTTGTACATCCCCTTCGCTGCCGTCCACAGGTCGTCGTACATCTTCGGCATCACCGCCAGCACGCGCCGGAAGGGTTTGTCCACCCACTTGATATGAAGCTTCGACGACAGGTCAGCCGCCGCTTCATAAGCCACTTCGGGAGCGCCGACGTAGAGACCCGCCAGCCCGTCGCCTTTGACGACCATGCTGAAGCAGAGCTTGGGCCGCTCGATAAAAGACGCGGCGCGATCAATCACACGGCGCACGGGTGTGTACTTCGTACCGATGACCGAGTAGCTCGTAATCACCGCGCCGAGCCAGTGCGAAAAGTTGATGACTTCGGGGCCGCCGATGCCGGGGAAGAAATATTTGTTGCCGCCGGAGAAGCCCACGACCTCGTGCGGGAACGTAGGGCCGCAGATGATGATCTGGTCGTAGTCGAAGACCAGCTTATTGAGCCGCACCTCCACCGCGCGATGCATCAGCCCGCCCGTCATCTCACTGATTTCGTCCGCCGAGATGGTTCCCAGATCGGCGAAGGTTTCGGGCAAGTCCCAACGGTGGTTGAAGATTTGCACGTCCGCGTATTGAGTGGCGCGCTCCTGCGCCGTGACGCCGACCAACTTGTTGAGCGCTTCGTCGCTCATCGCCTGATGCGTGCCGAGCGCGACGAGGTAATCGAGTGCGGCGACCTTTCCAGCGAGGTGCTCATGGAAGAGGCGGAACATCAGCGGAATCGGCGCGGTGCGCGTCGCGTCGGGGATGATGACGAGCACGCGACGGCCCGCGAGCCGCGCGCCGTCGAGCGCGGACGACATCAACTCGCGCACCTCATGCTCGGTCAAAAAATCGTCTTCGTAGCCTTTACCGATCAACATATCTAATTGCCTCGGAACGATGAAGACCGCATATCTCAGGGGCGCAAGCGTCCCGCTTGCAAGCGTGCGCCGGCACGCTCAAAGCTCCCCCTTTTCATTCAAGCTTGAATTTATCGAAACCCTTTGTTCGCGCTGCGCGCTCATGCAAGCGGGACGCTTGCGCCCCCAGAAGATAACGTTCTCTAAGTGACGACGGTCGCTTCGTCGCGGTTACAATATTCTCGCAACTCGAGCAACTCCTTCGCGGCCCGGACGAGCGGCGCGAGCACGTCGTCAACTTCGCGGTCGCCGTCGTCCGCCGCGTAGCGTTCGACGTAGAGACGCAACGTCGCGCCCGACGTGCCCGTGCCCGACAGTCGGCAGACCACGCGCGAGCCGTCGGCCAGCAGGAGGCGGATGCCTTGTCTTGCGCTCGTGCCGCCGTCCACCGGGTCGGTGTAGCTGAAGTCGTCGGCGGTGGCGACCTCGCCGCCCGCGAAGCCCGTGCCGGGCAGGGTCGGGAGCTTCTCGCGCAACGCTTCGATCATCAGCCCGGCGGCGTCCGCATCCAGCCCTTCGAAGTCGTGGCGCTGGTAGTAGCTTCTGCCGAAGCGGCGCCAGTGGTCACGCACCACCTCTTCCACGCTCTTGCGCGTCGCGGCCAGAATCGAGAGCCATGCGAGCACGGCCCACAGACCATCCTTCTCGCGCACGTGGTCGGAGCCGGTGCCGAAACTCTCCTCGCCGCAGAGCGTGACCAGCCCCGCGTCCAACAGATTCCCGAAGAACTTCCAGCCCGTCGGCGTCTCGTAAGCCTTGATGCCGAGAGCGGCGGCGACGCGATCAGCCGCCGTCGAGGTCGGCATCGAGCGCGCGATGCCCGCGAGTCCTTCGCGGTAGCCGGGGATTGCGCCTTGCGCGTGCTCGGCGATGATAGCCAGAGAGTCGCCCGGCGAGACGAAGAAATTGCGACCGAGGATCAGATTGCGGTCGCCGTCGCCGTCGCACGCCGCGCCGAAGTCGGGCGCGTCCGCAGCCGAGAGACGCGCGACCAATTCGGCGGCGTGGACGAGGTTCGGGTCGGGATGATGACCGCCGAAATCTTCGAGCGGCTCGCCGTTGATAACGGTGCCCGCCGGGGCGCCGAGGCGCTCTTCGAGGATGTGCCGCGCGTAGGGGCCGGTAACGGCGCTCATCGCGTCGAACGTCATGCGAAAGCCTTCGCGGAAGTGTGCGCGCAAACGCTCGAAGTCGAACAGCTCTTCCATCACCGCCGTGTAATCTTCGAGCGAGTCAATCACGACGACTTCCATGTCGCCGACCTTGACCGCGCCCACCGTGTCGAGGTCTATATCGGCGTGGTCGAGCGTTCGGTATTCCTTAATCGCGAGCGTCTGCTGATAGATGCGTTCGGTCACTGACTCAGGCGCGGGGCCGCCGTTGCGGACGTTGTACTTGATGCCGAAATCTTCGTCTATCCCGCCGGCGTTGTGGCTCGCTGAAAGCACGAGGCCACCCAAAGCATCGCGGCGGCGGATAACGGCGGAGACGGCGGGCGTCGAAAGAATGGCGCCGCGCCCGACGAGCACGCGGCGAAAGCCGTTCGCGGCGGCCATGCGGATGATGATGTGCGCGGCCTCGCGGTTGTAGTAACGACCGTCGCCGCCGACCACGAGCATCTCCTCACGAAAGTCCGCGCCGGTGCTTTCGCGCACCGCGTTGAAGACCGACTGGACGAAGTTCTCCAGATAGTTCGGTTGCATGAAGACGCGCGTTTTTTTACGCAGGCCGGAGGTGCCCGGTCGCTGATCCGTGAACGGAGTCGTGACGACTGTGTTCATAGTGCTGCTCGATCATTTCGGCGGCGCGGCCCACGGCTGTTCGTGCCAGAGCACACCGCAGTGTGGGCAGACGGCTTGGCCCGGCTGCTCCTCGTTCTCGCACTTGACGCAGGCATATTTCCCGCACGCATGGCAGGCCGATACCCAATCGTCGTGGTGCCAACGACATCGGCGGTCGTCGTTTTCCCAATCTCCCGACATGAGCCTGCTGATAGATGAAACGTCAACTCTTTCGCACGAAGCGCGACGGGTCGCGCTTCACACGCCGCCGAAGGCCGAGAAGCCTCCGTCCACCGGCACCACGATGCCGGTGACGAACGAGGAGGCCGGCGACAAGAGCCAGAGCACCGCGCCGAGCAAGTCCGCCGGTTCGCCGAAACGGTTCATCGGCGTGTGCGCGATGATGGACTGTCCGCGCGGCGTCAACTCGCCCGTCTCCGGGTTGGTCAGGAGCGCGCGGTTCTGCTCGGTGACGAAGAAGCCGGGCGCGACGGCGTTGACCCTCAGACGCGGGCCGTACTCCTGCGCGAGATGCACGGCGAGCCAGTGCGTGAAGCTATTGACGCCGGCCTTCGCCGCCGAGTAGCCGACGACGCGCGTCAGCGGTTTGATGGCGCTCATCGAGGAGATGTTGAGGATCACGCCCTCGCCCTGCTCCGCCATCAGGCGACCGAAGACCTGCGTCGGCAAAATCGTGCCGAGCAGGTTGAGTTCGAAGACGTAACGCAAGGCGTCTTCCGGCAGGTCGAAGAATGAGAGGTCGGGCCGCGCCGTCGCGCCGGGGCTGTTGCCGCCCGCGCCGTTGAGTAAGGCATCCACCCGCCCGAACTCTTTATGGACGCGCCGCGCCGCCGCTTCGAGCGATGCCTTGTCGAGTACGTCGCCTTGCAAGATGACGTGACGGCCCGGCCCTTTCAGTTTCGAGAGTAAGTCTCGGCCCTTCTCTTCGCTGCGCGCCAGCACCGCGAGGTTCGCGCCGCACCCGGCGAGCGCCTCGACCATCGCGCCGCACAGGATGCCCGTCCCGCCCGTGACGACGACGGTGCGTCCGTTGAAGTCGTAGAGCTTCGTCAGTTGCGCCAAATCCATCTTTCGGCCCCTGTCTATGAGGTCAACTCATTCTTGAGTGTAATGAAAATTGCTCTTTACCACAGAGACACAGAGGACACGGAGAATGCACAGAGATTTTTAAAATAAGCAGGTCACAAAAAGTATTTTGGTATTAAGAACTCATTTGGGCGCGTAAAAATCGCTACATTGAAATTCATAATGCCGGGAAACATTTTCCTACCTGCTTATCAAATTTGAAATCCTCTGTGCCGTCTCTGTGTCCTCTGTGTCTCTGTGGTGAATTGCCTCTTACCCTTTCTTCAAGCATGAATAAACCTCAATGCTTGTCGCCATTCCCGATGAAGAGCGGCTTCATGTGACGTTCGTAGAGGTTCTCCGTCACGTTCTTCGAGACGGTCGCCTCGCACTGTTTGAGCATGTCGAGATAACGGTCGCCCATCTTCGCCGCGACCTTGAAGCCGACGTGCAGCAACTGGCGGAGGTGCAGGTTGTAGAGAGGGTTCGATGCATCGTGGCGCAGCGCCGAAACGAACTCGTCGGAAGACCACTCGGCGACCTCCTCCTTCGTGGGCAGCTTCGCGCGGTCAATATCAATGACGGTCGCGTAAGGCGCGCTCAAAGCGTCTATGTCGTCGAGCGCCTTGCCGTAAATCTCCTTCGCCATCTGGAGACCCTCGCCGCCCGACTCAGCCAGCCCAATCAACTCTTCGAGCCAGTTCGTGCCGGCGGTCTTGACGTGTATCCCCGCGCCGGTGCGTTGCAAGGCTCTGCGAATCGGCCCATAGATGGAGAACTTGTCGCTGCCCGAATGGACGGAGAGCTTGAGGTTGTCGGGCAGGCCGTATTGTTTGACGGCGTGGGCGATGACGGCGAGGTCTTCGTTGAACTCCTTCTCGAACTGCGCCACGTCGCCGACGTAGTCCACGCCCTTGTTGAAACGGCCCGTAAACTTCGGCGCGACCGTTTGCGCCGGGATGCCTTCGTCCGCGAGGGCGGCGAGGATGACCAGTAGTTCGGGCGGCGTCTGGGGGCTATCGGTCTCGTCCATCGAGACCTCGGTGATGAAGTTGCCCTCGCCCTTCTTCGACGCGATGTGCCGGTAGAGTTGGCCCGCCTCTCGCACGGCAAAGAGGAATTTGTTGGCGATGCGCTCGATCTCGGCGCGGTCGGTTTCAAACGGTTCCGCGATGCCGGGAATCTCGATGCGCCCGACGAGTTCGGGATGACGCTCGACAAACGCCTGCACGTCCTCCGGCGCGGCGGGCTGGCCGATGGCGTCGGCCACGTCGAGCGTGTAGAAGTCGCAGGGTTCGAGAAAAGGGTCAACGATGTCGAGCCGGATATGGTCGGCGTCGAGGTGATATGGTTTCGTCCAATCAAGCTCGCGCACCGCTGCCTCCGCCGCCGCGCGCACGCTCGACGGCTCGGAGCCGACGATGGAATGCTCGCGGTACGATTTGTTCCAGACCGGGGCCACGTCTACGCCCTCGGCGGCGGCCTTCATGCAGGCTTGCAACTGCGCCTTCGCCTGATGCGCGAACCGGTCGCCGACACCGAAGGAATACTTTTCCAGTTTCAATGCGTTACTCATAGTCTTCTCCTACTCGATTAAATGAGAGCCGCAATCCGCAAGCCGCCGCGCGAGCGGCGTGTGAATTTAGCCCGGCCTTTCAAGGCCGGGAACCGGACGTATCAAGCCGCCCGCGTCGCGTCAGCGACGCTTGAATAAAGGTTCACCCGTCGCTGACGCGACGCGAATAAACTTCCGCACTTTTGTCCGTGCCCTGATGGGCACGGCTAAATTCAATCGCCGCGACGCGGCGCAAATCAGCTCAGTACATCCGGTAAAACAAGCGAACGCACGTTCGGGTGCAGCCGCACCCACAGTCCCGGATTGGCGTCGAACTGGCGGGCGCGCTCCGCCGCATCGTCGGCGAGCTCGGTGTCGAGCACGCGCCGGTAGGTCTTTTTCTTGGCCGGGGCGGTCGAGGCGTCCACGACCGATTGCACGATGCGTTTCGCGCCGAGGATGGCCGCCGGGCCGAGCGTCAGGATGTGCGTGGCGCGG
>JBGTBQ010000272.1:0-2814 GCA_041749275.1 Pyrinomonadaceae bacterium | reverse complement strand
AGGAAGCGGCGGCGGAGGCCGGGACCCTGCCCGCCGTCATTGGCGACGCCGAAGCGCCGACGACGCTGGAGCGTCTGTGCGAAGTCTTCAGCCTCTCTGAGTTCGAGCGCGACACGCTTCTGCTCACGGTCGGGATGGAATTGGACGAGAGCTTCGCGCCGCTCTGCGCCGCCGCGTGCGGGGACGCGCGACGACCTTTCCCGACCTTCGGCCTCGCGCTCGCGCTCCTGCCGGGCGCGCACTGGGATGCGTTCGCGCCATCGGGCACGTTGCGCCGCTGGCGGCTCGTCGAGATGCTCGCGGGCGAGACACTGATGTCGCGGCAGTTGCGCGCCGACGAGCGCGTGCTGCATCACCTGTTGGGCGCCTCCGCGCTCGACGAGCGTTTGCAGAGTTTCGTCGAGCCGGTCGGCGCAACACACGCCCTGCCCATCTCCTATCGTGTGCACGCCGAGCACATCCTCAAGCGTCTGATGGGCGGCGAAGATCAACGCCTTTCGCCGGTCGTCCAACTGTGCGGCGACGCACGCGGAGGCAAGCGAGCGCTGGCCGCCGCCGTGTCGGGCGAGTTGGGCCTGCGGCTGCATGCCCTGAACGCCGCCGACATCCCGTCGGCGAGCGCCGAGCGAGACGCCCTCGCCCGCCTGTGGGAGCGGGAAGCGGTCTTGCTTGGCAGCGCTCTTCTCATCCGTCTCGACGGAGCGGAACAGCGCGAGGCCGCGAATGCTTTCGCCGAGCGGGTTCAAGGGCTGCTGTTCGTGTGCGGCGAAGAGCCGCTGAGTCCGGCGTCGCGCCCCTCGTTGATTGTCGAAGTAAACCGGCCCGGCCCGCCCGAGCAGCGCGCGCTGTGGGAGCACGCGCTGGGGCCGCTCGCCGCCTCGCTCAACGGGCAACTCGAAGCCGTCGTCGCGCAGTTTCCACTCGACGTGTCGGACATCGAGCGCGCGGGCCGTTCGGTATGCGAGAGCGCGGCGCTCGTCGCTGAGAGAGAAGCAGGCGACGGCGTGGAATCGCACCTCGGCCCGCTGCTCTGGGAGGCGTGCCGCGCCGAGACGCGTCGCCCGCTCGATGCGTGCGCGCAACGCATCGAGACGCGCGCAGGCTGGGAAGACATCGTCTTGCCCGACGCGCAGGCGTGGATGCTGCGTGAAATCTCCGTGCACGTCCGCCAGCGCACGCGCGTCTACGACACGTGGGGTTTCGCCGCGCGCGGGTTGCGTGGTCTGGGCATCACGGCGCTCTTCGCCGGGCCGAGCGGGACGGGCAAGACGCTCGCCGCCGAGATCGTCGCCCACGAACTCTCGCTCGACCTCTACCGCATTGACCTCAGCCGCGTCGTCAGCAAGTACATCGGCGAGACGGAGAAGAACCTGCGGCGCGTCTTCGACGCCGCCGAGGAGGGCGGCGCGGTGCTCCTCTTCGACGAGGCCGACGCGCTCTTCGGCAAGCGCAGCGAGGTGCGCGACAGCCACGACCGCTACGCCAACATCGAGGTCAGCTATCTCCTGCAACGGATGGAAGCCTATCGCGGCCTCGCCATCCTGACGACGAACATGCGGGCTGCGCTCGACACGGCCTTCCTGCGCCGTCTCCGCTTCGTCGTCACGTTCCCCTTCCCCGACACGTCTTTGCGCGCGCGCATCTGGGCGCGCATCTTTCCGCCCGAAACGCCGACCGAAGGACTCGACATCTCGAAGCTCGCGCGGCTCAACCTCGCGGGCGGCAACATCCGCAACATCGCTCTCAACGCCGCCTTCCTCGCCGCCGACCGGGACGAGCCGGTCCGCATGGCGCACCTCTTACAGAGCACGCGCAGCGAGTATCTCAAGATTGAGAAGTCGCTCTCGGAGTCCGAAATCGGAGGCTGGTTATGAACCGCCGCGAACGTCGAGCACAGTGGCTCACACATCATCGCGGTGAAGCGAGCGCACGCGGCGACGCGGGCGCGTCCAGCACACTGCGTCGTGAGCCTCGTGCCGCGGATCAAGAGGCGCGACACACGCATGACCGACGGGCAGCGCGCATCGAGAGCAACGCCGCCCTCCGCCTTGCGAGTCCGGTAGCCGGCTCCCTACGGCTGCACGTCGAGGAGGTTGTCCTGCACGGCTTCAACCCGCGCGGACGCTACGCCGTCGGCGACGCCATCCAGCACGAGTTGACGCGGCTCTTGACCGAGCGCGGCCTGCCTACGTCACTCATCGCGCCGCGTGCTTCGGAGCAACTCGACGCCGGCGCCTTCCACACTGCACCAAACTCACGCCCCCATGCACTCGGCGCGCAGGTGGCGCGGGCGGTCTACGGAGGTCTCAAGCGATGAGCGACAGATCGCACGCCCCCGTCAAGGCCGCGCCCGTCCCGAAGCCCGCGCTCACGGCGGCTCGCGGCCACGTGCTGCAACGCAAGTGCGCCTGCGGTGCCTCCGCGCAAGGCAAGTGTGAGAAGTGCAACGATGAAGGCAAGACACTCCAACGCCACGCCGCGAACCACCAGAGCGCGCCCGCGTCCGTCCCATCAGTCGTGCATGACGTGCTCAACGCACCGGGCCGACCGCTCGACACTTCGACGCGCTCGTTCATGGAGCCGCGCTTCGGCCACGACTTCAGCAGCGTGCGCGTGCATGACGACGCGCGCGCGGCAGAGTCGGCGCGCTCCGTCAACGCGCGGGCTTACACGGTCGGTCAGCACATAGTTTTCGACCGCGGCGAGTACGCGCCCGGCACGCACGCGGGCCGACACCTGCTCGCGCACGAATTGGCGCACACCGTCCAGCAGACCGGCATCCAGCGCGCGGGCCGTGACGTGAGGCTCGGCGGC
>JBGTBQ010000271.1:0-7863 GCA_041749275.1 Pyrinomonadaceae bacterium | reverse complement strand
CTCGTCAGGCGCGAGAAGTGTTACGAAAGAGGATGCTCGCACGGCGCGCCGCCATCAACGAAGCCGAAGAAGTCATTATAGAGCATCTCGAAAAATACGACCGCGAGCAAATTGTTCCGCGAGAAGCAAGCGGATAACGGCGGAAATCAGGGGGCCGCAAGCTCCCTGAGCGGAACATGACAACTGGCGCGCGCGGCTCCCCTGCATTGACTAGTTATGTGGCCGGGCGCGGAAAGGACGCGGAGCGGAAATGCACACATCAGCACTCGATATTGCGTATGACATCATCGCCATGCACAGAAGGATTGAAGAGCTTGAGTGGCAAGTCAAGCATCTTGAGGAATACAAGAAGATGTATCTCGAACTTCTTGACCATACCGTTAAGCACGGCGAGGAAATGACGAAGCACATTGTGATGCTTGCGATTCAACCCACGTAGGCAGCATAACGGCCCGCCATCAGCGGGCCGCAAGCAACCTCGGTGGAAGATGACAACTACCGTGTCGCGGCTCCGTTGCATGGCGTTGTTAGATGCGGGATTGCTGACAGTAATTGGGATTGGCGCGGGTAAGATAAGGGAGTCGCGCCCGCCGCTAAGAAGCGCGTGTTACTTAGCGGTGTCGGGGAGAATGGAGGGCATCTCTCCACCACAAACGAAAGCATCTAACGCCGCGATTGACCGGGCGGGAGACATCTATGAGCAAACAAAAGTCCAGCGATGACAGCCAACGTGATTCCGCTCCGGTCGAATCGCTTGTTAGGTCGCCCGTTGATTTCTCTCAAGCTCTTCTCTTGATGAAGGCAGGCAAGCGGGCGCGGCGCAAGGGATGGGCGGATAACAAATACCCGAACAACCGAAAACTATCAATCGAGCTAACGCGAAACTATGAATTCTACGTTCGCTACTCTCGCTACAACTCAATTCGAGGCATGATTCCTGCTGAAGACATCCTAGCCGACGATTGGGAAGAAGCGATATAACGCCCGGCATCACCCGCCCGAAGCCAGCGCGCAACACGCAAGATACCGGGAACCCGCCAACCTGATGATGAGAGCCTCGCTGGCGAGGGTCGGGTGCATGCCGTTGTTAGATTTCGTGCGCTGTAAATCTTATCTTTTCTTCTTCTTTGGCTTTGCGGAATTACCTAATACCGAGCCAGCAAAACTTCTGATGCCTTTAGGAGCTTTGGTTCGGAGAATACTTCCAGAGACGCTTCTTGCGGTCTCGGATTTAGCAAGCGCCTTGCTAACTTTTGTTTTCATGCTAGGTTCTTTAGCCATAAAGCCTCCTTCCAACTATGCCTTCTCCCACCGATTCCTCTTTTCATTGAACTCATAAAGAAGAACCTCAGAGCCACACTTCTTACACTCACGTCGGGTACGACTCAATAATCCACCACTTAAATTCACACACTCCCGACAGATTTCTTTATGTTTACTACATCGGTATTTGCTTGTGGCACGTCCCCAGCCGCTAGTGCCTGAAACTCTTTTACAGATGCCGCATATAAAATCACTCTTAGCCATGAGAATTTCCTCCAGAGAATGAGGGACTTAAACTTTCAAGGGTGGCAGACTTTATTACAACACCCGAGGCAGAGCAACTTGTTTCTTACTTTTGTCACACCATTCAACAGAAATCTAACTAATATTCACCGTGCGGACGGCCCGTATAATACTCAAATTTGCGGTGTTATCAACACAAATTTGGTGATAACTCCATGCCGCGCGGAGTTATCACCAAATTTG
Organism: Pyrinomonadaceae bacterium; assembly: GCA_041749275.1. Taxonomy (GTDB): domain Bacteria; phylum Acidobacteriota; class Blastocatellia; order Pyrinomonadales; family Pyrinomonadaceae; genus JBGTBQ01. Next base: position 6,114 of record JBGTBQ010000271.1, on the reverse strand, counting down.
TATTTATAATCACGCCGTAAGTGATATTATCCGTGCATCGTGTGCTGAATTCATACGGCGTACACCTCGCTATTGAAATTCTGGAGGCCTCACTGCCATGCAACAGCCGAAACTTCTCGATCAGGTGCGGAATGTCGCCCGGCTCAAGCACCTCAGTCTCAAAACCGAGAAGGCTTACGTCTACTACATCAAGCGGTTCATTCTCTTTCACCAGAAACGCCACCCAGCGGAGATGGGAGGAGATGAAGTGCGCCAGTATTTGACGCATCTGGCCGTCGAGCGGGAGGTTGCTGCTTCCACGCAAAACGTCGCCTTGCATGCCCTCCTGTTCCTTTATCGTGACGTGCTTGAACTTCCCCTGCCGCCCATCGAAGGCACGGTTAGAGCAAGGCTGCCTTCGCGTCTGCCCGTCGTGTTCACGCGGGAAGAAGTGCGAACTATCATGAGCCAGATGACCGGCACGCATCTACTGATCGCCAATCTACTTTACGGCGCGGGATTGCGCTTGATGGATGCCCTGCGTTTGCGCGTCAAGGACATTGATTTCGCGGCCAATACGATTATGGTGCGCGCTGGCAAAGGCGCGAAGGATCGGGTGACGGTACTGCCGGAATCAGTCAAGCCTGCTTTGGGGGAGCACCTCCGGCGGGTGTGGCATTTGCACCAACAGGACTTGCATCTCGGTTACGGTGAAGTCGAACTGCCATTTGCGCTGGGGCGCAAATATCCGAACGCGGGCAAGGAGTGGGGCTGGCAATTTGTTTTCCCCGCGACGAGGATTAGCACAGACCCGCGCTCCGGGCTGAAACGTCGCCATCATCTCTACGAAAACGGCATCCAGCGCGCGTTCAAACTTGCACTGGCGCGCGCCGGTGTCGTTAAGCGCGGCAGTTGCCACACCCTGCGCCACAGTTTCGCCACCCACCTGTTGGAGGATGGTTATGACGTTCGCACCATTCAGGAGCTACTCGGTCATGCGGATGTACGAACGACGCAGATTTACACGCACGTTCTAAATCGCGGTGGGCGGGGCGTGCGTAGCCCGCTCGACCTGAACTGAAGAGGTGAGACGTTCAAAACAGATGCGCGGCGCAAACGCGGATGACGTTTGCGCCGCGCATCTGTTTTTTGTAATTACTCAGGCCGTGGCGGCTTTCTCCTCGGGCTTCCAGCGCAGCACGGGCTTGCGCGCGGCGGCGGCTTCGTCGAGGCGACCAATGCGTGTGGTATGCGGGGCGCGTAAGACCGTGTCGGGTTCTTCGAGGGCTTCGCGTGCGATCTCTTTCATCGCGTCAATGAACTGTTGCAACTCCTGCCGCCCGACCGATTCGGTCGGCTCGATCAGCATCGCGCCCTGCACGATGAGAGGGAAGTAGATCGTCATCGGGTGGAAGCCGTAGTCAATCAGCCGCTTGGCGATGTCGAGCGTGTGGACGCCCTTGCGCGACTGACGCTTATCCGTGAAAACGACTTCGTGCATGGGCGGCGAGTCGAAGGGCTTTTCAAAAGTGTCGGCGAGACCGTGCGCGATGAAGCGTGCGTTCAAGACGGCGGCTTCGGTCGCTTCGCGCAAGCCTTCCCGCCCGTGTGTCAGGATGTAGGCGAGGGCGCGCAGGTGCATCCCGAAATTGCCGTAGAAGGCTTTGACGCGACCGATGGATTGCGGGCGGTCGTGGTCGAGGCGGAAACGCTCGCCATCGCGGACGACGCGGGGAACAGGCAGATACGGCTCAAGTTCCTGCGTGCAGCAGCAGGGGCCGGAGCCGGGGCCGCCGCCGCCGTGCGGCGTCGAGAAAGTTTTATGCAGGTTCAGGTGAATCACGTCCACGCCCATGTCGCCGGGACGCGCGACGCCGACCAGCGCGTTCATGTTCGCGCCGTCCATGTAGACGAGACCGCCCGCGTCGTGAATGATGCGGCAAATCTCGCGGATGTTGCGCTCGAAGATGCCGACCGTGTTCGGGTTGGTGAGCATCAGTCCGGCCACATCGCCCGTCGCGCACAACTCACGCAGATGTCCGAGGTCGGTCAGACCTTCCGCGGTCGAGCGGATCGTCTTAACCGTAAAGCCGGAGAGATGCGCCGACGCCGGGTTCGTGCCGTGGGCCGAGTCGGGGATGAGCATCACGTTGCGGCGCGGTTTGTCACCTTCGCCGACGCCGTCGCGCGCGTCGAGGAAGGCGCGAATCATCATCACGCCGGTCATCTCGCCGTGCGCGCCCGCCGCCGGTTGCAGAGAGATGCCGGGCAGGCCGGTAATCTCCGCGAGGTGCTGCTGCAACTCGTGCATCACTTCGAGCGCGCCCTGCGCGTCCTCTTCCGGAGCGAGCGGGTGCAGATTGGCAAGGCCCGCGATGCGCGCGACCTTCTCATTCAGGCGCGAGTTGTATTTCATCGTGCATGAGCCGAGCGGGTACATGCCGAGGTCAATGTTGTAGTTCCACGTCGAGATGCGCGTGAAGTGGCGCACCACGTCCACTTCGGAGAGTTCGGGCACGCCTTCGAGGTCGTCTACGCGCCTGAGTTCCGCCGGCAGCAACTCGTCGAGCGGTGTCTCTTCAACGTCGAGCGCGGGGAGCATGAAGCCGACCCTGCCGGGGTGCGAGCGCTCGAAGACGAGCGCCTCGTTCTGGATGACGTGGGAGGTGGCTTTGGTGATGTTGTTTGAACTCATCTCGTCGCTAAAAAGGGATCGAAGTTGCAATGTACTCAAGGCCGTCAACGAGCGCGTCAATCTCGGCGCGCGTGTTTGTCTCGGTGACGCAGACCAGAAAATCGTGCGGGCGCTCGGCGGAGTAACGCGAGAGCGCGAGGCCGCCCGTGATGTGGCGCTCGGCGGCGAGGCGGCGCAGTAGTTCCTCCGCCGCGATGGGCGCGCGCACGACGAACTCGTTGAAGACGGGCGCGGAGTGGGGCAGCGTGAAGCCTTCGAGCGCGGCAATCCGCCGGCGCGCGTAAGCCGCCTTCTGCGCGCACTGCGTCGCCACCTCTTGCAGACCGCGCCGGCCCATCGTCGTCATGTAGATGGTCGCGGCGAGCGCGATCAAACCCTCGTTGGTGCAGATGTTCGACGTGGCCTTCTCGCGGCGGATGTGCTGCTCGCGCGTGGCGAGCGTGAGCACGAAGCCGCGCCGCCCTTCGCCGTCGTAGGCGATGCCGACGAGCCGGCCCGGTATCTGGCGCGCGTATTTCTCGCGCGTGGCGAAGAGACCGACGTAGGGGCCGCCGAACGAGAGCGGCACGCCGAGCGACTGGCCCTCGGCCACAACGATGTCCGCGTCACATGCGCCGGGCGAGCGCAGGAGGCCGAACGACGCGCTCTCCGTGACGACGACGACCAGCAACGCCCCGGCGGCGTGCGCCTTGTCGGCCAACGCCTTCAGGTCTTCGACGCAGCCGAAAAAGTTCGGCGACTGGACGACGACCGCCGCCACCGACTGGTCGAGCGCTCCCGCGTCTTCCAGCAGCGTCCGCCCGGACTCGGCGTCGAAGTCTATCTTCCGAAGCTCGATGCCGGCGTGCGCGACGTAGGTCTCGGCGACGCGGAGGTATTCGGGGTGCACCGCCGAAGAGACGAGCACGCGCGTCCGGCGCGTGACGCGCTCGGCCATCAACACGGCCTCGGCCATCGCGGTCGAGCCGTCGTACATCGAGGCGTTCGCCACGTCCATTCCGGTCAACTGGCAGACGAGCGTCTGGAACTCGAAGATGGCTTGCAGCGTGCCTTGCGAGATTTCCGGCTGGTATGGCGTGTAAGCGGTGAAGAACTCCGAACGCTGGATGAGGCTGTCAATGACCGTCGGCGCGTAGTGCGAATAGGCGCCCGCGCCGAGAAAACTCGGACGGCGTGCCGCCGGGTTACGTGCGGCCATCTCCTCGAAGCGCGCGAGGAGTTCGATCTCCGAAAGCGCGTCGGGAACATTCAAGGGGGCGCGGAGCAGGGATTCAGCCGGAATCGAATCGAAGAGTTCCGCCGCCGAGCCGAGGCCGACCGACTTGAGCATCTCCTGTCGCTCTTCCGGCGAGTTTGGGATGTAGCGCACGGCGTTTAACTACTCCGTTTCCGACTTGAGAAAGTCTTCGTACTCCGCCGCCGAGAGCAGGCTGTCAACCCCACCCTTGTCGCTCAGGCGGACGCGCACCATCCAGCCCTCGCCGTAGGGGTCGGTGTTGACCCTCTCCGGCTCATCCTGAAGCGCTTCGTTGACGGCGACGATTTCGCCCGCGACCGGCAGATAAAGCTCCGAGACGGCCTTCACCGACTCGACCGAGCCGAACGTGTCGTGCGCCGCGAAGGAGTCGCCCACCTTCGGCAACTCGACGTAGACCACGTCGCCCAGAGAGTGTTGCGCGTGATCGGTGATGCCGACCATGCCCTCTTCACCCTCGACCTTCAACCATTCGTGATCCTTGCTGTACTGTAGTTCTTCGGGAACGTTTGCCATTTGCCCTCCGGAAGCGGTTAGCGGTCAACTCTCAACTTTCTTCTTTCGCTGAGAGCCGACCGTCATCAACGCAAATCAAAAAACAGACTATCGAAAATTCTACTTCTGACGCTTGTAGAAGGGCACGGAGACGATCTCCGCGCCGACCATGCGCCCGCGCACGTCAATCTGTAACTGCTGGCCTGTGCTCGCGTGTTCGATGGGAACGTATGCGAGGCCGATGCTCTTTTTGAGATAGGGCGCGGGACTGCCGGAGGTGACGACGCCGACTTTTTCACCGCCGATGTACACGTCCTGTTCGTCGCGTGCGATGCCGCGCTCGGTGATTTCGAAACCGACGAGCTTGCGCCGGACGCCTTCCTCTTTCTGCTTCAGGAGCGCCTCGCGCCCGGTGAAGTCGCCCTTGTTGAGTTTGCAAATCCAGCCGAGGTTGGCTTCGAGCAGCGTGTGCTCCTCGTCAATCTCATGGCCGTAGAGCGACATCGCCGCTTCGAGCCGCAGCGTGTTGCGCGCGGCGAGTCCACAGGGCAGCACGCCTTCGGGCGTTCCGTGTTTGCCGGCGTCGAGGATGCGCTCCCACAACCGCTCGGCGCTGTCCGACGCGGCGTAGACCTCGAAGCCGTCTTCGCCCGTGTAGCCCGTCCGCGAGATGATGGCCGGCACACCATCCACCGCGCCCTCGCGGAAGTGGTAATACTTGATCTCCGAGAGCGGCGTGTCGGTCAGCGTTTGCAGGATGGAGATGGCGTCGGGGCCTTGCAGCGCGAGCTGGCAGAAGTCGCTGCTCCGGTTGGTCATCTCGACCGATTCGCCCGCGCGGTGCGAGTTGACCCAATCCCAATCCTTGTCGGTCGTCGAGGCGTTGACGACGAGCAACAGATGTTCGGGGCCGAAGCGGTAGACGAGCAGATCGTCAACGACGGTGCCGCGCGGGGTGGTGAGCGCGGAATAATGCGCCTGCCCGTCCACGAGCTTCGTCACGTCGTTCGATGTAAGACGGTTGACGAAGGAGATGGCGTCCGCGCCTCGCACTTCGAACTCGCCCATGTGCGATACATCGAACAGTCCGGCGCGCGTGCGCGTCCGCAGATGCTCTTCGAGGGTGCCCGCGGGGTACTGAACGGGCATGTCCCAGCCGCCGAAATCCACCATGCGCCCGCCCATTCGGCGGTGCGCGGCGTTGAGCGGCGTCTGCTTCAAAGAAGGAGCGGTCACACTTGTCTCCTGCGCTTCTCGGTGCGGCGAAAGATGGAATTGAATTTAAGTCTTTGCGAAGCGAAAACCTAACATGCCGCAAGAGAGGAGGTCAAGCAGGTGACAGGACGTGTGTCGAACCTGTTCTTAGCCATCAGAAAATGATGGAACTTCACCTGAATCTCTGAGCGCCGGCCACACACGTTTGATAAATAACCCCCGCCTCGGAGGTGTTGACGTTGTTGCGAAAACCGACGCTTGCTCTCGTCTCAGTCCACATCATTCTCGCCTCGACCTTCGCGCAAGTTGCGCCCGCGCACCCCCATCAACCGCATGACGTGAAAACGATAATGATGCGAATCAGTAGTTGAAAAATGTCCCCGTTGAAAACAAAAGACTTACGCTCTCGGTTTTGCGACCGTAGCTAAAATGGAAGCTGTAAGTTGTTGATTTCCCAAGCCCGATTTCAACTACT
>JBGTBQ010000270.1:0-4771 GCA_041749275.1 Pyrinomonadaceae bacterium | reverse complement strand
GGCGTGCCGGTCGCAGTGCTGGCGGGCAGCCGCGCCGCTGTCGAGGGCTTCGAGCGCGGGAGCGACACGCGCGTCCATTGCAGCCCGCCTTCGATGGCGGTGACGCGCGCTGCCGCGCAGGCGCTGATCCTCAACCGAAAGTGCGGAGACGAATTGCGGCTGCGCCTAGCCCAACTCGTCCGCCACTTCCGCCACTGCGTCAAAGCGGTTGGCTTTCCTTTCATCGGAGGATTGTTCCCGGTGCAAACGCTCGCGCCGTCATGCGAAATAAATCCGCTGAGACTTTACCAACACTTGCTCCGTCGCGGAGTCCGGACAGTCCTGCGCCGTAGCCGCTGCGGACAGGCAGCGCTTCTCAGTTTCATCATCACCGCGCGGCATCGTCCGGACGAGATTGAACGTGCGGTAGACATACTCGCCTCCGCGCGCGTATGAAACCTGAAGTCACACTTGTGAGGTGAAAAGTTATGAGTACGCGAATCAACTTCGGCCATCGTGCTGCCGCTCCGCCGGCTCGCAAGTCCGCCTCTCCGGCCCGCGAGTACCAACCTTTCTCCTTGGAACCCTTCATCCAGCGTGCGCTCGGAAGCGCGAAGCCCAAACCGGAACTTGAATTCTTCGGCGGCTTCTCCGAGGTCGAGGGGGAGTTGACCGAGGATCGCCTGACCAGAGCCGTAGCAGCCAACCGGCGCTTCGCGCGACAGTTGGGCTGGGGGTGCGTCGTCGGCGACAGGCTGCAACTGAATGAGGCTGCGCCGCGCCCGAGGCTATATGAACTGCTCGGCCTCGGCGCGAGTCCCAGCGAAGAGGATTTCGCCCAAGCCGTCGAGCGCTTCCAGCAGACGGAGTTGGGTCAGCGCACGGGCGACGGACAACTCGGCCCGATCACTTGGAACCAACTGCGCCGGCGGAACGCGCTTGACCGGGGGGGCGTGCCCCCGGCCACCGGGTTTGCGCCCTTTTCTAAGCGCGTGTTTTTCGGCGGTCGCCAACTCGGCGTTCTGGAAAAGACCCGCGCATATGAAAAATGTTTCTTCGACCCGGTGCACAATTCACCTTGCCGCGCCGCGCGCAGCGGCATCGCGGGCGAGGGCGGCGGAGCCATCATCGAGTTGGGCTTTCGGGTGACGGACATGGACGCCGTCCGCCGCGCCGGTTTCGTTGACGGCTTCGGGGAGGACTTCTTTCGCTGGATTCAGGTCGTCGAGTTTAGACCCAGACCTGTTCTGGACGCCGCCGGCAGATTCACAGGGACCTTCGTCCGGCGGGCCAGCGGTGAGATTGACCCGATGGAGATAGCCGGCATCCCCCGCGAGCAATTGGACCTGCATCCATACTACTGGGACGAAGTCACGCATCCCGGCGCGTCTCCCGGCCTCAACATAGATCAATGGGTTAACCGGCGGGCGCGGAACGGTCTCTGCTACGATTTGATATTTTCCGATAGAGCCACCTTTCCTCTGTCCACGGTGACGCCCCCGGCCCCGTGGACAAGGCCCGGCAGCCACGCCTATTTCAATTTCGAGCTGGCTCTGGTCGGCGTCAGGCCCGGCCCGCCCATCCAGAACTTCGTCTTGTATACGGTGCACTGGGACTACGACATCTTCATGAAGGGCGGCCAGCCCACCGTGGAACTCAACGGCCCGCATCCCGGCTGGCTGAATGGCTCGCCGGCCTTCAAGAAAATCCTGAACCGGGAGTTCAATCGTGACGACGTGCCTTTCCCCGGTCATTGTATGGCGGGCAGCGGATACACCGGCAGGGCGAATTGCAAGAAGTAGAGTCTTCACCGGCTGCGTGCCCGCCGACGCTCGCCGTCTCGGCGGCGGGTGCGCTTCCGGCTACCACCTGTTTCTCATGCTCATCGCTTAAGTCATGCGTAAATGTTCAAACTTTGAATCCGAGCCATTCGCGTTGCCCACGGGCAGCGCGCGCGGTTCATTGAGAAAGGAGGTCGGACGTGAGATACGAAATTGACTTTGAAGCGGAGCCGTTCGAAGGCTACACGGAGTTCGACGAGGTGGCTTCATTCGACGCCGAACAGGGCGGCCTCGAAGGCGAAATCGAGCAGGAAAGCAGCTTCCGTTTTGACGATTGCACCGACACAGAGAAAAAAGCGATCCAAGCGGCATTCAAGGAGGCTTTAAAATATGTGAACCACGCCGCGGCAGTCCTCGGGACCATCTACGGAAGGCCCGATAAAATGACCGCGCCAACGCGCAATCTTTTGAATAAGCACTTCCACACCGCCAACCGAAGCGATGTTCTTAAAATTTTTCGCACGATGTTTCGCCTCAGCCAAACCCTTCAGAAAGGCTTGAACTTTGAGTGCGAAGCGGCCTGCGGAAAACCCGGCACATGCGGGTATGCGTGGGCGACGCAATGGTTCGGAGGCTATGGTGACATCCACCTCTGTTTTGATGGCCGCGCTCGGCATTGCAGTTTTACTAATTTGAGCGTGCGGGAAAAGGCGGCGGTGATAATTCACGAAGCCGCCCATCGGCATACGGGGATAGACGACAAGGCATATATCTGGGAAAGGAAGCCGCCCGATTCGAGAGACTACACCAAGTTGACTCCAAAACAGGCGATGGATAACGCGGACAGTTACGCTTGGTTTGCCGTGGAGTTGTAGCCGAGGCTGCAAACCTGACGCCTGTCTTAGATCGGTTTCAAGTCAGTGTACGGGGGGCGGTTCTGACCGTACAGCCAAGTGAAATCCGATCTAAGCTTAACCAAATAGCGGGCCTGACCCGGAGGCAAGACCCTGACAGCCGAAAACCTCATTCACCAAACCAAACAGATTGATCTGATAGTCAGTTCGGCGCTTCGCTCGCCGGTGGCTTATCCGCGCGGCGCACGGCGCGGCGCATCTGCAAGGCGCGGTCGGTGACGCCGAGCTTGCGCGCGGCGCGTTGCAGATTGCCCTCCTCTTCGCCGACGGCGACGCGAATCGCGGTCTCGGCGGCGGCGCTCCCAATCTCTTTCAGCCCGACGCCGAGCGAGACGGCGCGGCGAATCGCCCGCTCGAACCCGGTGTCGCGCCAGTCCGTCTCCAACGCTTCAAACGCGGGCCGCTCGTCTTCGGCGATGTCGCCGACCGTGACGGGGCCGGGGCCGACGTGCCGCCGGGCGATGCGCCCGACCAGCGCCTTCAACTCGCGCACGTTGCCGCGATACTCGCGCCCGAGTAGATACGCGCGCACCGCCTCGTCCAACTCCGGCGGCTCATCCGGCGCGCACAGATGTCGTAGAAAATAGTTGACCAGCGGGAGCACGTCGCCGACGCGCTCGCGGAGCGGCGGAAGCTGACACGGCCAGCCGGCGATGCGGTGGTAAAAATCTTTGCGGAACTGGCCGTGCGCCTCTTCGCGCCGCAGGTCGCGGTTGGTCGCGCAGACCAGACGGAAATTCGTCTCCTGCCACGTGTTGCCGCCGACGCGCTTGTACTTATGCTCCTGCACGACGCGGAGCAGCTCACTCTGGAGCCGCGGCGACAGCTCGCCCACTTCGTCGAGAAACAGCGTCCCGCGGTCGGCCAGCGCGAAAGCGCCGTCGCGCGCGTTGACCGCGCCCGTGTAGGAGCCGCGCTCGTGGCCGAAAAACTCGCTCCCGGATAGTTCAGGCACGACGGTCGAGCAGTCGAGGATAATCAGCTCGCCCTTGCCGGGCCGCGCGTCCAGCGTGTGGATGAGCCGCGCCGCCAGCTCTTTTCCCGTCCCCGACTCGCCCGTAATCAGCACGGGCGAGTCGGTGAACCGAGCCGCTTCGACCAACTGGCGCAAGGCGCTGCGCCAGACGGCGCTCTCGCCGGCCAGATTGTTCTTTACGAGCGCCGAGTCCACCACCCGGTCAACGGTCTCCCAACGCGCGACGCGCGCCGCGATCTCTTGCGCCCGGTCGCGTGAATGATCCCAACAGAACGCGTCGGACGCTCCGGCGCGGAGGATGCCCCACGATGCTCCGTTCGCCAGCGCCGCGCGTGTGGAGGCGACCGCCAAGATGCGTTCGAGTCCGCCCCGGCTCGCTTCGCGCAACCGCGCGCAAACTTGCGCGTCGGCTTCGTCGAAGAAGATGATGCCGGGGCCGCTCGGCGCGTCTGCCGCCGCAATCGCGCACAGGCGCAGGCCGGCGGCAGTCAGCGACTTGACCGCCGCCTCTTCCGCAAGAGCGTCCCGCCGCGCGAGGAAGTGATACCAGACTTTTTGCCCGGACATGGCGTTGCAAGCGTTTGGCGGGGCGCTCTCGCGCCACTCGACGGCGCGGGAGTAGTCGGCACCGGAAGCGGAATGAGAGGGGCGCCCGTGTGGGTAGCGCGCACCCCTCCGTGGAGAGGGGGCGAATGCAGGGCGAATTGGTGTGAGCGCTTAAACCCCGGCCCGTGTGAGATAAGCACTCGATCATCTATATGCCGCGCACACCAAGAAGTGGATGACGGTCAGCACCGCCTGCGCCCACCTCGTCGGCAGCTTGGTGCACCCGGCATATAGATAGCCGATGCCGATAACTTTTGCTCGGGTGCTTAGTTAATCCAACTCGCTAGACCTCGACTCATAAATATATGTGGACACCCACGGAAACGTTTCATGGCGAGTTTGAAGCCTGAAAATCAGGAGAATTAGAACATTCCTTCTAACTCGACTTTATCCAACTAAGCCGCGAGAGCAAGGCAGGAGAATAAGTGATCCAGTACCTTGCCGGGTATTTGCACGAACTCTGCCTCTCGAACAGAGTTCACCAAATACCGAGACCGCCATAAATGCTGTCTGAC
>JBGTBQ010000269.1:0-21356 GCA_041749275.1 Pyrinomonadaceae bacterium | reverse complement strand
CGATGATCGCGCCGATGCCGGCGCCCGCGCCGACCTTCGTCACGTCGTCCTTCGTCGTGCTCTTGCCGCGCACGCCGCCCTCATCGTCAACGTCGCCGACGTTTTCGTTGCCGCTTTTAACCACCTCAATCACTTCCGCGTTAAAGTCCGCCCACTCGCCGCCCGGCATCCTGATCTGGTCGAAGTCGAGTTGAAGCTGCGCGCGGCCACGCGCTTTTCCGGAGCGTTCGACGTTCGTCAGGCGACCGCCGACGGTGGCGCCCTCGTACTCGACAGGCTCGATGACACGCGCCTCGAAGCGGTCGCCGCGCTGACTCACATCAGTCGAGAGCCGGTTCTGAAGCTCGACGAGCAGCACCGTGTTAGAAGGGACAGGGCGCATGACGCTCGCCCCCGTGCCGGTTCGCCCATCATCACGGGCGTCGTCCATCGAAGTGTTGTTATTGTCGGCGACGTTCGGTGCGGTCGCGCCGCGCCGGGTGATGCCCCCCGCAGGAATTTCCGAATCGAAACCACGGCGGCTGAAACCCGCTTCGTAACCTATCTCGAAGCCCTGCTGGTATCCGTCGCGGTAATCTTCAAGCGCGCCGTAGGCAGAGATGTAGGCGCGGTCGGCGCGCTGGTAGTCCGACTTGCCGCGATAGTCGCCCCGCGCGCCACGCAACTGGTCGCTCCAACCCGACTGATAGCCGTCCGAGTAGCCCGTCCGATAGCCGCGCTCGAGCGCGCCATATTGCTGCGCCTGAGCGACCACCCCGGATATGTAGTATCCGCCGAAAGCAGGGAACGCAGCGGCGGCTGTCAACAAGATTGTGAGCGAGAGGGTAAAGATTTTTTTTCGGGTCTTCATTTTTGTCTTCTCCAAAAACAGAGAGGCGAATCCTTCGAGGGAGAGATTATAACAAGCATCTGTTTAACGGCTAACCGCCTTGACGCTCAAATCCGTGCGCCGTAGACTCGAAACTTCAACGCGCTTCACGGAAGATGGAGTTAGACTCCCGCGGCATTTGATGCAGCGCCCGAACCGGCGGGTTGGCGGTAAAAAACATGACTCTTCGCAGGGTGTACATGGACCACAGCGCGACGACGCCCGTTGACCGGCGCGTCGTGGACGCGATGCTGCCGTTCCTGACCGAGCGGTTCGGCAACCCTTCGAGCATACACTTTTTCGGACAGGAGGCGCGCGCGGCGGTTGACCGCGCGCGGCGCGAGGTCGCCGCTCTCATCAACGCGCGCCCGAACGAGATCGTCTTCCTCTCCGGCGGGACGGAGGCCAACAACCTCGCGGTGCGCGGCATCGCCGAGATGAACGTCGCGCACGGGCGGCACATCATCACTTCAGCCATCGAACATTCTTCGGTGCGCGGTATCTGCGACACGCTCGAAAAGCGCGGATGGGAAGTGACGCGCCTTCCGGTTTATGACGACGGGATAGTTCGCGTCCCGGAAGTAAGCGCGGCGCTCAGGCCCGACACGGTGCTCGTCACCGTCATGCTCGCTAACAACGAGATTGGCGCCGTCCAGCCTATCGCCGAGATCGGCGCGCTGGTGCGCGAGCGGCGAGCCGCCGGGCACAAGCATCTCTACCTCCACACCGACGCCGTGCAGTCGCTCGGTCGCATGACGGTTGACGTTGAAACATTGGGCTGTGACCTGCTCTCGATGTCGGCGCACAAGCTGCACGCGCCCAAAGGCATCGGCGCGCTCTATGTTCGGCGCAGTGTGCGCCTCGCGCCGCAGAACATCGGCGGGCATCAGGAGCGCGAGCGGCGCGGCGGCACCGAAGCCGTCTCGCTCATCGTCGCTTTCGGCGAGGCCGCCCGGCTCGCGCGCGTGGAACTCGACGCGCGCGTCGAGCACATGCGTCATCTACGCGACCGCTTCGAGGCGGGAGTGGCCGAGCGCGTCTCCGACATCTTGCTGAACGGCCACCCTGACCAGCGTCTACCGCACATCTCGAACATCTCCTTCCGCTTCATCGAAGGCGAGGGGCTGCTCATCAATCTCGACATGCAGGGCGTCGCCGTCTCCACCGGGTCAGCCTGCTCCTCCGGCTCGCTCGAACCCTCGCCCGTCATCCGCGCGTTGGGGCGCGATGACGAATTGGCGCGCGGCTCGATTCGCTTCAGTCTCGGCAAGGACACGACCGACGAAGACATCGCTTACGTGCTGGAAGTTTTGCCCCGCGCCGTCGAGAATCTGCGCCGCCTCTCGCCGCTCTACCAGAAGGCGCTCGCGGAACGAATCCGCGCCACGGAGACAACACCTGTTTTGACTTCCGCCGGCTAACGACTGTCGCCGACGACGAAGAACATCTGATGAAAAAGAACAACGTATTTAATGCTCCTTCGACCGACGAGGCCCATCAACTTTACAGTGCCGCCGTGCGGGTGAAGGAACTTGCGCCGTGGAAGTGGATGGACGAGTCGGAACTCTTCGGCGTGCAAAGCCCGGAGACTGGCGAACTCGGTTTCGTGAGCATCATGGGCATGGCCGGGGAGCACTTCGCCGTCGCGGTCTATCAGGGCGCGGAAGGGCTGTACGGCATTCTGGATTTCGCGTCGAGCGATCCGGCGACGTTGCAGCCGGATGGGCTGCTTGACATTCCCCAACTGCAAGCCTCGTTTGAAGACCGCGACTTGCTGGACAAACAGGATCGGGATTTAATCAAGAAGCTCGGATTGAAGTTTCGCGGAGCAGGCGCGTGGCCGAAGTTCCGCAGCTACCGCGCCGGTTACATGCCATGGTTTGTGACGGCGGAAGAAGCGCGCTTCCTCACGCACGCACTCAGGCAGACGCTCGAAGTCGCCCCGCGCGTCAAGGACGACCCTGACATCCTCGACGCGGGAGAGGATGAAGAGAGTTACCTGATGCGCGTGGCCGTCGAGCGGGGCGACAGCCTCGTCTGGGAAGATCAGTTGATGCGCGTGCCCCCGCCGGAGCCTGCGGCCATCAAGGTGTTGATGGACACCACGGTTCTCGCGCAACTCCGGCAACTGCCCCTGACACCGCTCAAACTCGAAGCAGATTTCTTCAGCCTGCCGACGGCCATCGGCGAGAAGGGCGAGCGCCCCTCACGCCCTTACATGCTGATGCTCGCGGAAGGGCGGAGCGGGATGATCGTCGGGTTCGAGATGATGCACGTAGAGGCTTCTCTGCACGAGATGTACGCCCGGATTCCGAGGAAGGTCGTCGGAATGCTGGCGCAGGCCGGCGTCATCCCCGCCGAGATCGAGGCGCGCTCGGAGCTTCTGCTCGGACTGTTGGAGCCTCTCGCCACGACGCTCAATTTCAAGCTCATCGAGACGGACGACTTGCCGAACATTGATGCGGCGAGGGACTCCATGTTCAACTGGATGGCGGGCGGCGGATTCTGACACGCCGCCTCTGTGCCAAATCGCCGTGCCCTATTCCGCCGCCTTCAAAGACCACCTCGCCAATCCACGCAACGCCGGCGAACTCCCGGACGCCGATGCTTCCGCCGAGCAGACCAACCCCGTCTGCGGCGACCGCCTCCGCCTCTCGCTCCGCCTCCGCGAAGGCCGCATCGAGGCCGCGCGCTTCCTCGCCTACGGCTGCCCGCCGACGCTCGTCTGCGGCTCCGCGCTCGCGGAAATGATCGAGGGCATGACGGTTGAAGATGCCGCGCACGTCTCACGCCGCAAAATTACAGAGGCCGTCGGCGGCCTGCCTCCGCGCAAAAGCCACGCCGCCGCGCTCGCCATTGAGACGCTGCGCGCCGCGCTTTTGAAGTTGTAAGCCGCCCCTCCGGCTTGGTGCTATACTCGACTTGTTTCTGGCTGTTAGGAGATGCACATGACCCGCCAAGCGAAAACCTACATCACGCCTGAAGAATATCTGGCACTTGAGCGTCAGGCCGAGCATAAAAACGAGTATTACGACGGCGAGATATTCGCCATGACCGGGGCCAGTCGTAAACATAACCTGATTGCCCTGAACATCGGCGCCGATCTTCACAACCAATTAAAGGGCCGCGCGTGTGAAGCATACCTCAACGATATGCGCGTCCACATTCCGGCCACCGGACTTTACACCTACCCGGACGTGGTCGTCGTCTGCGGCGAGCCGCAGCTTGAAGATGAACACCTTGACACACTGCTCAATCCTGTTCTGATCGTCGAAGTTTTGTCGAAATCCACCGCACGTTACGACCGCACCAGCAAGTTCAGCGACTATCGCTCGATTCCTTCCTTCATCGAATATCTGCTCGTCTCGCAGGATGAATACAGAGTCGAACACAACACCAAACAGACGGACGGGCGCTGGCTGCTCACGGAGTACCGTTCACTCGAAGACGTGGCGCCGTTAGATTCGATCCGGTGCTTGCTGTCGCTGAAAGAAATCTATGACAAAGTTACTTTTCCATGAGTTGCGCGGCGGCATTTGAGGAGATGTGATAATGGAAATAACGATGGAACTGAACGAAGATGTCCTCTCCGCACTGCGCCGCTCGCCGGAGGAGTTTGCGCGGGAGATGCGTCTGGCGGCGGCGATTCATTGGTATGAGCGCGGCGAAATCTCGCAGGAGAAGGCCGCGCAGGTCGCCGGGCTGGATCGCGCGGATTTCCTGTTGGCGTTAGCCCGCGAGGGCGCGGAAGCGTTCGTCGTGGATTTCTCTGATCTCGAAAAGGAACTCCAACGTGGCTGAACGCCCGGCGGTCAATGCCTCACCGCTCATCTTCCTATCACGTTCGGGACTTATCGCTCTGTTGCAACTGGCGTCCTCAGAGTTGATCGTGCCTGAAGCGGTGGCGGCGGAGATTCAGCGGCGCGGCGCGAGCGACCCGACCGCGCAAGCGATAGCTGAAACGGATTGGCTCGTCGTGACGCGGACGCCGCCCGTTCCGCCGCAAATTCAGGCGTGGGGATTGGGGGCGGGCGAATCATCCGTGCTGGCGTGGGCGCACGCGCATCCCGGCGCGGAAGCGATTATTGATGATTTGGCGGCGCGACGCTGTGCCGCCGCCCTCAACATTCCGGTGCGCGGTACTCTGGGGCTGGTGCTCACCGCGAAGCGGCGTGGGCACATCCCGGCAGCACGCCCCGTTCTCTTACAACTCAGGCAGGACGGGATGTACTTGTCAGACCGCGTGATGAATCGAGCGTTGGCGTTAGTGGGAGAGTAAGCGGCTTCGCTCCGGCGCACGCTCCCACCGGAGAAAATCCCGGCCAAGTCTTCATCCCGTAGATTGATCGCCTAAAGCGCACGAAACCGGAGCGAAAGGAGTTGTCCACGGTATGCCCCGCCCGCTGAATCTCTTACTCATCGCCCTGCTGTTGTTGACCGCCCCGGCGCGGAGCGCGAGGGCGCAAGGCGGCGAGCCGTCGCGCGCTCCCCGCCTGCGTATCGAGACGGGGATGCACACCGCCCCCATCAGGCGCATCGGTGTTGACCGCGCCGGGAAGTTTCTGGTGACTGCTTCCGACGACAAGACGGCGCGGGTGTGGGAGGTTCAGACCGGCAGACTCCTGCGCGTGCTGCGCGTGCCCGTCGGTGACGGCAACGAAGGCAAACTCTCCGCGGCGGCCATCTCGCCGGACGGCAACACGATTGCGGCGGGCGGGTGGACTTCGCCAGACGGGACGAACACGAATGTCTATCTCTTCGACCGCGAGAGCGGCAGGCTGGTGCGACGGCTGACCGGCTTGCCGAATGTCGTCGCACACCTCGCGTTCTCGCCGGACGGCGCGCTGCTCGCCGCGACGCTTGGCGGCACGAACGGCGTGCGCGTGTGGCGCACCTCGGACTGGGTGGAGGTTGGTCGCGATGCAGATTACGGTAATCAGAGTACCTGTGTTGATTTTGACCGTGCAGGGCGAATCGTGACCGTTTCTCGTGACGGCTTTATGCGCCTATATGACCGCACTATGCGCTTGTTGGTAAAGCGGGCTGCGCCCGGCGGCAAATATCCTCTTAGCGTTAGCTTCAGTCCTGATGGACACAAAATCGCTGTTGGCTATGAAGATAGCACACGAGTTGACATCCTTTCCGGCGATAACCTCGCCCCGCTTTATCAGCCAGACACATCAGGGGTAGAGGGGAATCTAGCTGAAGTCGCATGGTCGAGTAATGGCACTCAACTCTACGCTGGCGGTACGTCTGTTATTCCAAGCAAACGTGCAGTCACCATCCGTCGCTGGAGTGATGCAGGGCGCGGCAGTTTTATTGATGGACCTAATGTTGATGATACGATTCTTGATCTTGTGCCGTTAGCATCCGGCGGCGTCGGGTTTGTTGCAGGTTCGGTATGGAGCGTCCTCGATTCGGAACATCGTCATGTCAATGTTCAAACTACACAGATTGCCGATTTGCGCGGATTACGATTTAATTTCCTCAGCAACGCAAATGGCAGTGTTGTTCGCTTCAGTTATGAAAAGGGAGGTCAATCACCCGCCGTCTTTCGTCTTGATGACAGAAGGTTACAGCTAAGTCAACTGACAAGCAGTAATCTTCGCGCGCCGGGAGATTCTGCGCCCGGCATAACTATCTCAAATGGGAATGCAGGAAACCGCGAACCAAAGCTAAATGATAGGACGCTTAAGCTGGACGGGAATGAATTCTCATTAAGCGTAGCCGTCGCACCTGACGGCGAACGAGTGTTGCTCGGAACTAATTACTTTATTCGTCTTTTTAACCGCAATGGTGAAGAAGTTTGGAAAATTCCTACGACCGGCTTCGCATGGGGCGTCAATATTTCTGGCGATGGCAAAATTGCGCTTGTGGCACTACGCGATGGCACAATCCGCTGGTATCGGATGACGGACGGCAAGGAACTGCTCGCCTTCTTCCCGCACGCAGACCGCAAGCGTTGGGTGCTGTGGACGCCTTCGGGCTACTACGACGCCGCGCCGGGTGCGGAAGACCTCATCGGCTGGCACGTCAACAACGGGCGCGACGCGGCGGCGGACTTCTTCCCCGCCGGGCAGTTCCGCAACGTCTATTATCGGCCCGATGTCGTCTCGCGCATCTTGCGGACGGGCGACGAGCAGTTGGCGCTCAAGGAAGCGAACGAAGAGGCGGGGCGCAAAGAGCAGCAGGCGGACATCACAAGGCTGCTGCCGCCGGTCGTCGAGATTGTCTCGCCGTCGGATGGTACGGAAGTGCCGTCAAAGGAAGTGACGGTGCGTTTCAATGTTCGCACGCCGTCGGGCGAGCCGGTGACGGAGGTGCGGGCGCTCGTTGACGGTCGCCCGGCGAACGCGGAGCGCGGGTTGTCGCTGCAAGCTGGGGGGCAGACCGGAAGCGTGCGTGAGTTGCGCGTCACCGTGCCGGACGGCGAAAGCCAAGTCTCCGTCATCGCCGCGAACCGCTTCACGACGAGCGTGCCCGCGACGGTGCGCGTGCGCGCGCGAAAACCTTCCGGCGTTGGCGCGGCCAGCAGCATCAGCTCCAACCGCTTCCCGTCCCGCCCGGCGGACGACGCCTTCGAGATCAAGCCGAAGCTCTACGTCCTCGCCGTCGGCGTGAGCAACTACGCCGACGCGAAGCTCAAGCTGGCGTTCGCGGCGAAGGACGCGCAGGACTTCGCCGCGTCGTGGGAGCGGCAGAAGGGCACGTTGTACCGCGACGTGGTGGTGAAACTTTTGACGGACGAGAAGGCGACGAAGGACGAGATATTGGACGGGCTGGACTGGATTCTTAAAGAAACGACCTCGAAGGACGTGGCAATGGTCTTGTTCGCCGGGCACGGCGTCAACGACCAGAACGGGCGTTACTACTTTCTGCCGCACAACACCGACCGCGAGAAACTGCTCCGCACGGGCGTCTCGTTCGAGGACATCAAGAACACGGTCTCGGCGCTCGCGGGGAAGACTCTGTTCTTTATAGACACGTGCCATTCCGGCAACGTGCTCGGTGCCCGACGCGGCCTGAACGACATCGTCGGCGTCGTCAACGAACTCGCCAGCGCCGAGAACGGCGCCGTCGTCTTCGCCGCCTCAACGGGCAATCAGTATTCACTAGAAAACGCAGCATGGAACAACGGCGCTTTCACGCTCGCCGTCGTCGAAGGCGTCGGCGGTCGCGCAGACTACACGGGCAAGGGGCGCATCACCGTCAACATGCTCGACCTCTACATCTCGGAGCGCGTCAAGGAGTTGACCCGTGGGCAGCAGACGCCGACGACCGCCAAGCCGAAGACCGTCCCGGATTTTCCAATAGCGTTGAAGAAATAGCGCGGGTTGTGTGTGGGGCGTGGGGCTTTCACCACGGGGTCACAGAGAACGTGAAGGGGGCGCGAGGAAGACCGGCTTCACAGTTTGAAATCTCCTCCGTGCCCGCGCGGTGTTCTCCGTGCCACTCTCATAAGTCTCGACTCTGGCCTCCTGCTTAGAGCGTGTCTAAAAAGCCTTGCGTCGTAGCTCCGTGAGGAGCGAAATGTTTATAGCCCGTCGCGTGACATGAGGTCGCTGAAGCTCCGTGAGGAGCGACATGTTAGGCGCTGCCGCCCCTCCGGGGCTTGAAAGAACAAGGGGAGAGCGGCGCGGGCGACACACATTCCGCCCCTCACGGGGCTTTTTAGACACGCTCTTAGGGCGTCTCCTTCTTTTTACGCAACGTGCTATTAGATCGGTTTACACATCAGTGTATGGACGGCGGTGTGGTCAGAACCGCCTGCTTAAGCTTGGCGGGCCTGACGTGCGTTAGACCCGCCCGCTACCGCAGGCGGTTCTGACCCGTCCATCCAAGTGAAATCCGATCTAGTTCGCGCTCGGCTCGACTCGCCCCCGGTCCGTTAGGTTAGCGATGGCGAGCACCAATTCCGCCGGTTCGACCGGCTTCGGGATGTGCATGTGGTAGCCTTGCGAGAGCGCTTGTAGACGATCCGCCAATCTGGCGTGCGCGGTTAGAGCAATGGCCGGGATATTTTCCCCTCGGCCCTTCTCTCCAGCACGCACCTTGCGTATCAGAGAGTACCCGTCTTCATTCGCCATCTCGATGTCGCTGACGATGATATCCGGGTGGACTAGCGGCAACTTGTCGAGGGCGTCGGCGACACCCGACGCGGCTGTTACGATGGCCCCGCTCTGCATCAGGATGACCGTCAACAACTCACGCGCGTCTCGTTCGTCTTCGACGACGAGCACGCGTATGCCGTCCAGCCTCGTCTGCTCCGGCGGAGGCAGGTAGTTTTCACCCGCCGGCGTTTGCGGCTCTTCGGTAGAGTCGGCAAAGTCCTTCGTGTGATGCACAATCGTCACCGGCAATCTCAGGACAAAAGTGGCGCCTTGCCCATCGCCCGGACTTATTGCCCTAATGGTTCCGCCGTGCAATTCGACGAGTTGCTTCGTAATCGCCATCCCCAGACCGAGTCCGGACTGCCGCCTCGTCGTCGTCTGGTCGGACTGGCGAAAACGATCAAAGACGTAAGGCAAAAATTCCGGGCTTATACCCTGACCGGTATCGCTGACGGTAATTTCGACGCTGGAATTGACGCGCACAAGGCGAACCTGTACGCGACCGCCTTTCTCGGTAAACTTGATGGCGTTCGAGAGCAGGTTCCACATCACTTGTTGTAAGCGTTCACGATCCCCGGAGACGAGACCCGCCTTGGGGTCGAGAATCGTTTGGAGCCTGATCCCCTTCGCAATTGCCGCCGGTCGAACGACATCCACGGCGGCTTCGACGACCGACGTTAGCTCAAGCTGTTCGACATCGAGCCTCATCTTGCCGGAAATAATGCGCGAAAAATCCAGCAAGTCCCCGATCAATTGGTTCTGTGATTCAGCGTTCCGCTCTATCGAAGACATGGCCCGCATCACTGTCGAAGCGTCCAGTCTCCCCGTCTGTATCATGCGCGCCCAACCGAGGATGGCCGTCAGCGGAGTACGCAGTTCGTGCGAGACCATCGCCAGAAATTCGTCCTTGGCGCGGGTCGCCTCTTCCGCCGCGTGCTTCGCCGCGAGAATCTCATCTTCATACTGATTGCGCTGGCGCATGTGCATCAGGACACACTCGTTGACGACGACGCCCGCACGCTCCCGGCGTACCGCGTTGACGAGCACGGGTATCTCCACCCCGTCCTGAGAGCGGAGCGAGAAGTAGACCTCGTCCACCCGGTCGTGAAGTTTGAGGAGCGGGAAGAGATGCGTTTGATAGAAAATGCGGCTGGCGACCGGCAGGAGAGCTTCGATATGTTTCCCCGCCAATTTGTCGGCCTCATATCCGAGCAGGTCGAGCAGCGTGGCGTTGATGAGGATGATCCTGCCGTCGTCGGCGAATGACAGGAAACCACACGGCGCTGTGTTGAGCAGGTCGTCCATCAGATACATGCCCCGGCAAACCACTCAGGCAGAGCGCGCGGCGACGAGATACTCCTTAATCACACGAACGGTCTCTTCCGGGTGGCTCATGTGCGGGCAATGCCCCGTAGCCTGCAATACGCTCAACGTGCTTTGGGGCAGGTGGCGGTGGAGGTACTGACCGACCTCGAGCGGCGCGATGGCGTCCTCTGAGCACTGCATGATGAGGGAGGGGATGGTTACCTGTGAGAGATCATCGCGGTTGTCCGAGAAGAAAGTGGCTTCGGCAAACCGCCGCGCGATCTTCGGGTCGGTGGAGCAAAAGCTCTCTTCCAACTCGCGCGTTAAGGCCGGGTGCTCCTGATTCTTCATCACGACGGGCGCCAGAAAATTGGCCCAACCGATGTAGTTCTTCTCCATCATGTCGAGCAGCCCGACGATGTCCGCGCGCTCGAAGCCGCCGATGTAGTCGGGCGGGTCGTTGATGTAGCGAGCCGATGGCCCGACGAGGATGAGGCGGTCGAACCTTTCTGGTTCACGGATGGAAGCCAGCATCCCGACCACCCCGCTCACCGAGTGGCCGACGAAGATGATCTCCTTCAGATCGAGTTCGGCGCACACGTCGAGCACGTCCTGCGTGTAGCCGTCGAGATTGCCGTACCGCTCAGGGCTGTACGCCTGTAGGTCAGACTTTCCCGAACCGACGTAATCGAAAAGGACTATGCGGTATTCATCCTCGAATGCCGGCGTCACGAAACGCCACATGTGCTGGTCACACCCGAAGCCGTGTGCGAACAGCATCGGCTGCGCGCCCCGACCGAAGACCTTCACGTTGTTCCGAACGATAGTTTTACCCGTCACGACCTTGACTCCACGGACTGCCGTCTGCTTGTGCGGTTTGTTCACACAGATTCTACATGAAGCGGAACTTATAGCAATTTGCAATTGGATGCGACTGCATCAACGACCGTTTAGAGGCGGGCAATGCCCGCCGGTTCAACTTGAGACGGCGGGCATCGCCCGCCTCTAAACGGTCGCACACAATTGCAAGCCAATATTAAAGACTCTTCAGGCAGCGTTGTCTGCCTGAAGAGTCTTTAAAAGGCTTCGGAGAGAGTATCGTCGCCGCGGCTATCAAGTGCAATCAGGGACGCACACTTCGTCACCTCAGTTAAAACGAGCACTGGCCCTCGTGCGTAGCTAATTCGCGCGCGGCGTCTGTGCGCCCGCGCCGCGCGGCTTGTTGAAGCGCGAGGACGGGAGCCACGCGGGGGCGGCCTCGGCGCTTGAGACGCGCAGGCCGATGAGGAGGCCGACCTGCGCGAGGGTGCGCGGGCCGCTCCAGTCCCAGTCGGGCAGGACGACATCCTTCGGCGAGTGGTAGTCGGTCTCCATCCATTTCTTCAGGCGCTCGACCCAGACGGCTGGTTCGCCGGCGGGGCCGCCCATCAGCATGATCGCCGGCACGCCCTTCTTCACGAACTCGTAGTGGTCGGAACGGAGGAACGCATTCTCCTCCGGCACCGGGTCGGGCGTGACGATGTTGCCCGTTGCGACGACCGCATCCTCGAAGACGGGGCCGAGGCTCGAATGCTCCTGCCCCCAGCCGACGACGCGCTTGACGGGCGCGTAAACTTCAGTCCCCGCGCTGTCGTGGTTGATATTGGCGGCGACTTTTTCAATCGGCCACGTCGGGTTGTTGACCCAGTGCTTCGCGCCGAGCAAACCGTACTCCTCGCCCGTCACCGCGAGGAAGATGACCGAACGACGTGGGCGCGGGTTAACCTTCGAGAGCGCCTCGGCGATGGAGACAATCATCGAAGTGCCGAGCGCATTGTCGGCAGCGCCGGGATAGATGACGCCAGTCGCGCTGATGCCGTAAGCGTCGTAGTGCGCGGAGTAGACGATGGCTTCTTCCTTCAGCTTCGCGTCAGAGCCTTCGAGCAAGGCCACGACATTGCTCCCCGTCCCCTCTTCCTTTTTGATGCGGACATGAATGACCGCATCCTTACCCAATTCGCGCGAGACCGCTTCGCCGGTCGCGGCCTTCGCCAACGTCTGCGCGTAAGTCGCGCCCGCTCCGGCAAAAAGTTTCTCCATCGCGGCGTCGCTCACGAGCAGCGTGGGCGGCAGTTTGAATGGCGGAACGGGGCTGCCGGCGAGCGAGACCTGCCGGCGCGAAAGATAGTTGGCGATGACCGGGAAGGGTTGCCGCGGACTCCCGATGTTGGCGATGACGAGACCGGCGATGCCGCGCCCAAAGAGGCCGAGCACCTTCGCCTGCCCGCCACTCGCCTTGTTCCATGTGGCCTCATCTACGTTCGTCGGACGGCCACTGAGCATGACGACGATTTTACCCTTGAGGTCGAGCGCTCCGATGTCGTCGCGCTTTAGCTCCGTGGAAGTCACGCCATAGCCGATGAAGACGACGGGCGCTGTCACGTCCGCCTCTTCAAATGTGAACGGCGGCGGAAGAATGAAGTCATCGCCGTGTGTGAGAGCCGCGTCGCCAACCTTCACCGAAGTTTCGGGCAGCACCTGATGCGACCTGAACTTGACCGCCTGAAGATATGTCCCGTTGTCGCCGAGCGGCTTCAGTCCGTAGGCGGCGAACTTTTCGGCGAGGTATTTCGCGGCGCGGTCGCCGCCCGGCTGTGCGGTGCCGCGCCCTTCCATCTCCTTCGACGAAAGCGTGGTCGTCACTTCGCGGATAGTCTCGACGCGGACACGCGCGAGCGCGTCACGCTCGGCGGCGGTCAGCGTCGCGGCGGTGGACTTCGCCGGAGCCGCCGCTCCGCCCTGCCGCGCGAGGGCGGGCGTCGCAAGAAGTGAAAGTGTCAGGAGCGCGGCGGCGAATCCGCGCCAGAGGATTTCCGTTCGATAGGTTGGACGCATTTAGTTTATCTCCATTCGGTCTGATTACCGCGGACGTGTGTATACGGCCCGTGAGAGAAAATGGTTGCCGCCGAAGGACTATCGGGCGGTAAATATGTCGAGCGGATTTCCGTGGCCGCACGTCACGGCGAGACGCGGCGCGGACGAGTCTCCGAAGGGATGATGTCGCGCCCGGTGTGATACTGCGGGCCACAGCGGCGGCGCGGTTCGGCGCCGATGGCGAAGGTCTTGGTGCGGATGACGGGACAGGTCTCGACGGCGATGAAGCCGGTCGTCGGGTCTATGTCGAGCGTAACGGTTCCCGTGAGCCGCGTCGAATCACCCGGCGCCGCATCGCCCGTGTTCGCGTTCGAGCCGACGCGCGGACGCGTGGGCGGCGACGCTTCGGGCAGCGGCGACCCCATGAGGGCGTCCGGCGTGGGCAGGGGCGCGACGCCTTCACCTTCGCCTGTCATAGTCCAATCCGTCATCTCCGTGTCATCGGTCGGCACCTCGCTCGGCGCGGTGGGCGCGGTGCCGCCGATGAAAAGCTCCGTGCGCGTAACAGTCGAATTCTCCGTGGGCAGCGCGCCGGTCTCAGCGTCAATCTCGACCTGTTCGACGCCGCCGGGCATCTGCCAGTCGCCCGCCCATTCGGGGTGCGCCTGAAGCGCGGCGGTCATGAAGTCGGCCCAGATGGGAAGCGCCGCGTCGCCGCCCGTCATGCCGAGCTGCGTGCCGTCGTCGAAGCCGACATAGACGACGCAGACGAGATGCGGCGTGTAGCCCGCGAACCAACCATCGCGCGAAGTGCCGGTCTTCCCGGCGACGTTGGCCTTGAAGCCGCGCGCGCGCGCCTTCGCCGCCGTGCCGCGATTCACCACGTCCTTCATAAACGAGGTCATCACGTAAGCGACTTCGGGGCGCATCACTTCGTTCTTCTGCGTCGTCGGCGCGGCGACCGTCCGGCCCCCGCCGGTCGTGACGCGGTTGATGACGACGGGCGTCGCGCGCGTCCCTGATTGCGCGAAGGCTGTGTAGGCCGATGCGACCTGAAGCGGCGTCGCTTCGTTCGTGCCGAGCGCGTGCGCGAGATAGTTCTGCTTCGGCTTCGGCAACCCGGCCTTCGTCGCCATGTTCATCACGCGCCCGATGGTCACGTCCTGCGCCACCTCGACCGTCACCACGTTCAGGCTCCGCACCAGAGCGTCGCGCACGGTGACGCTCTGGTTTGAATACTGCTCGCCGAAGTTGCCGGGCGAGTACTCCTGCCCGTTCGTCTGAAAAGTCTTCGGCTTGTCCTCGTACATGCTCGCCGCGGTGATGACGCGCGGGATGGGGTCGAAGGCCGTGTTGAGCGCGGTGGCATAGACGAATGGCTTGAAGACCGAGCCGGGCTGGCGCATCGCATCGGTCGCGCGGTTGAGCTGGCTCTTCTCGTAGTCGCGCCCGCCGACCATCGCCACCACCTCGCCCGTCTCGGCGTTCATCGCCACGAGTGCGGCCTGCAAAGTGCCCGCCGGGAAACGCTTGGCCTGTATCTTATCGAGCGCGGCGAGTTGCTTGACGACCGCCGCGTAGGCCGCGCGCTGCAACTCCATGTCAACCGTCGTGTAAATGCGGAGACGATCCGCGGCGGAGGTATCCGCCAACAAGTCCGTGAGCTGTTGCTGCGCGTAGTCAACGAAGTAAGGCGCTTCCGAAACGTCAATCCGCCCGCGCTGCGGCGCGACCTTCAACTCGGTCGCCATCGCGCGCGCCGCTTCGACCTCCGTAATCGCGCCGGCTTCGACCATTGACTTCAAGACCTGATTGCGGCGCTCGGTGGCGACTTCCTTATGACGGTAAGGATTGTAGCGGTTCGGGCTGCGGATGAGTCCGGCGAGCAGCGCCGATTCGGGCAGTGTGAGCGCCGTCACATCCTTGTTGAAGTAGGCTTCGCTCGCCTCGCCGAAGCCCTTGACCGCGAAGCCTGCGCGCTGTCCGAGATAAGCCTCGTTGCAGTAGAGCGCAAAGATTTCATTCTTCGAGAGACGCGTCTCGATGATGAGAGACATGTACGCCTCGGCGACCTTGCGCCGCAGCGAGCGCTCCGGCGAGAGCAGGAGGTTCTTGACGAGTTGTTGCGTGATGGACGATCCGCCCTGTCGCGCGATGGGCGAGGCGGGGTCGGAGTCGTAACGCCGGATGAGTGCGCGCAGGATGCCGCGAAAGTTGATGCCGTAGTGATCGAAGAAGGTGCGGTCTTCGGTGACGACGATGGCTTTGCGGAGGTGTTCGGGGATGTCGTCGAAGCCGATGATTTTGCGTTTCTCTCGCTGCGCGCCCGTCACGCTGCTGATCTGCTCCGGCTCAAGCCATGCGGATTGTAAACGCGCGCCGCCTTCGAGGTTGACGAGGCCGGCGACTTTTTTCCCGCCCTTCTCGAACTGCGCGCGCAGACGCGGAAACTGGCGGCTCCCGTCAATCACCGAGTCCTTGCTCGGCTCGATCTCGACCGTCGCGCCGCTCACCGCGTAGCGACCGCGCAAATCATCTGCTTGCTGCGCCCGCTCGACGTAACCGGCTCGCCTCAAACGCGCCACGAGGTCTTCGATGGCGATGTTCTCGCCCGCGCGCAACTGTTGCGGCGCGGCGTAGATTCCGGCGGTGCGCGTGAAGACCTCGCCGCGCAGCAGTCGGTCAATGCGCGCCGAGAAGACGTAGTAATAATATCCGAGGACGCCGAAGATGGCGGCAGTCAGGAAGACCACTGGAAGGATGACGACGGGCCGCGTGAGCCGTCGCAGCCAGCGGCGGAAGAACCCGGCCTCCGGCTCCTGAAACTTGACGATGCGGCCCCCGCGCCTCTTCGCGGCGGGCGGCACGTAGCCTTTTGGTGGGTGACGAAGAGCCATAGAGAAGTGTTGTGTGTTGTGTGTTGTGTGTTGTGTGTTGTGTGTTGTGTGTTGTGTGTTGTGTATTGAGTTAGACAACTGAAGTGCTGCATCAATCGGGAGACCGCTGACCTGCCTCCGCCGCGTAGCGGCGGTTGACTTTAGCCCGGCCTTGAAAGGCCGAGCTAAACTCAGACGCCGCTACGCGGCGGATTGATGCAGAGTCTTCAAATAACTTTCACTTCACCATCATCAGCTCCACGCGAAAACTTTAAACTGTTCAAGTCCGAACTGTCCATGCTTATTTGACACGCGCGCCGGCCTTTCGCTAACGTTCGGACGCTGTTTCGATGCTCCCACGGTCACACGCGGTTCGATGCCTCCTGTCATCAATCCACCCGCACGCCTCCGCACACGCCTCGCCTCCTCGCTCTTCGCGCTGGCGAGCGTGGTGGCGCTGGGCACGCTGGGTTTCATGCTTATCGAAGGCTGGTCGCTCGCCGACAGCCTGTATATGGTGATTATGACGGTGACGACCGTCGGCTATGGGCCGCCGCTGCCGCTCTCGCCGTGGGGGCGAAACTTTTCGATCTTCTTCATGGTGCTGGGCGTCGGCACCGCCGGTTATCTGCTATCAACCGCCGTGCAGGCGCTCGTCCAATCTGAAGTTCTCGCCACGCTCGGCGAGCGAAGGCGGCAGCGCGTGATGAACAAGCTCAAAGACCATTACATCATCTGCGGCGCGGGGCGCGTGGGCCGGCGCATCATCCGCGAGATGCAGCAAGCAGGCGTGCCCTTCGTCGTCATCGAAAGCGACCCGCAAAAGGCCGAGGCGCTCAACTCACTACCCGCGCCGCTGCTCGTCCGCGACGCGACACTCGAAGAGACGCTCCGCGAAGCCGGCGTGGAACGCGCGCTCGCCCTCGCCACCTGTCTGCCCGACGATGCCGACAACCTCTATGTCGTCCTCATCGCGCGCGACCTCAATCACAACCTGCACATCGTCGCCCGCGCGGTCGAGGAGCAGGCCGAGCCGAAACTGATTCGCGCCGGCGCGAGCCGCGTCGTCTCGCCCACCATCATCGGCAGCCACCGCATGGCGCAGGCGCTTCTAAAACCGGCCATCGCCGACTTCATGGACTCGATCACCGCCGAGAACCTCGACCTCGGCTTCGAGCAGGTCGAAGTCGCGCCAGCCTCCGCGCTCGCCCGGTTGAAGCTCAAGGACACGACCATCCGCTCCCGGCTCGACGTGGTCATCGCCGCCATCCGCCGCGCCTCCGGCGAGATGATCTTCAACCCTTCGGGCGACACCGAGATCATGGTCGGCGACATGCTCATCGCCATCGGTCGCGCCGAGTCGCTCGCGGAGTTGGGGACGCTGGCGCGTGGAGAGCGATAAGGTCGTATCTTTACCTTGAAGATTCTAGTCACAGGCGGGAGCGGCTATCTCGGCACGCACGTTCGGCGATTCTTCGACGCGGATGATTTTTCGCGCCGGTCCGGGTTCGACGTGACGAACGAGTACGACTGCGCGACGGTCGCGGATTACGATGTGGTGATTCACCTCGCGGCGCTGCTCGACAAGCGCGACGAAGCCGCCGAAAGCTGCTTTCGCACGAACGCCGAAGGAACAGCGAACCTGCTCCGCCACACGCGGCCCGGCGCGGTCTTTATCTATGCCTCGACGAAGGACGTGTACGGCTCGCACGCCGCGAGCTACGACGAGGCGCCTGAAAACTGCCCGACCGATTATTGCGGCCAGACCGCGCTCGAATGGTCGAAACTGTTGGGCGAGCGCTACGTCGAATATTACGCCAGCCGTCGAGATTTGCGCGCCTGCATCTTTCGCCTCTCGACTGTCTACGCGCGACCGAGCGAGGGCAACGAGTCGGGCTTCGTCACGCATTATGTCGAATCCTTGAAACGACGACGCCCCATCCGCCTCCCCGCCGGCGGCGCTCCCATCCGCGACATCCTCCATGTTGACGACTTTTCCCGCGCCTGCCGCGCCTTCGCGGACTCTTCGCGTCGCGCGGGGTTGTATAATCTCGGCGGCGGGAGACGGAATGCCGCCACTCTGCGCGGCATCATCGAAACCATCAGCCGCCTTGTCGAGATCGAACCTGTCTTCGACGATGCGGCGCGACTCCCCGACCCCGTGCCGTTCAACTACGTCTCGGATTTGACGCGCGTGCGCGACGAACTCGGCTGGCAACCTGAAATCGGAATGGAAGATGGATTGAGAAGCTTACTTTGAAGCAGCGAGAGATTGGAGACCTGAATGAATAATGAAGATGGATTCACTTATGACATATTTATAAGTTATCGATGGGTTGAACCTGACCAAACATGGGTTCGAGACCATCTCTTCCCTGCTTTAATAAACGCTAAACTGCGCGTATGTCTTGATGTTTACGACTTCGTGCCGGGGAGAGATGTGCTTGCTGAAATGGAGCGAGCCGGCACTGAGTCTCGGAGAGGAGTCTGCATTATTAGCCCAGATTACATCGAAGGTAACAGATTTACTACCCACGAAAGGAACATGCTACAGCGGCGCGATCCTGCTGGGATAGAGTCACGGCTGATACCAATACTATACAGGAAAACTAATATTCCGGTTGGAATTGATGGCCTGATAAGGGTTGATTGGACTAATCCTAGTGACCATATTCGGGAGTGGAAGAAGCTGCTTAAAGTTCTCGGCGCAAAAAACCTGAACGCACCCAGCCCTGATGACTTACACAATTTTAAGAGCCTCTCGTCCAAGGAAATCGAGATATTCAATATCCTTCTGAATTACTACGGGTTTGGACTTTCTCGAACTCCGAATATTCCGCCGGACATTCTTTCAAAAGCTAGAAAGATTTGTGGGGTTCCGAAAGAAGAAAATATCCTTTGTCTCATCGAACTAGGGCCTCCGACATATGATTATATGCTGTTCGGGAGCAATGGCATTTATTTCACATCCTTTTTTAAGTCAATTCGAACCCCCAAATTCATCTCATATACTGAATTTCCTGCCCTTACCTTTTCTTCAGGAAGGACTCTCTTTGAACGTGTTACTAGGAGAGTTATGCTTGGCAACAGACAATTCGTTAATGCAATTGATATATCTCCTGATGAGTTAACAAACATGCTCAATGCAATAAAAGAAGCCGTTGAGAACGGTAGATTAGTCGGGCATCCTTAACCGGTTTTCTGCGCCGTCGTCTTGTCGTGAAACGCCAATATACTCAACCAGAGAAGATAAAGCGCGTGGTCGTGCGCGGCGCGAACTGGGTCGGCGACGCGGTGATGACCGTGCCCGCGCTGCGCGAATTGCGGCGCGTGCTGCCCGACGCGCATCTCACGCTGGCGACGCGCGCGTGGGCGGAAGGCATCTTCGCGGACGCTGACTTCGTTGACGACCTGCTCATCATTGACGGCGCGTCACGCGGCGCGCGTGCGTTTCTTCAACAGACAAGAGAATGGCGAGCCGGACGTTTCGACCTTGCCATTCTTTTCCCTAACGCCTTCCAGCCCGCGCTTGTGGCCTTCGCCGCACGCATCCCCTTCCGCGTGGGTTACACGACGGACGGTCGGCGCTTGCTTCTGTCGCATCCGATACCGACACCCGAATGGCGCGGTCGGCGTCACGAAGTTTTTTACTATCTCAAGATCGTGGCCGAGCTTGAGCGAATGCTCTCCGGCGCGTCGGCAATCGAAGCGCGCGCCCTTCAACCGCAACTCGATATT
The DNA here is from genome assembly GCA_041749275.1 of Pyrinomonadaceae bacterium. Lineage (GTDB taxonomy): Bacteria > Acidobacteriota > Blastocatellia > Pyrinomonadales > Pyrinomonadaceae > JBGTBQ01. The sequence goes on along the minus strand of JBGTBQ010000269.1, from coordinate 1,605 downwards.
TCAGGCGCGCGAAAGAGCGCCGCCCGCGCATTGCTTCAGGCGCGCGGCGTGCGCCCCGACCGCCCACTCGTGGCGCTGTGTCCGGGTTCGACCAACAGCCGCGCGAAGCGCTGGCCCGCCGAACGCTTCGCCGCTGTGGCCGATATGCTGATCGAAGAGGCCGGCGCGGAGGTGCTGCTGATCGGCGCGCGAGAGGAGCGCGAAGTGTCGGACGAAGTGGTATCGAAGATGCGCTCCCGCCCCATCCTCCTCACCGGCGAGACGACGCTTGAAGAATCCGCCGCCGTGCTCGGCCTGTGCGACCTGCTCGTCACGAACGACACGGGGCCGGCGCACTTGGCGGCAGCCGTCGGGCGCCCGGTCGTCGTTATCTTCGGCCCGACCGACCCTGTGACAACACGACCCTTCTCTGACACGTCGGAGGTCGTCCGCCAGCCGCCCGACTGCGCGCCGTGCATGTTGCGCGACTGCCCGATTGACCACCGTTGCATGACCGCCATCACACCGCAAGAAGTATTTATGAGAGCAACGAAGATACTCGCGCGTCACGCGGCGTCGGAGGTCGTGCGATGACGACGAAGCGGCGCGCGGTCTTCATTGACCGCGACGGGACGATCTCCGAAGAGGTCGGCTACGTCAATCACGTCTCGCGTTATCGCGTCTTCCCTTACGCGGCGGAAGCGATTCGAACTTTAAATCAGACCGGCTGGCTGGCGATCCTCGTCACGAATCAGGCGGGCGTCGCGCGTGGGTATTTCAGGGAAGAGTTAATCGGCGAAGTCCACAACTCACTCACGGCGGAGCTTGCGCGCGGCGGCGGACGGCTCGACGCGATTTACTACTGCCCGCACCATCCGAGCGTGGGCGAAGCGCCCTACCGGCAGAACTGCGACTGCCGAAAGCCAAAGCCCGGCCTGCTCTTTCGCGCGGCGGAGGAATTCGGTTTAGACCTCGCGGAATGTTGGATGGTCGGCGACCGTTACAGCGACACGGAACTGGCGCGCAACGCGGGCGCCCGCGCCGCCTTCGTGCTCTCAGGCTACGGGCGCGGCGAGTGGGAGCACCAGCGAGATGCATGGAAACATCAGCCCGACCTTGTCGCGGAGAATTTGCTTGAAGCAGTCAGAGCGATAACGAAAAGGGATGAGGGATGAGGGATGAGGGATGAAGGATGAAGGATGAGGGATGAGGGATGAGGGATGAGGGATGAGGGATGAGGGATGAAGGATGAAGGATGAGGGATGAGGGATGAAGGATGAAGGATGAGGGATGAGGGATGAGGGATGAGTTGCAGGCAATTCATGTGGCTGATCCGTGTGTCTCCGCCGCGTAGCGGTGGTTGACTTGAGCTTGGCCTTGAAAGGCCGGGAACAGGACGGGAGCTTGTGCGCGTCGCGGCAGCGACGGATGAACCGCCCTCTTACTCGGCGTTGCTGACGCGACGCAATTCAATCCGCAACATCTATGAACTCGGAACGCACATCGCCGCTTGAGGAACTGGAAACGCTCGTCGGCTCTTTCCCTGAGCGGCGGATACTGGTTGTCGGCGATCTGGTCGCGGATCAGTTTCTCTTCGGCGAGATCAGCCGCGTCTCGCGCGAGGCG
>JBGTBQ010000268.1:0-3593 GCA_041749275.1 Pyrinomonadaceae bacterium | reverse complement strand
GCTGGGCCGCGCGCTCGCCGCACGTGCGCGTCTGCCGCTCGACGAGTGGAGCCTCGTCCGCGTCACGCACACCGAGCGCCACCGCGCCGGGATGGACGCACGGGCGCGGCGCGAGACGGTCGAAGACGCCTTTCGCGTCGTCCGCCCGCGATTGATTGAAGGCGAGCGCGTCCTCATCGTTGACGACGTGTTCACGACGGGCGCGACCGTCTCCGCTTGTGCGAAGGCGTTGCGCGCAGCCGGGGCGCGAGAAGTATTCGTCCTCACCGTCGCGCGGGCCGTGAGGGTTTAGCGTCAACGCGCGGTTGGGAGCGCGGGCGGGACGCCTGCGCCGCCGGGACGCTTGCGTTCCCAGCCACAAGCCGGTCTTTCATTCCGTTGCCAAACTTCTCTTGGCGCACTCACCGGCCACCGGCCAACCGACCACTGGTCACTACCCCCTCGACCTCTGTATGATGTCGCGCATGAGAGAACTCTATCCGCCGATTGAGCCATACAACCACGGGATGTTGCCCGTCTCGCCCGTCCACACGCTTTATTACGAACAGTGCGGCAACCCCGAAGGAACACCCGTCGTCTTTCTCCACGGCGGCCCCGGCGGCGGGTGCCCGCCCGAATACCGGCAGTACTTCGACCCGGCGGCCTACCGCATCGTACTTTTCGACCAGCGCGGAGCGGGGAAGAGCACGCCGCACGCGGAACTGGAAGAGAACACGACGTGGCATCTTGTGGACGACATCGAGCGACTGCGCGAACATCTCGGCATTGAGAAATGGGTTGTGTTCGGCGGTTCGTGGGGCAGCACTCTTTCGCTCGCTTACGCGCAGACGCACGCGGAACGTGTGCGTGCGCTCGTCCTGCGCGGCATCTTTCTGTGCCGCCCGAAGGAGATTCACTGGTTCTATCAGGAGGGCGCGAGCTGGATTTTCCCGGACGTGTGGGAGAAGTACATCGCCGTCATCCCCGAAGAGGAGCGCGGCGACTTCGTGAGCGCCTACCACCGGCGGCTGACGAGCGAAGACGAAAGCGTGCGATTGGAAGCCGCGCGCGCGTGGAGCGTCTGGGAGGGCAGCACCTCAAAGCTCTTCTTCGACCCCGCCATCATCGAGAAGTTCGAGGAGCCGGAGTTCGCGCTCGCCTTCGCGCGCATCGAGTGCCACTACTTTATGAACAACGCCTTCTTCCCGACCGACAACTATCTCATCGAGAACGTCGGGAAAATTCGCCACATCCCCGCCGTCATCGTGCAGGGGCGTTATGACGTGGTCTGTCCGATACAGAGCGCGTGGGAACTGCACCGCGCGTGGCCCGAAGCCGACTTCCAAACAATCGCCGACGCCGGCCACTCCGCCACCGAGCCGGGCACCGTCAGCGCCCTCATCGAGGCCACTGACCGGTTCAGAAACCTCGGCGGGTAAACCATGGAGGATGAGCGTTTATGAAGAATTAACCTCGCCACCCGTCACTTGTCACTTGTCACGGCTTCGCGGCGTCACGTAATATCTCAAAGCAATATGACCGGACGTGTTTTAGTCCTGAACGCTTCTTACGAGCCAATCAACGTCTGCACCGAGCGGCGTGCGGTGGTGATGATTTTCAAAGGCATCGCCCGCATGGAGGAGCACAACGGCCACATGCTCCACTCGGCGAGGATTACGCTGCACGCGCCTTCGGTCATCCGTCTGACAGAGTACATCCACATCCCCTTCAAGAATCGCTCGCTCTCGCGCAAGAACATCCTGCTGCGCGACCATTCGACGTGCCAGTATTGCGGCAAGCAATTCGCGCCTTCCGACCTGACGCTCGACCACGTGCTGCCGCGCTCGCGTGGGGGCGAGAGCACGTGGGATAATCTGGTCGCTTGCTGCAAGCGCTGCAATCATCGCAAGGGCAGCCGCACGCCCGAAGAGGCGCACATGCATCTGGTGCGTAGGCCGCGCGGCTTCTCGCTGCACGTCAACCGCCAGATCATGCGTTACCTCGGACGGGCCGATGAGACTTGGCGCAAGTATCTTTTTTACGAATCGGGCCGGGACGAATAGAGCGGCGACGCGCGACCGATTGCTTGACCGCCGCGACTCGGACGGCGAAAGGACTTAAAGACTATGCCGAATATCGGAATGACCGAACTCATCATCATCCTCGTTATCCTGCTGCTGCTCTTCGGCAGCACGCGCCTGCCGCAACTCGCCAAGGGCATGGGCAAGAGCATCCGCGAGTTCAAGAAGGGCGTGGCTGAGGGCGAGGACGACGACCGCCAAATCGAAGCCGCCCGCCGCGAGCGCCTGCGCGAAGGCGAGGCCGACCGCGTGCGCGACGAAGAACTCGCCGCCGACAAGTTCACGGTCAACAGGCCGCGTTAACAAGAGAGGCGAGCGGTGAGAGGTGAGAGGCTAGTGAAAGAGCCAAGCTCTACACCAGCTTCTCGCCTCTCGTCCCTCGCCTCTCGTCCCCCGCCTCTCGCTTCTCGTCCCTCGCCTCTCGCCCCTGCCTTACTCTGCCTTGCGTCCAACTACAATCGTCGCCTTGATGGAGAGTGAGAACTCGGCTTCGTGTCGGTCTTCGTCAATGATGCGCTCGACTTCGCGGAGCACCTCGGCGCGCGCCGCTTCGCCGGGGAGCGATTCGAGCCACCCGCGGCTGAGGAAGTCGCGGACGAGCGGGGCGCTCAGGAACTCGTCGCCGTTGGCGTAGTTGAACTCCTCAATCCGCGTCCACGATTGAACCTCCTCAAGCGCCTCGCGCGCGGCCAGTTCCTCCACGTCGCTGATGGACGGCTGCTCCTTGATAAGCGATTCGACTCCGGCGGCCTGTTCGAGATGGCCGGTGTTTGAGAGCGCTTCCCAGTAGACGGAGAAGAACTCGCCGAAGCTCGAAGAGGTAGCGACGACCAACGCGACCGTGGCGCCCGGCGCGGCGACGCGAGACATCTCCGCGAGCACCTCCGGCAGCCGCTCCGGCGCAATCATCGAGACATCGCCCACGACCAACTCGAACTGCTCGTCGTCAAAGAGGAGCGCTTCGAGCTGCGCGTGGCGAAACTCCGCGCCGGTCTCACTGACCGCTTCGGCCTTCGCGCGAGCCAACTGAAGCCGCTCCTCGCTCTCGTCAACGCAGATCAAGGTCAAGTCGCTGCCGGCCCGTTCCTTCAACGCCAGCGCATGGCTGCCCGTGCCCGACACGACGTACAGCGCGTGGCCCTCCTTCGGCAGTTTCACGTGCTCGTCGAATAGCGCCGCGAACCTCTCGCCCCAGTCCGGCGCCACATACAGGTCGTGCAGAAAGGCTAGTTCTTTGTCAGACTTCTCTATGCTCATAAACAGTAGTCAAAAGTCGGAAGACCGCAGTCAGCATGAAGACGCTGCTTTTATTCTGGCTTCCGACTGCCGGCTTCTCGCTTCTCTTCTTCCCAATATTTTCTCTCTCGCAAACTTTCAGGCAGCGATTGCATTTCAGCGCGCGCGGCGGGGTCATCGTGGACGTAGCGGTAGCCCTCGCCATAACCGACGCGCTTCATCAGCGGGGTGACGGCGTTGCGGAGGTGGAGCGGCACCGGTTCGCGCGCGGTCGCGGCGGCGTCCGCGGCGGCAGCC
>JBGTBQ010000267.1:0-11388 GCA_041749275.1 Pyrinomonadaceae bacterium | reverse complement strand
CGCAAACCGCTCTCATCCATCCCTCTCGATCTACCTCCCAACTATCAAACCACTTTCTGCTTCCAGCGTCCTTTGCGGAAAATGTAAGCGCTCACGACCGCCAGCGTCGAGAAGGCGATGGTCACGGCGAGAAAGACGCCGCGCGGCCCCATCTCGAAGTGAATGGCGAGTATGTATGCGAGCGGAATCTCCCACAGCCAGAAGACGAAGAGGTTGATGACGGTTGGCGTCCACGTGTCGCCCGCGCCGTTGAACGACTGCGTGATGACCATGCCGTAGGCGTAGAAGAGAAAACCGCAAGCGATGATTCGCAAAGCGTCCGCGCCGTAGCGCTGCACTTCGGGGCCGGCGGCGGCCTGCGTAAACACGCTCACGATTTGATCGGCGAAGAGGACGAAGAGCAGCCCGATGGCGCCGAGGAAGCACACGTTGTAGAAGCCCGCGCGCCACACGGCCTTCTCCGCGCGTTCGGGCTTGCCTGCGCCGAGCGCCTGCCCGACCATCGTCGCCGCCGCGTTCGACATTCCCCACGATGGCAGCAGCGCGAACAGGATGATCCGCATCCCGATGGTGTTCCCGGCGAGCGCCGCGTCGCCGAAGCCCGCGAGGATACGCACCAGCCCGATCCAACTCGCCATGCCGATGAAGACTTGAAAAGTCGCCGTGCCCGACAGACGCATGAGGCGCAGCATGACCGACGGCTCCAGCCGCAGATTCGCGCGCGTCAGACGCACGCGCCCGCCCGAACGCAGCAGCCGCGAGAAGGCGTAGAGCACGCCCGTCCCGCGTCCGATGGTCGTCGCGACCGCCGCGCCCGTAACGCCGAGTTCGGGGAACGGGCCGAGGCCGAAGATAAGGCAGGGGCAGAGCAGGATGTTAATCGCGTTCGCCAGCCACAACACGCGCATCGCAATCGCCGCATCGCCCGCGCCGCGAAAGATCGCGTTGATGAGAAACAGCAGCACGACCGAAGCGTTCCCGGCCAGCATCACGCGCGTGAAGCCGACGCCCTGCTCGATCACCGCGGGCGACCCGCCCATCAACGCGAGCAGTTCCGGGGCGAACGCGGCGCCCAACACGGCGAGTATGGTCGAGATGAGCAGGCCGAGCGCGATGGTCTGCGCGGCGGCGCGCGCCGCGCCCGCGTGGTCTTGTTCGCCGATGCGGCGCGCGACCATCGCCATCGCGCCGATGCCGAGGCCAATCGCCAGCGTGTAGATAAGCGTCATCAGCGACTCGGTGAGCGCCACCGCCGCCACCGCTTCGGGGCCGAGCCGCGCGACGAAGAACACGTCCACGACGGCGAAGATGCTCTCCATCAGCATCTCCAAGACCATCGGGACGGCGAGGAGCATGATGGCGTGGCCGATGTCGCCACTGGTGTAGTCGTAGTTGAGGTGCGTGCCGCGCACAGCCTGCCAGATCGCCTTGAGTAATCCGGGCGCCGGCTCGCTCGTAGCGTCTTCGTTCAGTTCCGTGTTAATAGTCTTCGCTGAATCCGGCATTTCTCCTCCCGTCAATTCGTTTGAAAGTCGGGAGCCGATGGTTGATTAAGCCGTATACTACGACGACCATTCGCAATTTGTTTTGAGTGATGGACTCTGGATGACACTTCTTCTTGCGGCAGGGACGGGTGAAGGCGCGGGCGTGATCTTGACGCTGTTCGTCATGCTCGTCGCGGCCAAACTATTCGCGGAACTGTTCGAGCGGATACGCCAGCCCGCGGTGGCGGGCGAGATTCTGGCCGGCATCATCATCGGTCCGAGCCTGCTCGGTCTCATCGCGCCGTCCGAGATTACCAACGTGCTGGCCGAGATCGGCGTCATCTTTCTGCTCTTCAATGTCGGGCTGGAGACGAAACCGACGGCGCTCCTGCGCGTCGGAAAGACGGCGTCGCTGGTCGCGGTGCTCGGCGTGTTGGCGCCGTTTGCGGGCGGCTGGCTGCTGATGCGCGCGTGGGGCGGGAACGACGTGCAGGCGCTCTTTCTCGGCACGGCGATGGTCGCCACCTCGGTCGGCATCACGGCGCGCGTGCTCTCGGCGATGGGGATGCTCAACACCGAGACCGCGCGCATCATCCTCGGCGCGGCGGTGATTGACGACATCCTCGGCCTCATCATCCTCGCCATCGTGTCGGGCACCGCCGGGGGCAGCCTCGACCTCATCGAGATCGGGACGACCGCCGCGCTCGCCATCGGCTTCACGCTCTTCGTGGCCTTCGTCGGCGCGCCCGTCGTCACACGCGCCGCGCCGCGCGTCGAGGCGCTGCGCGTCGGTCATTCGCTCTTTGTCTTCGGTCTCATCCTCTGTCTCGGACTCTCCGCCGCCGCCATGTACATCGGCGTCGCCGCGATCATCGGCGCCTTTCTCGCCGGGATGGCGCTCGCCGAAGCGGCTGAAGGCAACGAGATGATGCACCGGCAGACGAACGGCGTCACCGAGTTCCTCGTCCCCTTCTTCCTCGTCAACATCGGGATGCAGCTCAAACTCGAAGTGTTCCGCGACCCGTCGGTCATCGCGCTCTCAATCATCGTCACGCTTGTGGCCGTCGCCACGAAATTCTTCGCTTGTGGCGCGGGCGCGTGGAGCTTAGGGCGGCGGCGCGCGGCGCAGGTCGGGATGGGGATGGTGCCGCGCGGCGAGGTCGGCGTCGTCGTCGCGCAGATCGGACTCGCCCTCGCCGTCATCGGCCCGGAACTCTACGGCGTCGTCCTCTGCATGGCCGTCGCCACGACGCTCATCGCGCCGCCCTTCATCAAGCTGTTGTTCACGTCGGAAGCGACGACGGGTTAGAGCGACGGACAAAAAAACGTGGTCGCCGACGAGCGATAGAGCGTCGGGTGAATTTATAACCGATGCTAAACAACTTGGCGGCGTCGCGCGTACAATCAACACGCGACTGTTTCAGTTCCACCAACCTCGGCCAGTTTTTACAACCTTTTTACAGCATGTAGTGTGAGTGGGCGCAAATAGCTTCGGAGGGGGTTTCCGAGGCGCTGATTTAGAGCACTTAGAGACCCCCTCGCGCGAATAGGTGCGAATAGGTTCGCACAATTTTCGCGCAATCGTGGCTGTTTGGGAAAGGGCAAGATGAGACAGCCTTTTTCCGGCGCTCGCGCCGCCGCCATCTTTGCTGAGGGGCAAAGAGTTCACGCTTACTTCGACCCGGCGGCTCTGCGCTGGCGACCCGGCTATCCAGTGCCGGAGGGGGTTAGCCCCGATGCGGTCGTGGCGCTCACACGTCACGCCGAAGCAGCCGAGCAGCACGAGCGCGAGCAGGCCGCACGCCGCCCGACGTGGCAGAAACGGAGGGCCGCGTAATGAGCGCCTCACACGCCTACCAGAACACGAAGGCTGAAGAGTATGCCCGCTGGCGACGGCGCGACCACGCCAACATCGAGGCCATGCAGAATCTCATCATCGCGCGCATCGCTGAAGAAACAGGGGTTGAGATGCCGCCGAACGTCCGCCATCTCATTTCCGCCTTGCAGGGCGTGCACGGCGGCGGTTCCGTCGCCTACGAGCCTTTCAGCCGCGACTATCTCACCATCGGCGCGCAGCTTCAATTCACCGGCACGGATGAAGCTATCCGCCAGCGCGTGCGCCGCTGGGTTGATGACCTTCTGAACTGGCAAGCCACAACGGGCTTTGAGTTGTTCGATGTCGTCAAGGGCGGCGAGATTATCGGCAACCATGCGGACGGCACGCCGAAACGCAAGCCGACGACCATCATTGACAACCTCAAACCGAAGGCCGACGAAGCCGCGCAGCGGGCGCGGGCCTCCGACCTGTGGCGTGGCAATGAACAGAAGGGCCTCAAGGCGCATCCCGGCAAAGCCCTCGCCGCCGAAGTCGAGCGGCTGAAAAAAGAGTTGCCGCGCACAAGGCCGCTGAAGGAAGACGAGCGCCCGTCGAAGAGCACGACGCCGTTGCCCGCCGGAGAATATGCCCGGCAGCAGCGCGCCGCCGTCGTGCGACTGTTAGAGAAGACCGCCGACGGCATTGAGGAGCGCGACGCCGACGCCGATTTGTGGCTTGAAGAGATCGAGCGCGACATCCGCAAGATACGCGACTCGCGCCGCAAGACCGCCCCAGCCCGGCGCAGTTGGATCATGCCCGACGAGGCGGCGACGGACGGCGACACGGATGAAGATGCCGACGCGGACGGTAATACTTATATGGGTATCACGCCGGAGGTTCCGACCGGCTCCGCCGACGCCCCGGAAACCCCTGCCCTGCGTATCAAGAATGATACGCAGGCTACCCCAAAAATGGCGGGGAATTCGCGGATTTTGGAGACCGAAAGCGACGAAAATACGGAACCTGACATGCTGGCGTGGGCTTTGTGGTGGGCGGCCTCCGGCGTGCCCGTCTTTCCTTTACATGAGGTTTACGACGACGTTTGCACCTGCACCTGCACGCGCAAAAGGTGTAAGAACGAAAAACACGGTTGCGGCTCCGAGTGCGGCAATAAGGGGAAGCACCCGCGCAACCCGAACGGCGTCACGGGAGCGACAACCGACGAGGCGACGATCCGCGCGTGGTGGACGCGCTGGCCTTCCGCGAATATCGGGGGCGCAATGGGGGGCGCGTCTCGCCTTGTCGCACTCGATTCCGACCCGCGACACGGCGGCGACGCTTCACTCTTCGACCTCGCCGAAGTTCACGGCTCGGAATGGCTCAACACGGCGCGACAAAAGACCGGCGGCGGCGGCGACCATTTTTTCTACATCACGTCCGTAGGAGTCGAACTGCGAAACACGACGGGCAAGATCGGCCCCGGCTTGGACACGCGCGCGACGGGCGGCTACGTGGTGCTCGCGCCCTCGCTTCATGCGAGCGGCGCGCGGTATGAGTTGGCGGGAGAGTTTGACCCGCAACCGGTGCCGGTGCACCTTCTGGAAGCATGGACGCGGGAGGAGACGGCCCCGCCCGCGAAAGTGGTTGACTTTCAGGAGCGGCGGGAAGCAAAAGCCGGTGCGGGGCCGCGCTACTTCGCGGACGGCGAGCGAAACAACGGTCTGCGCGATTTGGCGTGCGGTCGCTGGCTGCACGGTTACGCAACCGACGACGCCGACCTTTATCAGCAAATGCTGCGGGTGCGCGCGGAGCGGTGCGCGCCGGGCGATGACGGCGGCGCGACCGACGCGGAGTTGTGGGATTTGTGCCAGCGCACCACGAGAAAATACCAGCGGGGCGAATTGAAAGCGGAAGGGGGTGCGGCATGAAGCGCGAAGTCGAGACGATCCAGAAGACCCGCGCCACGCTCGATGCACGGCACCGCGCATGGCTCGCCCGCTTCCTCAGAGAAGTTTTCGGGCACGCGCCGTCGGGCAGGGTTATAATGCACGCGAACGACGGCGGGGTGCTGCATCTGGAACTAGAAGAGAAAGCGCCTCGCACTGATAAAACTTAGCAGGCCCTACGGGCGAGCTTCATTCGTGAGGCTTACGACGTGGCCGCATTCGATGAAGTCGGAAGAACCGACACCATCGGAGGCGGCTTTTCTATTTGCAGCCATGAGCGACCAGACACAGACCACCTCGGCGAAGTTCAAGCCCGCGCGCTGGGCGGAGAAGCTCTTGCGGCATCGGCGGCACAATTATCCGGCCTTCGCTGCCGTCACGTCCGAGAGGGTGCGGCGCGCACTGGCGGACTATGAGCGGCGCAAGCGTGAGGCCGCACAGGAGACGACCCCATGAACACAGACGACTTCGACACGATAACGGCTGAGATCAAGAGCGCCGAGTGAGACGATGCTAATACGACTGATCGAAGACGACGAGATCAAACGGTTGCGCGCGATGGCCGACGGCTCGCGCCCCTTTGAACCCGCGCCCCTGTGGGAACGGCTCGCCGCGCTCGACTGGCGCGAGTTGAAGCGGCTCGACGCCCGCACGCGGCTCGGCTGCGGCTACTACCTCGCGGCCAAGCGCAGGCGCGCGGTTATGACTTCGGACGCTTGAATAAGAAAGTGCTTGCCCCAGCGTAATAGTAGAAGGGCCGCATTAGCGCCGGAGCGGGGCAACGGAAAACTTGTAGCACAATGGCGTGGGAGTTGAGAGGCGGAAGTCGCTACTACTACCGCAAGGTGCGGCGGGGCGGGCGCGTCTTCTCCGTCTATGAAGGGGGTGGGCTGGCGGGCGCTCTCAGCGCCGCGCGCGACGAAGCCGCAAGACAAGAGCGCGCACAGTCGCGTGAGAGCTTGCGCCGCGCGGCGCAAGAGGATCGCGTTGACGAGTTGGTTGATAGGTCATGGCTCGTCGCCGAAGGCGCGGCCCGCGCGCTGTTAGAGGCGGCGGGCTACCACAAGCACAAAGGGCAATGGAGGTTGAAACGAAATGCCGACGGCTAAAAAAGTCGTCTCCCGCCCGGAGCGCCAGAAGGCGGAGGCCGAGCGCGAGGCCGCGTCAAAGGCGCGCACGCGGGCGATGCTCAAACAGATGGCGGGGTGACGTATGCCGAAGGCTTTAGCGAAAAGTGAGCGCGACGCCAAACGCGAGGCGGTTGAGCTTTTCTTCGAGGCGTTCAAGAGTGTGCGCGGGACGACGAGTGCGCCCGCGTCGGACGTGGCACGCTTTCGTGAGGCGGTGTCCGCGTGCCGTGAAGCCGACATTGCCCCGTGGCGCGAACTGAGGACGCCGCTTCAGGCAGCCGCCGATGTGGTGCTCAAAGCGGACGCGCAGATCGTCGGCGATGGGCTGTCGCTCCTGTGGCGCGAGCAGTTGCGCGACATGCGCGAGGCGCTGGGGTACGGAGAAGCCGCGCCGCTCGAAAAGCCGTTGATAGACCACGCCTGCCTCTGCTGGGTCAGGCTCGCGCTGATGGAGATTCGCTACTCCGGTGTGGTGTGCGCGAGCAACACTAACGCCGCTGTCGAGCACATCGAAAAGCGTCTGACTCAGGCGCAGAAAAGGTTTGACCGCGCGTGCGAGACGCTGGCGCGTGTGCGGAAGCTCTCACGCGTTACGCCAAAGGTGCAGATCAACGTGGCGGCGGAGGGCGGGAAGCAGGTCAACGTGGTGTGAACTGAGGAAAACTAAAACCTAAGCAAACCTAAGATGGGGCAGCGCGGGCGGCGCGGCGGTTTCGCGTTCCGATTCATCACTTCCCTTTCGTGGTTGCGGTTGATTGCTGGCGGCGCGAGTGATGACCGGACGCGCCGCTGTTCTTTTCGCTGTTATTGCCAGTTGCGCCAGTCGCAATCAGGATCGTCGTGGTCGCAAGCGGCGACGGGCGCGCTCGTCACGGCGGCGGCGCGGCGGGCGGCGTTGATGGCGTTGTGGACGATGACGGCGACAAACAGATGCTTGCAGACGAGCGGGCGGCAGTGATTCTCAGGCGTGCCCGCCTTGCAGGTGCATTGCCCGAACACAAGACCGTTGCGGCGAGTGAAGCGCACAAGGTAGGCGTGACCTTTGGCGGTGTTCGTGACCTCATAGCATCCGGTTTCGTAGCGGCGCACCATCATGTGCTCGCGCGCGGCGCGGCGGGCGGCGTTCTCGAACTGGTTGCGGCCTTGAATCTGAATCATGTCTCTGCGTCCTTTCCGTGGGAAGTTGTGCGCGTGTTTCCGCCGCGCCCCGGATGCGCGCCGCTTAAGCGGCCAGAAGTTCCCCCTCCGCCTCTTCATCCAACAAACTGAGTTCGTGCGCTTCAAGGCTGGCGCGGGCATCGCGGATGGACTTGCACAGCTCGTCCAGCGTCTCGAAGTCAAGGTGGCCGCTCTGAAGCGTGCGGGCGATAAAGGCCAGTTCCCTTTTGACCGCCTGAAGTTCGTTGTGCGTTGTGTTCGTCATCGTCGTGGTGTCCTTTCAAGTGATGCCCTAACCTGAAAATCATCATAGCACGCTATGAGGTTACTGTCAATAGCGTACTATGATATTTCTTGAATTATTTTCCATAGAGTGCTATAAAGTTCAGACTATGAAGATGCTGACCACAAAGCAGGCGCTTGAACTGTTGGCGGGGCGCGGGATCGTCGTCAGTTATCCCACGGTCGCACAGTGGGTGCGTGACGGGCGTTTCGAGGACGCGGAGCGGGAAGAGACGGAGCGCGGCCCTGTCTGGCGAATCCCCATCGAGTCCGTGAAGCGGTTTACGCCGCCGCAGACCGGCAGGCCAAAGGCTACCGTCAAACCTTCCGCCAGCGGAAAACGCGCCACAGGGCAAAAGCGCGCCAGCAAAGGACGTTCTACGGGCAAGAAGAAAGGCGGGAAGAGATGAGCGCGAGCCGGCAACGTCTCTGCATCGGCGTCCTGTTAATCACTTCATTGTTGGCCGCCCTCACCTGCACAAGCCCCAGCGCCAACGTCGCCAACCGGAGCGTCGCGCCCGTCGTCGTAGTCGTCAACGTGCCTGCCATCATCGGACGGACGCCGAAGGAAGTGGAGGCCGTGACCGGGAAGGCGAAAGAAAGGACGAAGATCACCAACGAACCCGACCAGATGCCCGGCGAGTTCCGCGACTACGAAATCAAAGGCGCGAAGCTCGGCCTGACTCTTTACGGGATGATGGTGCGTTACTACCGCAAGCGGGCCGTTCACATCACGATTGATATGCCGGAGCACGTGGACACTGCTGAAGCCGTGTTGAAGATGGCGGGGATTGACGTTCAGGGCGCACAGCCGCGAGTGGTCGCGCCGCTGGCGACGCGCTGGACTGGCACTTTCAACGGGGTGGATTTCAAAGACGTGGCGGCGGCTAAGATGGGAAGCGATAAGAGCCTGTTTTCAACGGTTCAAGCCACGCTCGCGCCTTAATGCGCCGGTCAGCAATCAAAGGGCGACTGATTATTACTTCGGCCCGCCTCACGCACGTCTAGCTAACGCGCGGACAGGTCGTAACCCTGTGCGACTTGGCGGACCGAATTGAAAGCAGGGGAGGTTTAGCAGAGGGAAGCCGTGAAGCAAGTCAGGAAAACTAAAAGACTCCGCAGTGAGGCTGCCGTCGCCGCAAGCGAGAGGCTGAAGGCGCAGCTCGCTCAAGTCGAAAACGCCAGCGAGATTAAAACTCAACCTCACACCGTGAAGATAAAAGTACAGCTTTTCTTTGAGCGTTCTACCGACAAGATCACCGTGCATCACCGGTTGGAATACTTCACCGGCCCGGTTGAGCATGACCTCATTGGCTCAACCCACCTCCCCGCCGAACAGTTCAAGGACGAGGTGACTTTTCAAAAGTTCGCGGCGCGCGTCAACACGCTATTCGCCCACCCGATCACTCAACAATTAAATGCGATACTTGCCCGCGAAGCCGTGCTCACCTTGAACGATGTCATTCACTATGCCTTACATTCTCTCGAAATAGATTCGACGATTGACTTACGGGAGCAAGCCAAGATTCACAGCGAACAAACACGCAACAACGTGCTGCGTCAGTTCGAAATTCAACGCGCGGGCCGCGCTCCCCAGTGGCAAAGGGGTGAGCTGGCGCGCGCGATCCTGACGGAGATGCGCGCACTGCCGAAGAAAGAACGCACCTATTCGCGCGTCGCCTCCTCCCTCAAACAGAAGTATGGCGCGAAGGCTCCCGACTCCGGCGACGGGCTGCGGAAGATGCTAGAGCGGATGAGACTCAATTGGTCGGACTTAAAAAACGGAAGCCTTTAACGCGAATAATAGCTCCGCTTGATGAGGAGCGGGAGCGAAAACGGACGCCTTATTTTGACCTTATTCCTCCGCTTTAACTATTTGATATATTAGAAGAAAAACTGCTTGACGGGACGTTGCAGCCGAGCGTTATAATGCACTCGCAATTTGATGTTTGACTAAAACACAAAGGCGCAAAAAGCAAGCGGGGCGGCCCCTCCCTCGAAAGAATGAGCCACCCGCAAGCTTCACGTGCCGTCGCTGTTAGTGCAACGGAGAAGCAATCCTAGTCAACGCGCACCCGCGCGTCAAGTATAACTTTTCCGCCCGCACAATTCAGCGCAAAAAGGTTTTTCGGCAACCGTCGCTCTCCGCGACCGGCGGTTGCTTAGGATTCTCGCCTCCGTCGCCGGGCGCGAGATCAAAGCAGAAGGCGTAGTTGATGCGGGAGTCGCGGCCCGGTCGTTAACTACGCCTTCTGCTTTTGAGATGTGGTCTCAAGCGAGACCGCCTGAAACACCTCGGCCCCGACTTTGGGCCGGGGCCGAAATGTTCAATTTCGTGTTAGCAGCACGAGAAATTGAGGAGTAGCATTCATGGCAAGAGTAACCCAACAGACCGAAGCCGGTCAATTCCAAAAACAACTTAGTCGCTGGGGCGTCATGCGCTCCGCTATCTGCCGCGCGGCGGGCGTGCGTCGTCACGCGCTGCCCTACGTCGTTGACGGCGAGGGTGTAACTCGTCGCCTCGGACGTAGGAGCCGTCCTCCGCGCAAGGGAGCATTCGGCCATGAGTAAGGCCAACGCATCAACAATCGAAGCCGGCGGGGATGACACCATCCTCGCCGCGCTCGACGCGCGCATGAAGCGCATCGCCGTTGAGACTTTTCGCGCGATGGCTCCCGTCTCGGACGTGGGAGCCGTCAAGGTCAAGACCGCCGCGCGGCTGCTCGACATGACGGAGCATCGCATCCGGCAGCTTATCCGCGAGGGCAGACTCCGCGCCATCAACCCGACGCCCAACACCCTTCGCATCCCACTCGCGGAGATTCGGCGCTTCGAGGAGGGTGAACAGTGTTAGATTTTCCGGCCTCCGCTTTACCAAATTCAGTTAAGGAGGCTACTGACATGGCAGAGAAGACACGCCGGGCACGCGGGCAGGTGATCCCACTCGACGGCGGCAACCGCTCGAAGTGTCGCGCATGGGGCATCCGAGTTCCCACTAAAGAACGCGGCCAGAACGGCAGACACTCAACCCACTACGAAACATTCCACGGCACGGACTCGCAGGCCGACAAGCGCAGGGAAAAGCTGCTCGCGGAGGTGGAGGCCGGTCTGTTGTTCCGCCCCGCGCCGCTCACCTTCACGGCGCTGCTCGACGAATGGCTCGAACAAAAGCGGCGCGAGGGCGCGCGCACGGCGACGCTCTATGCCTACAAAGACGCCGCTGACTACTACCTCAGACCGACGCTCGGCGGCGTGCGGCTCAAAGAGTTGACACCGCTCAGAGTGCGCGCCTTGCTCAACAGCCTGCAAGACCGTGGGCTGGCATCCAGCACCATTCGCTATGCCCACTCGATCCTCAGAATGGTCTTGAGAGATGCCGTCTCGTGGGGATATATCAAAACAAACCCGGCGGCAAGCGTAAAAGTGCCGAAGCTCCGTTGCGGAAAGTATGAAGTTACAGCATTAGCGCGCGCAAGTGGTTGACAAGCAGTGAGAAAAGCTATCCTCGCCGCCACAGGAGGTCTGGCGATGGAGAGCATCAAGTTACTCGCCCGCAATGGAGAAGCCGTCCG
>JBGTBQ010000266.1:0-7285 GCA_041749275.1 Pyrinomonadaceae bacterium | reverse complement strand
AAGTATGCGAATCAGTAGTTGAAATCGGGCTTGGGAAATCAACAACTTACAGCTTCCATTTTAGCTACGGTCGCAAAACCGAGAGCGTAAGTCTTTTGTTTTCAACGGGGACATTTTTCAACTACTGATTCGCATAAGTGTGTGTTGTAACGCAAGTTTCGATGATTCGCGTTGAATCCGTAGAAACGCCGAACGCTGAAATTGAGCGGGCGGCGCGATGCCAAGCCCGCAGAGAGGAAAAACGCAACATGAAAAGTATGCTATGGCCGCTCCGCTCGAATGACTTGTTCGGCGGCGTGGTCAAGGAAACTATTGGCATCAGTAGCTATGGCTTCTGGTCAGCAGGGTCAATACCAAAACAGAATCCATCGTTAGTACCCGGTCCACTTAATGTGTATTCGCCCGGAGGCAAATTTTGTGTAGGAGTAACCTTGAAGGATGATGTGCCATACTTTGCGGCATTGAAAGCAACTGCTCTCTCGCTCATCACTGATTTGCCACTCATGCCCATAGAACTGGCTTTAGCCATTACCAACCGCCGCTTGCCCTTTTTAGACTCCAAAGAAAAGAACTGAATTATCCCTTGTGGATCAATCTGCTGCGACGAAACTAGCACAACGAATTCTAGTTTTTGCCCTTCTTTGAACCGCACAGGTGACTTCTCTCCCTTGAATTCAATAGAACTTTCCCCGCCACCAAAGCCCATCGCTTTAACCTTCATTTTGCTTTCTGCGGGTTGTCGTTCTAAAGGGCTTAAGTTCCCCGTATTTGAGTCGAGCAAGAAGAAAATGCCCAGATATTCTGGTTCTTGCACCTTTGTGGCTTCTTGTGGCGCCACAACGTGGCACAAGACAAAAAGCAAACACGCAACAAAAGCTAGGCTGAGTTTCATATTCATAATCTCCTTATTTTTGGTCTGCTAACATTTTCCGCTTGGACAATAGGTGAGCCGCCGATGCTCAGTAGACCGAAGGTTTCGGTAAAAATCAAGGATTAGAGTGTGATTACCGAACCGTTCGGTAATTATCGGCGGATGGCAAGAATTGCCGAACGGTTCGGTAATCACACTCCAAATCCGGCATTGTGCCGCTGTCCCGCGTGTAATTCTACGGCAAGAGAAATTCGTGTCGCATATCACAACCTTTTTTACGAAGAACTCTGAGAATGCCCCATCCGCTTGCGGTGGGGATGAATCAGTCCTTATCAACTGGGTTTCCAAAGGGGCGTAGCACCCTTTGGTGAAGGGTGGGGTGAATGCCCCACCTGCGAAGACGAGACGTGCGGCTCGTTGTTTAGCCGCCGTCGAGTTTACTGGTCGTCCGTCACGCGGACATAGCCGGACGGGTCGTTAAATTGATCGGCCTCGTCGTGTTGTAACTCTACATCGGCTAAGACGTGCGAGACTGTTTGGACGAAAGTTTCTTTGTGCGGGTGCGGCAGGTCTTCGATCTCTCCGAGAGACGCATGAGCGTCGCCTTCGGGACTCGATTCGGGCGCGCGGTGCAAGTCAATCTCGTGGTTGCGATGCGAGTCGTGGTGGTTGTTCGGAGCGTAGGCCGGGTGCTGGTGGTTCTCGTAAAATCGCGGCGAGTGCGAAGCCTCTTTGCGTACTTTGTCGGCGATCTCGCCGAGGTCAATGAAGTAGTCGGCCACGTCAATCAGCTTCGGCGCGGTGTTCGAGCGAAAGCCGGCCACTTCGACGCGACAGCCTTTATAGGCGACGGCGTTGACGGCGTAGACGAAATCCTCGTCGCCGGAGACTAAGACCGCCGTGTCGTAGCGCCCGGCGAGCGAGAGCATATCCACGGCTATCTCCACGTCGAGATTCGCCTTGCGTGTTCCGTCGTAAAAGGTTTTTAGCTCTTTGTGGATGACCCGAAAGCCGTTGCGGCGCATCCAGAGGAGGAACCCTTGCTGTCTTTCGGCGCCCACATCCACGCCCGTATAGAAGAACGCGCGCAGCAAGCGCCCGTCGCCCAGAAGGACGCGCAGGAGCTTGTTATAGTCAATGTCTATATTGTGGAACCGCGCCGCGTGAAAAAGGTTGTTGCCGTCAATGAAAACCGCCACTCTGCCTCTGTAACCGAACTGCCAAGAGATGTTGTTAGTTGGATCGAAATGCATGTAAAAAACACCCCGTCGAAGTTTTGGATTGGGAATTTCAAATATCAACTGATCCTAGAATGCCGCCCCCGCACGTGCGAGGTCAAGTGCGGGAGGCGGGAGGCGAGAGCCGGCGGCAGGAAAGAAACTTCGGATTTGTCGTTCAAGATTCGACATCTCGGCAGGACAAACGACAAATGTTGAATGGCAAATGATAAAACCCTGCCCCTGCCTCCTGTTCCTGCCTCCTGCCCCTGCCGTCTGCCGCCTAGAGTTGTTCGCCGGTGATGGCGTCCACGTAAGCCGTGAGCGGGGCGCCCTGTCCTTCGATTAAAAGTTCCCACGCTAGACGGAGTTCGATCTTTGTGTCGTCGCCCGCGAGCCGCCGAGGGAAGACGACCAGCTCACGCACGACAAAAGCTTCGGCGGAAGTTACAGTCCGCGTCTGTTGGTTGCCATCGGCGCCGGTGAAAGTGAAGGTACGGTTCAGCAGCGAGGACGTTAGCTTTTCCTGCGACAGCCCTTGCCGGGAGGCGGTGACCGCGCGGCGGAGGCGTTCGGTGTCGGGAAGGGCGGTGCTTGTGAGACGTGTGACACGCAGGTCAGTGGTGAACGCGACTTCGATGTCGCCGAAGCCATTCCGCAAGGGGAGGTCGAATGGGTTTTGCCGGTAACGCGCCAGCTTCGTCCCATCGGGGCCGTCCACTATTTCGATGAGGGAGATGTCGCCCAGCGTGCTCTCACGCTCGGTCACGCCCGCCGCAACCACCGCGCGGCGTTCAAGACCGAGCAGCGCCGCCGAGGTCTCGACAAAGCGGCGGAGAGACTCGCGTGTCTCCTCCTCCGTCTGACTCTGCGTCTCGCCGCCGCCGACTTTAGGCATCCGGGGCGGGTTGGCGAGCGATGGCGGTAGGTTGCTGATCGTCTCCGTCACGGGCCGCAACTCAGGCTTGGGAGCGGTCGCCGACGGTTGCTCGCCGGCGAGCACCGACCACGCGGCCAGCGCCTTCTCGCGCCGCTCCTCGCTCGATTCGAGGAGGATGGGGTAGGGCGGTGCGTCGGCGCGTGGAAGGTTCGGGTCGGCGGGGCGCGAAGCGGCGGCGCACGAGCACAGGAAGAACGCGAAGGCGACAACGCAAAGCACGCCGGGTTTGCGTCCGCATGTACCGCGCGAGAATAATCGAGCTTTGATGTCGGTCATCATTTTCGAGAAAATATAAAGTCCGGGGAGAAGGGGGAATGGGATTATACTTCAGAAACCGGCGGGGGCAATCAATGTGAATAACGAAATAGAAATCAGTTCTTGCTTAATCCGCAATCGAAAGATGGAGGATGCATTTGACGGGAGAGGATAAAGATCAAACAACGACGGAAAGTTACACGTCGGATGAGCCGTCGAACCGTGGCTTCGCCGCCGACCAGATGGTTGCGTGCGATGGATGCCTGCGCGCCAATCCGCCCACGCGCACGAGTTGCATCTACTGCGGAGTGAAGCTGCCCTTCAATGAGGCGCACGCCGCGCTGCGGCGACCGACGCTGAAGCCGCTCGAAGAGTGGGAGCAGGGATTCAGCGTTGTCCTGCCGGCTAACGAGTCCGGAGATTGTTCAGCGGAGGCCATCCGCGAAGCGTCCACGCTCCTGCGACTCGAATCCGAAAGGATGAAGGAGATTGTCGAGTCGGGTGTTTCGCTCCCGGTTGCCCGTGCCGCTTCCGACGAAGAGGCCGAGTTGATTGTCGGCAGACTGCGCGCGTTAGGCATCACGACAGAGGTTTGTGCCGATGAAGCGCTGGCCGTTACCACTCATCCGCCGCGTCGCGCCCGCGCGCTTGAATTCAACCACGAGGCGCTCACGTGTTGGACAAACTCCGACGGCGCTCCGGTGCGGGTTCCGTGGGCTGAACTGCTGCTGTTCGTGTCGGGGCGCGTCTTCACGAAGAAGGTTGAGGTCGAGGAGCGGCGGAAGAGGATGGGCGGTGGGGGCGACATCGTCGAGGCGCGCGAGTTGACAGCGGATGAAGCGGTGCTCGACTTTTTCCCGGCCCGCGATGACCTGCGTTTTGGTTGGCGCATCGCGGCGGAGAGTTTCGATTATTCGTGCCTCGGCGAGCGCAAAGCTCTGCTTGCCAGAGAAAACTTTCTGGCACTGTCGCGCGTGCTGCGTGAGCGCGCGGACGCGGCGGTCTTCGATGAAGGGTACATGCGCGTCCGCCATTTGCTGACGGCGGCGTGGCCCCTGTCGGAGCGCACGGAGGCACAGGGCCTGAGACGCGGGCGCGGCGGCAGGCTCAACACGGAGGCGGTGACGGTTGTCAGCAACGAGGCGCAGTTCACACGCTACTCGCGTCTCCACTGGCGACTCGCGCTGCGCGGATTGAAAGGTTGATGAGGCATAAGAAACATCAAGCGCGGCGCCCGGAAAAGCGCGACGTTGCAGTGCGCCCAAACGAGACTTCGGCTCGCCCCGGCAATAAACGCGCGGGCGTCGGCGCGGACGAAGTAGAGCACGCCTCTCGTCATCCTCCGCGCCGCGACCCGGATGGCGCGCGCGCCTCCGAGGTCTTCAACGGTGGGAGTGGCCGACAGCTTTACGGCGTCCTGCCCGTGCTCGAAGCGCTGCGCGCGGGGAAGCGTCCCTTCGAGCACATCACCATCGCGGAGGGCGCGCACGAATCGCGTCTCCACGAAATATTCGAGCTGGCACGCGCCGCGCGCGTGCCCATCCGTCGCGCGCCGCGCACGGAGTTGCAACGAATCGCGCCGGGCGCTAACCATCAGGGCGTGGTGGCGACGGTCGCGGCGGCGCGTTACAGCTTGGACGAAGAGCTGCTCGAAGCGCTTTACGCGCGCGTGGGCACGGACGAGCCGCCTCTCGCCGTCGTGCTTGATGGCGTCGAAGACCCACGCAACTTCGGGGCGGTGCTCCGGTCAGCGGAGTGCGCGGGGGCGCACGGCGTCTTCATCCCCGAACGCCGCGCGGCGGGGTTGACGGAGACGGTGGCGAAGACAGCGGCGGGCGCGCTCGAATACATCTCGGTCGCACGCACCGCGAACGTCGCGCGGCTGGTCGAGGAGTTGAAGTCGCGCGGCGTCTGGACTATCGGCACAGCGGCGGACGCCGGAATCGTCTACACCGATTGGGACTGGACGGCCCCGTGCGCGCTGCTATTGGGCGGCGAGGGCGGCGGTCTGCGGCGTCTCGTGCGCGAGCGTTGCGACGCGCTCGTCCGCATCCCGCTGCACGGCCACGTCGAGTCGCTCAACGTGTCGGTCGCCGCCGGAATCATCCTCTATGAAGCGGTGCGGCAGAGAACCGCCGCCAAGTCCGCGGCGTATAAGGTGACGCCGGAAGCGGGAAAATCCTAAAAGAGAGGGGTAACGGAGATGTTCTGTCCGAAGTGCGCGGAACAAAATCTTGACAACGCAAAATTCTGCCGCGCGTGCGGGACGAATGTGAGTCTCGTCCCGCAGGCTTTGACCGGCCAACTTACCGAGAGGCACGCGGATGATGATGAAGGAAATCGTGCTCGCAGGCGACGACAACGGCATGAAGAGAAGCCGTCAGTTGAGCGGGCGGTGCAAAGTCTCTTTATGGGCATTGCCTTCATCTTCGTTGCCTTCGCTGTGAGAAGCTGGGCGCCGGGGGGCGGGTTTTGGTGGTTCTGGATGTTCCTTCCTGCCGCCGGGCTGTTAGCCAAAGGTGTCGGCACGTTCATGCGTTTGCGAGAGGATCAAAAGAAACTCGATGCCTCGGCATCCTCTTCGGTGCGGGAGACTCTGTCGCCGCCACTACATGCGAGCGCGCTCCCGCCCCGGAGTCGCCATACGGACGAGTTGATCGAGCCGCCGCCGAGCGTCACCGAAGCGACGACGCGCCATCTCGGCGTCCCCGTCGAGCGCAAGCCAAAGGACGTGTGAACGCGCACTCGCCGCCGCACATATTTCTTCATGCACCCTCGCCATGCATAGCCATTCGATTCTTCGACTACGATGACGAGCGCGAATAAAGCACGCATCTGCGTCCCCGTCTGCGCGCGGCGCGCGGACGAGTTGCCGGCGGCGATCAAGCGCGCCGCGGAGTTGGCGGACATCGTCGAGGTGCGTTTCGACTATCTGGAAGAAACAGAGTTGGAGGCGGCGCTCGGTACGATTGCGGCGGATCAATATAGGCGTCCATACATCTTCACGTTCCGCCCCGCCGAGGAGGGCGGGCGCGGCGCCCCGTCCATGCATGACCGCGTAAGTTTTTGGGAGAGCCTGACGGAGCGACGTAAGCGCGGTGAATTTAATCAGCCCGTCTGGGCCGACATCGAACTCGGACTGTGTGAGACGTGGCTCCGGGAGGAGCGCGGCGCTGAGTTCGCACACAAGTTTCCGGTCATCTGCTCTCACCACGACTTTGAGGGAGTTTCCGCCGATCTCGTAAGCGTGTTCGAGAAGATGCTGGGGACACGCGCCGGCATTTTGAAGGTCGCGGTGCGGGCTGTGACGATTACGGATTGTATCGAAATTTTCAAACTGCTCGAACGAGCGCGTGATGAAGGGCGCGAGATGATCGCCGTGGCGATGGGCGACGCCGGACTGTTGACGCGCGTCCTCGGCCCCTCGCGCGGGTCGTTCCTCACCTTCGGCTCGCTCGATGGCGAGCACGCGACCGCGCCGGGACAGCCGAGCGCGACGGAGTTGCGACGCATCTACCGCGTCGAAGCCATCAGCGAGCGGACGCTGGTGACGGGCCTCGTCGGTTCGCCCGTCGCGCATTCGTTCTCGCCGCACATGCACAACGCGGCGTTCGCGGCGCGCGGCGTGGATGCCGTTTACATTCCCTTCGAGGTCGCCGACGTTGACGAGTTCGCGCGCCGTATGGCGCACCCGCGCACGCGCGAGTTCGTGTGGAATCTGCGTGGTTTCAGCGTTACCGCGCCGCACAAAACTTCGATCATGCGCCATCTCGATTGGGCGGAGCCTTCGGCGCAAGCACTCGGCGCGGTCAACACCGTGGTCGTCGAAGGGCGCGAGCTACACGGCTACAACACGGACGCGGGGGCGGCGCTGCTTCCTTTGCGCGAGTCAGTGCCGCTACGTGATGCGCGCGTCGCGGTTCTCGGCGCGGGCGGGGCCGCGCGCGCCCTGCTGTGGGGTCTGCGCGAACAGGGCGCGCACGCAACGCTCTTCGCGCGCAA
>JBGTBQ010000265.1:0-18593 GCA_041749275.1 Pyrinomonadaceae bacterium | reverse complement strand
GCCCGTCGCGGACTTCGATGCGACGTGCCGCGCCGTGCTCGACTATCTCGCCGCGCACCCGCGCGTTGCAGAAGGAAAGTTGGGCGCGGGCGGCTTTTGCATCGGCGGGCATCTCGCCTTTCGCGCGGCGCTGCAACCGGACGTGCGCGCGACCGCCTGCTTTTACGCGACGGGCGTGCACACGGGGAAACTCGGCAAGGACGCCGACGCCGGCTCGCTCGAACGCGCGGGCGAAATCAAGGGCGAGCTGCTGCTGGTCTTCGGCACGAACGACCCGCACGTGCCGGAGGACGGGCGCGCGAAGATCGTCGCGGCGCTCCAAGAGGCCGGCGTAAACTTTCGCGTGATCCTCTACCCGGCGGAGCACGCCTTCATGCGCGACGAGGGGCCACGCTACGACCCGCCAGCGACCGACGAAGCCTTCGGTGAGATGATTCGATTCTTCCGGGACACGTTCTCAAGCAGTGGGCAGTAAGCCGCGTCCGTGGGCGCAAGCGTCCCGCTTGCGCCCACGGAAACGGGAATGCACAATGTGTGCGCCTTACAGGATAGAGACAGACCGGCGGGAGCGTGCGTAGAGCCGTCTCTCCTCATCAATCAGGTAAAAGCAGATTATGTCCGACGTGAGCCGCTTGCACATTCTGGCGATATGCAGCCGCCCGCTGATTAGTGCGGACGGGCAGCCCATTACGATGCTCGACGTGGCCGAAGAGCGGCGGCGCATCGTGGACGGCCTCAAGCGCGCGGGCGACGTGGCGCGCGTCCGCTTTCTGCCCGAAGCGACGACCGGGAAGGTCAAGGACGCCTTGCGCGATAGTTGGGACGTGGTTCACTTCACGGGGCACGGGACGGAGGACGGGCGGCTGTTGTTGGAAGACGGCTACGGCGTCGCGCATCTGCTGCCGAAGCAGGAGACGGCGCAGTTGTTCAAGGGGCAAAAGACGCCGCTCGTCGTCCTCTCGGCCTGCCACTCGGAGACGGTCGCGCGCGAGCTGCACTCGGCGGGCGTGCCGGCGGTGGTGGCCGTGGACGCGCGCGTGCCGATTGCAGACCTCGCGGCCATCATCTTCGCGGAGCACTTCTACACCGCGCTCGCTAAAGGGTGGGACGTGCGACGCGCCCTCGACGATGCGTGCCAGACCGTCGCGCTCGATGCGGAGGTGGGCGACGCCAAGCCGCCGCGTGACGAGCAGGGCAAGGATGAAGAGCCGTGGTCGAAACGCTTCTTGTTGGTCGGGGAGGCCGAAGGCTTCGCCGCCGCTCGCGCAGACGCGCACGAGGCGGCGACGGCGACGACGGCGGCGGCCCCGCGCGTCGCGGGGAACTTGCGAATATGGAATGAGAACTTCGTCGGACGCGCAAAAGAGATTGTGGATGTCGTCAAAGCTTTCGAGAGAGACAAGCGGCGGCGCGTCTGTCTCCACGGCTCAGGCGGTCTCGGCAAGACGGAGCTGGCGCGTGCGGTGGCGCGCTGGTACATGGAGCGCGCGGGCGCGGGCGCGGTGTTGTGGGCCAGCGCGAGCCACGTCGAAGGCGAATACCGGCTGCGCGATTTGGCCTCGCTGCTCGTCGTCGCCGCGCGCGTCTTCGGTCTGTCCATCACGGCGCAGAGCATGTTCGACGAGCAGAAACAGGTCGTCCGCGACTTTCTCGACGAGAGCCGCGCGCTCGTCCTGCTCGACAACTGGGAGACGGTTGAGCCGGGGCATCGGCGCGAGTTGTGGGACTTCGTGCGCGGCCTGCCGGAGACGGTGCGCGTGCTCGTCACCTCGCGCGACGTGCTGCCCGCGCAGGACGCGCGCAACATTGATCTGGACCCGCTCGCGCCCAAAGACGCCGCCGCGTTGTTCGTGAAGATCGCGCACAACGCGGGCTACTTCGACCGCAACCCGCGCTTGGGCGCGGAAGAGATGGCGATTCTGAATGCGATTTGCGAGCGTCTCGGCGGCTACCCGCTGGCGATTGAGGTGGTCGCCGGGCAGACCTTGAGCCGCACGCTCTCAGACATCTGGGACGACTTGCAGCACGTCCCGCGAAACGTGCTGCAAGGCAGGGATGAAATCACGGGCGAGCCGCGCGGCATCTGGACGAGTCTCGACCTCTCTTACAACGTGCTGCCCGCGGCGGAACGGGCCATGTTCGGGCGGATGTGCGTCTTTCTCGCGCCCGCCTCCGGCGACGACATCGCGGCCATCACCGAGACCGGGAACCCGCGCCCCGTGCTGGATAACTTGGTCAAACGCTCCCTCGTCCGTATGCGCGAAGGCGCTTACTCTCTG
Source organism: Pyrinomonadaceae bacterium (assembly GCA_041749275.1). Classification (GTDB taxonomy): domain Bacteria; phylum Acidobacteriota; class Blastocatellia; order Pyrinomonadales; family Pyrinomonadaceae; genus JBGTBQ01. Next base: position 16,314 of record JBGTBQ010000265.1, on the reverse strand, counting down.
CTGCCGATTGTCCGCGACTACGCCGAGGGCAAACTTGCCGACGAAGGCCAAGACCCGCGCGAGCTGCACAAGCGCGCGGTCACACACTACGCGCAGAAACAGACGCTCGAAGCCGCGCTGACGGCGAGCGATCATCTCTTTGAGTTGGCGGCGCGATTCGAGTTGCGCGACGCCGCCGAATCGTTTGTCAAATACGTTTCCGGGTTTTATCACGACTTGGTAACGCGCGGCTACTGGACTGAGGCGCGGAGCAAGGCAGAGCAACTGATTGCTGTGGCGGGTGCGCTGGGCGACAAGCAAACGGAAGCGCAGGCGATTGGCGAATTGGGAAGTCGTTACTATCAAATTGGTGAACATGAACGCGCGGCGGAACTATATCGAAAAGCAAAAAGCCTCTTGGAAGAGAGCAAGGACAAACGCGGTGTTGCAAGCTCGTTGCACCAGCTAGGCATGCTGGCACAGGCGCAAGGCGACTACGACGAGGCGGCGCGGCTGTACCGGGAGAGTCTGGTCATCAAGAAAGAGTTGGGGGACAAGAGCGGGATCGCAAGCACGCTGCATGAGCTAGGAAGGCTAGCACAGGCGCAAGGCGACTACGGCGAGGCGGCGCGGCTGTACCAGCAGAGTATGGAGATCAACAAAGAGCTAGGGAATAAACATGGAGTCGCGTTCTTGTCGGGGCAACTAGGACAGTTTTACCTCGCGCAAGGAGAGATGAAGGAGGCGCTCAGTTGTTCCCTCAAGGCACTAGCACTCTGTGAGGAATTGCGTTCGCCAAATCGCCAACAGGCGCTGAAGGATATTGCGAGCGTTCGTGAAGCGGCGGGCGCGGAGCAGTTCGCGGCGTGGCTGAGTGAGTTGTCAGCGGAGGCGGAGCGGATAACAGCACTGCTTGAGCAGTACGAGACGGACGACGAGCAGCGCGCGAAAGAGTTTGTCGAGCAGTTCGTCGGCGCCGCGCAGGTGGTGGTTGCGGCGCGGACGCAGGGGAGCGCGGAGCAGCAGGCCGAACTGGCGCGGCAACTCGCTGAAGTGGAAGCCGGAGCGCGAGAACGGAACGCGACGGAGGCGGCGGACTTCTTCGCCGTGCTGCGCGGCTTGCTCGCGGGCGAGGACGTGGCGGAGAAGATTGCGGCGCTGGCCGGGCCGTTCAAGGGAATTGCGGAGCAGGCGCGTGCGGCGTGCGAATGAGGGCGCGCGGCCAGCGTGTGCGTGGCGTGTAAGGGTAGCAGCGTTGTCAGAACCGCCTGCGGTAGCGGGCGGGTCTGGCGTGGCAACTACCCGCCCGCTACCGCAGGCGGGTCTGGCGTGGCAACTACCCGCCCGCTACCGCAGGCGGGTCTGGCGTGGCAACTACCCGCCCGCTACCGCAGGCGGTTCTGACCCAGACACGCAAGTGAAATGTTTGTAGCTGCGGCAGCTTTATTGACTAGACCTCCGGTACAGCGATTTCGGAATGAGTGTTCAGGGTCGAGTGCGCCAACCAAAGTTTGTCGAGCCGCCTTCCGCTGCGAGCGCAAGCGTCCCTCTGGGGGCGCAAGCGTCCCGCTTGCACTGAGCGCGCAGCGCGAAGAAAGCCTGCGCCTTCACGCGACCTTGAATGTCGGCGTCTCCTTTGTTCGCGCCTGCGGCGCTCACTGCAAGCGGGACGCTTGCGCCCCCAAGACGAGCCGGTGTGTGGTTTCACCAAACGTTAGTTGGCGCACTCTCAGGGTCAAAGGTCTCGAAAGTCTGTGAATATCGAGGGACAGTACCTTCACTACTGACTACGCAAATCGATAACGCTGTAAGAGTCTCTGTTTGCGACTATAGCTGTTTGCAATTATGTGCGACCGTTGAGAGGCGGGCATTGCCCGCCTCTCAACGATGGCCGATTGTTTGCATCGAATCGCAAGCCGCTATAAGGTGGCGTCATGGTGCGTATCAAGTGTGTGAACCAGAAGTGTACGGGGCCGGGGAAGATTTTCGAGTGGGACGAGCAGCGGCGGCTGAGTCCGGGCGGGCGCGTCGTCGCGGCGGACGCGGAGGGAGCGGTGCGCCTGTCGGTGGCGTGCCCGCATTGCAGGTCAGACAACGTGGTGTGGGTGACGGGGGCGCAGCCGGACTTTGACCTGACGCGAGGGACGCAATGACGATGGCGGCTCCGACCGATAAGAACGAAATCGTCGAAGTGCAGGGCGAGGCGCTGACAACGCTCGATAGCTTCTGGCTCGACGTGGCGCGGGGCGCGGCGAAAGAGTCCGTGGGCGCGCTCGAAGAGGCGGCCAAACAGTTGATCGCCGTCACGTCGCTGGCGCAGGCCATCTACTTCGCCGCCGTCTCGTTCGGCGGCGTGAAGACTGCGCTCGGCGCGCTCACGCGGGCGGAGCAATGGCTGATCGCCGTCGCGCTCGTCGCGCCGCTGCTCTTGTGGCTCGCCAGCCTCGCCTTCGCCGTCCTCGTCTTCAAGCCGAAGACCTACCGCACGAGCCTCGACTCGCCCGACTTGGCGCGGCAGGTCTACGAGAAAATCGTCGCCTACAAACACAGGCAACTGGTGCGCGCACATCGCCTGCTGGCGGCGGGCTTCGCGCTGCTGATTATCAACGTCGTCCTATACCTCATCTACATCCCCGCGAAACTGATCTGACCGCAAGCCTCGCGGAAACGAATGGCGCATGGGCGATCCGAAGTTTGACGGCCAACGTGGACTCGACCCGTCACTCATGCGCGGCCAACGCACGCGGGCGGGTGGCGAGCGCGCACACGGTCGGCGTGACCGGCAAAGGCCGCGCCTTCTTGCGTTGTTCGGCGGGCGCAGTTTATAAACTCATGTATCCGCTCTCCCGTTTGGAAAGGAAGCTCCAATCATCGGAAGAATTATTATCGTCTCCGCCATCGTCTGGTGCGTGTCGGCGGGCGCCGCGTTCGCACAGAGCGGCGTCGCGCTCGCGCCGGAGCTGACAGCCGCGGAGCAGCAGCTCGTCAACGGTTCGCGCGCCGCGATCATCGCCGCCGGCATCTCGCCGAAATACTTCGACGCGCACTTCAGTCTCGCCAGAGTCATCAACACGACGGGCGACCGGCGCGTCGTGTGGCGTTTCAAAGTCAACGAGTACGAGGCGACCGTGAACGACGCCGTCGGCTCCTATACCGACGAGAAGGGGCGACGCGTCAACGTGCACTCCGTCGGCGGTCTGCTCACTACCGCGCACGACATCACGAAGACGATTCCCCGGACGCGCGCCGAGCGCGCCATGCGGGCCTGCATCGGCGAGCACGGAGCCGGGGCGGTCGTCTATCAGGCGTCCGGCTCGCCGCCGCGGGCGTCGCTCGTCTTCACCGCCGTGTCCGTCCCCAAACCGGAGAAGCCGGTCGAACATCCCGCGCCCACGCCACAAGCCACACCACTGGCCGGCGAGGGCGCGCGGCAATCAGACACCATCCGTCAGGGCGGCAAGCGCAAGCCGCCTCTTTTCATCGGGTCGGTTGACCTCGAAACCGGGCGGTGCGTGAAGGGCGTGGCGCAGGTGGGTTCGCCGCAACCGGGCGCGGAGAAGTATGACCAGCCGCGGCCTTGAGCGGATGCGATGACGCCGCGCCTCGTTCACGCATATTCGTTTCCCGTCGAGCGCCGCGCCGCGTGTGTGGTCACCCCGCTTTAAATGGTTGCGGCTAAAGGGGAGGGTGGTCTATCATGCCCTCGCATTCGGAAGAGCCGACCGCGCTGAAAAATCCTTCGCAAACGATGTGAGAGATGCAGCGCTCCGAAGTGGCCGCATGAAGGGCGACCGCAAGGGTCGTTGACAGTGGAGCCGACCAGTTCTTAACCAACAGCACAGAGTTCTGTTATGACAAGCGAGACGCCGGAAGGCTCTACCTCGTTGTATGAGCCGTCTTCGTCTGTCCGCCGTTGTACACATCGCCGCGTCGTCGTCGCCGCTGGATGACAGCCGGGGCATCACCACACCTATCAAGTTCCGAATTCGGAAGGAGAACGTCCCAATGAGAAGTAGAACTTCCCTCGCATCGTGCGTAGGTCGAGGTCGCAATACTATCAAGCAGCATAGCCGGAAGCAGGCCGGCAGTCTCGCGCTCTGTCTGTCGCTAATCGCCGGACAAGCTCTCTTCATCGGCGTCGCCGCGCCTGCCGCCGCGCAGTCGAAGCGGACGCCCGCCGTGACCGTCGCCGCGCCGAAGGCGCAGGACACGTCTGCGGCGAAGACCGATGCGGTCAAGTCAGAGCGAGTTAGCGCGGCGTCCGTGACGGTCGTCAATATGCGTGAGCTGTCCAAACAGCAGGAGAAACGCGCGGCCCGGCGCGGAGTGATTGACTCGGATCATTATCTGGCGGTTCCCGCGCCGATGACGATTCAGGAGGCCGCGCCCAAATCCGCCCCGGAGAGCGATGACATCGCGCCGTCCTTCCAGAGCGACACCATCCCCGGTCCCGACGTTCCGTCGCCCAACCCGTCCACGAATTTTCAGGGCGAGTTCGACGAGGCGGTGGGCGGCGGCCCCGCCGGCACGTTCACCATCCCGCCCGACACGATGGGCGCGGTCGGCCTCGATAAGGTCGTCAGCCACGTCAACAACAACTACGTCACGCACAACAAGACGACGGGCGCACGCCTGAGCGTCGTCGGCATCAGCGCCTTCTGGGCCTCGACGGGCGCGACCGGCGTCTTCGACCCGCGCGTGCAGTACGACCCGTACAACAACCGCTGGCTGCTCTCGGCGGTCTCGAACGCGCAGACGGCCACTTCTTCCGTCCTCGTCGGCGTCTCGCAGACCTCCGACCCGGACGGCGCTTACTTCCTCTTCCGCTTCATCGTCGGCTGCGCGCCCGGCGGGATGGGCTGCACCGCCGCCGGCGAGTGGGCCGACTTCCCGATGCTCGGCTTCAACAAAAATTGGGTCGCCATCGGTTGGAATCCGTTCACGATTACCACCAATGGCTTCATCTCCGGCAAGGTGCTGGTGATTGACTACCCGACGATGCGTACCGGCGCCGCCAACGGGACTCTCTTTTCAGGCATCGCCGCCGCTAGCGGCGGTTTCTGTCTGCACCCGGCGACGACCTTCTCGACAACCGAGGAGACGCTCTACATCCCGACCCACATCGGCAGCGCCACCGCGACCTACCGGCTGCACCGCATCACGGGCACGCCCGCCGCGCCGACGTTCAATCTTGACGCCGCGAACCGGACGCGGACGGGCGGCGGCTGGACGCAGCCCGGCGGCGACATCCTGCCGCAGCAGTGCATTCCGGGCGTGGGCCTGCCGACGCAGACCTGTCCGGTCACCATCCGCCGGATTGATTCGGGCGATGCCTTCATCCGCTCGAACGTCGTTTTCCGCAACGGGAAGATTTACTACCCGCAGACCGTCGGCTTGCCGGCGGGCGGGCTGACCCGCACCGCCGCGCAGTGGACGGTGCTCAACAACGACGGCACGTTCTTCGACGGCGGGCGCGTGGACGACCCGACGGCGACGGCGACAAACGGCGGCAAGTGGTACGCCTACCCCAGCCTCGCCGTCAACAAGAACGGCGACATGCTCCTCGGCTTCTCTGAGTTCGAGTCGGACGACTACGCCGACGCGGGCTACACCTTCCGCCTCGCGGGCGACCCCGCCGGCACGATGCGCGACCCCGTCATCTACAAGGAAGGCGAAGACTACTACTCGAAGACCTTCGGCGGGACGCGGAACAGGTGGGGTGATTACAGCCACTCGGTCGTTGACCCGGTGAACGACCGCGACCTGTGGACGATTCAGGAATACGCGATGCTCCGCGTCGGGGCGACCGGCGAAGGCTCGAACGATTCGCGCTGGAGTACTTGGTGGGCCAAGGTCACGGCTCCCGCCGGCGCGGGCGAACTCATCATCTCGGAGTTCCGCGTGCGCGGCCCCGGGGGAGACAACGACGAGTTCATCGAGTTGTACAATACCAACAGCACGCCCCTGACCGTCACCACGGTTGACGGCTCGGCGGGATACAGTGTGGCGGCCTCGGACGGCACGGCGCGCTGCGTCATCCCGACCGGCACCATCATCCCGGCGCGCGGTCACTACCTGTGCACCAACTCGGTCGCCTACTCGCTCGCGGCCTCTCCGGCGGGCAACGGCACGACCGCCACGGGCGACGCCACTTACACTACGAACATTCCCGACAACGCCGGCATCGCGCTCTTTAACACCGCGACGCCAGCCAACTTCACGCTTGCCAACCGGCTCGACGCGGTTGGCTCGACCTCAGAAGCCAACACGCTCTACAAGGAAGGGACGGGCTATCCGGCCTTGACCCCGTCCTCGTTTGACTACTCGTTCTACCGCGACACGTGCGGCAAGGGCGGCTCAATCACACAGCTCGGCGGCTGCCCGACCGGGGGGCTGCCGAAAGACACAAACGACAACGCGGCGGACTTCATCTTCGTGGACACCGACGGAAACCCGACGAGCGCCGGACAGAGGCTCGGCGCGCCCGGCCCGGAGAATTTGTCGTCGCCCATCCAGCGCAACTCCGGTTTCCCGTTTGCCTTCATTGACTCAAGCGCCGGGGCATCGTCGCCTCCAAACCGCGTCCGCGACTTCACCTCCGACCCGGCCAACAACTCGACCTTCGGCACGCTCGAAATTCGCCGCCGCGTCGTCAACAACACGGGCGTGCCGGTCACGCGATTGCGTTTCCGCGTCGTGGACATCACGACCTTCCCGGCGCCCTCGGGCTTCGCCGATCTGCGCCCGCGGACTTCGACGCCGGTCGTGGTCACAGGCGTCAACGACGCGGGGACGTGCTCGCCAGCCCCGACGCCGTGCACAATAACGGTGCAGGGGACGGATCTGGAACAGCCGCCCTCGCAGCCCAACGGCGGCGGCTTCAACTCGTCGCTCTCGGCGGGAACGGTGGCGCTGGCGACCCCGCTCGCACCGGGCGCGTCCATCAACGTGCGGTTCCTGCTCGGCCTTCAACAGACCGGCACCTTCAAGTTCTTCGTCAACGTCGAAGCGTTGCCATAAACCACAAGACCAACGTAAAAGGGGCCGGCGAGGAGGAGAGATTCTTCCTCGCCGGCCCCTTGTTTATGTGGGCTTAGAGCAATTTGCGATTGGGTGTCCGGCAGAGTGTGAGTCTGCCGCCTGCTCAGGCACCATGCGGCAGACTCACAGTCTGCCGTACATTCAAAAGCAAACCGCTCTAGAGCGTGGTGCGCGCCCTTGCTTTCCTTAGACGGCTTTCGGCATGAGGACTTCCGGCTCCGGCTGTTTCTTCGCGCGCCGCAGCACGACGAGCGCGATCCCCGACATGATGAGCGCGCCGCCCGCGATCATCCGCCACGTCACACGCTCGCCGAGGACGAGCACACCCACAAGCACGGCGATGAACGGCGTGACGAGCGCGATCAGCATCGTCTTGGTCACGTCCATGTTTCGCACGAGCCAGTAGAAGAGCAGGAAGGCCACGACCGAGCCGACGATGGTGAGGTAGAGCAGCGAGCCGACGGCGAGCCACGTCCAGCGAAAGCGGAGCGGGTTGCCCTCGAACACCGCGCCGGCGATGAGGAGCGGCGCCAGACCACACAACATCTGTCCGGCGGCGAGCACCGACGGCTCGATCTCGCGCCCACGCGCCTTGACGAGCACGTTCGAGTAGGAGACGAACACCGCGCCCACGACTACCGCCACGCTCCCCCACAACGCCATCCGACCGGCGATGGCTAACTGGTTCGAGAAGATCAAGCCCACTCCCACGATGCCCAAAGCCACGCCCGCCACCTTCGCCGTCGTCAAACGCTCGCCCGGCAGGTGCAGGTGCGCGAACACGAGACCGAAAGCGGGGATCGTCGCTTGTAAGAGAGCCGCCAGTCCAGAAGAGATGTGCTGCTCACCCCAGAACAGCAACCCATAGTTCAGGCCGAACGCGAGCAGGCCCGTCACGGCGATGAGCGCGAAGTCGGCCCCGCGTCGCGGCAGCCGCGTGCGCCGCGCGGCCACCAGCCCCGCGAGAATGGCGAAGGCCAGTACGAAGCGGATGCCGGCGAAGCTCAGGGGCGGCAAATCTTCCAGCCCGAGCTTGATAAACAGCCACGTGGAACCCCAGATGACGCACAGGATGAGCCAGACGATGCGTGCCTTCATTACCCTTTCTATACGACAGACGGGCATGAAAGGCAAAAGACGGGAGGCGAGAGCAGGAAGCGGACGGCGGGAGCAGAAAGCAGACGGGAAAGCCCGGAGGTGAGATGCGAGAGGTCACAGCCAGAAAGCTTGACCTGCCTCCTGCTCCCGCCGTCTGCTTGCTGCCTTTTACCGTTGGCTGTCGAGGTTAAAGTCAACCACGTTGCTCGCGGGCAGCGATGCGGGCCGGATGCCGTAGCGTTTGATCTTCGCGTTGAGCGTCGTCACCTTGATGTTCAGCAATCGCGCGGCGCGGCGCTGGTGCCCGCCCGTCCGCAAGAGCGCCCAGCGAATCAACTCGGTCTCGAACCGACGCACCTCTTCCGAGAAGTTGACGTTCGCCTTCCCCTCCGGAGCCTGCGTGTCCTTCAACGATTCGACCTCTTTCAAGAGGGCGAGCGTCAGTTCCCGCAGCGTCTTGATCTTGATGGCCGACGTGGCCTGATCCTGCGTTGATTGCGCCACCGCGTCCGCCTGAAGCGCGTAATGCTGTGCATACTGTTTCGCGTTCTCCAACATATCCCTAACTCCTTTCATCCATCCCGCATACTCGAAGCCGGTCGGGTCGCCGGCGGCGACCGCCGGGCTTTTAGTCGAGGGCAAGAAGCTGCGCCGCGCAGTGTTCCTCGACCTTTCTCGTGTTCTGCTCGTTCTGTCTGAAGTTGCCGCCGTCGTTCGGGAGCACCCAGTCCCCGCTCGCGTTCCGCACCAGATGGCCGATCTCGTGCAAGAAGATCAAAGCCCGCGCCTGTCTGGTGCGGACAGGGAACCTGCCGACCCGCGGCGGCGGCCTCATCGCGGTCTCCATCGGCTTGTAGAAGAGCGGCCCGTTACTGTTGATCGTCGCCTGCTCGAAGAGCCGATACCCCGCGCCCGTCAGTGCATTCCGGTAGGTCACAAAGGTGCCTGACATGTTAACGGCGACGCCGTTGTCATTGAGCGGCCTCTTTTTCAGTTGCAGCGCGAGCTGGTTGAAAGCCTCGACGGCCTGCGCCGGCCCGCCAAAAAAACGGCTGCAAGAATTCTCTTCCTTGAGGATGCCGTAAACGTCGGCGTATGATTGTCTGTCCAACGTGATCTTTTCCTTCAGGCTCAGAGGCGTGGGCGCGACGATGGGGCGCGGCGCGGGCAGGTGGTAATCGGGCGTCCCCGCCGCGCCGTCGTCATCGTAAGCGACATCACAACCGTCGAAGCCGTCCGTCGGGAGCGCCGCCGCCGAGGCGTGCGGAAGCGCGCAGAAAATGATAGCGAGAAAGAAATACCGGAATCGCATCTCTGTTTCTCCTGAGATCGTTGCTCACGGTTCTTTCCCTCCATTCATTGATCCGGGACAGGCGAGGCCACTTGCCCACCAATCCCACCACAACTTGCTCTTAAACTTGATGGCGCGCGCCGCCGAAAGGCTCCTTATGAACTGCTGGTCGGGCGTCGCGCTGGACTTGCCACTGACACGGCGAGTGTAGATGGCACTCACGCGGGGCCGGAAGTATTTTGTGATGAACGGGACGCCGTGAGTGATAAAGCGGACTGTGAGACGAGGCCGCCGAAGCCGTCGTTTACAGTAACTTTACAGGCTGTTGCCGAGCGCGGCCTGCAACTTCTCACGGTAGCTGCGCGAGAGCGTGAGCTGCGTGCCGTCGAGGAGGATGACGTGGTACTCGCCGTGCGACCACGGCTGGAGTTCCTTGATGCGGTTGATATTGACGATGGAAGAGCGATGGATGCGGATGAACTTCCGCGGGTCGAGCTGCGATTCGAGGCTCGTGATCGTCTCGCGCAGGAGGTATGACTTCTTGCCGGTGTGGATGCTGACGTAGTTGCCCTCGGCCTCGACCCAGTCCACCTCGTCCGTGTTGAGGAAGAAGACGCGCCCGCCCGTCTTGACCACGAGGCGCTCATGATACTTGTGCTGCCCTTGAAGTTGTTCGAGGAGTGCGACGATGCGCTCGTCGAGCGCGGGCGCCTGCCCGCGCCGGACCTCTCGTTTGGCGCGCTCGATGGCCGTGCGGAAGCGGTCGCGGTCGAACGGCTTGAGCAGATAGTCGAGCGCGTGCACCTCGAAGGCGCGCACGGCATAGTGGTCGTAAGCCGTGATAAAGATGACGGACGGCAAGTGCACGCCGTTCGAGCGGAGGGCGTCGAGAACGGCGAAGCCGCCCACCTCCGGCATCTGCACGTCGAGCAGGAGCAGATCGGGCGTCAAGCTCTGGATGGCCTCGATGGCCTCCGCGCCGTTCGTGCACTCGCCGACGATCCGCACCTCCGGGTCGTCCTTCGCCATGCGGCGAATCTTCTCGCGCGCGAGCGGCTCGTCGTCCACGACCAGCACGCGAATGGGCGCTACTCCGGCGGCGTCCGTCATTTTTTAAGCCCGTGAACGATGAATCCAGAACCCTGAATGTAAATCCAGAATCGTGAATTGATAACGCACAGCGATGAGCGGTAAATCCCGGCGCGACTGAAAGGTCGCATTTTAGATTTACAATCCACGATTTTGGTTTTACGGATAAATACACCGCGCCGAGCGATTCCGTGGCGGAAACCTCTCCGCTCGTCAAGCTTTGTGCGGTAGAACGTGTTAAGACAGCGGGCAGCGGCGAGCGTTCTATTTCAGGAGGCGGCTTCCTAGCCGTGGGCCGGGATTTCGAGCGTCACGGTCAAACCGCCGTCGGGGTCGTTAGTCAGTTCAAAGCGGTGCGCCTCACCGTAGAGCTGTTCGAGGCGTGCGCGCGTGTTGGTCAACCCCAATCCCTCCCGAAACCTGCCGTTCGTCGCTGAGATGGCGGAAATGCCCGGCCCGTTGTCCTTCACCTCTATACGGAGCGAGCCATTATTCCGTTTCGCCGAAATCTCGATGCGCCCCGGCGTCGCGCGTGGGGCGATGCCGTGGCGGAGCGCATTCTCGACGATGGGCTGGAGGATGAGGTTGGGGACGCGCGAGTCGAGCGAGTGTGAGTCTATGTCCATGTGCGTGGTGAGGCGATCCTGAAACCGCACACGCTCGATCTCCAGATAGCACTGCAAGAACTCCAACTCCTTTAGCAGCGTCACTTCCTGCGTGCCGGAGTTGTCGAGCGTGAGGCGGAGAAAGTCGCCTAAGCGTGCGATCATGCGGTCGGCGGCCTCCGGGTCTTGGTGGACGAGCGCCGAAATCGAGTGGAGCGTGTTGAAAAGAAAGTGCGGGTGCAGTTGCATCTTCAGCGCCTGCAACTCGGCCTGCGAGAGTTGCGCCTGAAGCTGCGAGGCGCGCAACTCGCCCTCGCGATAGCGACGATAGTAGTTGGTCGCATGGTTGAAGAGGAGCAGCAACCCGTAGATGCCGTAGTTTTCGCTCGAATTGAAGATGATCCAGCTCAAAGTGACCCACGGCGAGTAAGGCTTATCGGGGCCGTTGACGAAAAGGAAGTGGTAGAGAATTTGATAACAGCCGGTGATGAAGATGGCGGCGAGCGTGGCGAAGAGAAAGTGGTAGACGAGGCGGCGCGGCCAGTGCCGCCCTTCGAGCGGAAAGCGGCGCGCGAGCCAGAGCACGATCATCGTCCCCACCATCCACAGATACGGATAGATGAACTGATAACCGGCGGCGCGCCGCCACGTAATCGGTCGCTCGCCGAGCAGTTGCGAGTAGTAGAGCATCGCCGTGAACACGAACGCGATCACCGTCCAGACGCCGAAGGCGATAGCCCACTGGCCCCAGCGGCGCTGCCACCATTGCCGGCTCGCGCGCGGCGCCTGCGCGGCGATGAAAGAACCATTGGCCGGTGTCGTGTTCATGGCGTTCGGTGAAGCTCTCGGATGATAACTCTTATTCCTGACCGAAAGAAATCGGCTGCCGGGTCAGGCCGGACGGAAGGATTCGGGGGCTAACGCATTCTCATTCTCTGAAATGCGAGGCGCTCTCGGCGAAACAACTGAATATAGACCCGTTGGATGCCGGAAGAAAAGCACGGTGTGACGAAGCGGACTTGAGACGTGACGAGCCGGAGCGATGGTGTGCCCGCCGTCGGATAGCCCGTCGGCGGGTTTGGAGCGTGTGCCGCCAATTAGCGCGGGCTGGCGCGGAACGGAAAGGCGGGTTTGGCTCCGCGTTTCTCCGCTCCCGCTGATGGCGCATCCGCTGCTTTCAAAGTGGCTCCTCCCCGCGCCCGCCGAACGGCCCTTGGAGTTAGGCGCAAAATCCGGTAGAAGACTTTTCATGGAAGTCACCGAAAAGAAGATCGAAGGTTATGAGCGCGTCCTGTTCGGCGCCGAGCCTGCATCGGGCTATCGAGCCATCATCGCCATTCACGACACCACGCTCGGCCCGGCCCTCGGCGGCGCGCGTTTCTGGAACTACGCTGACGAAGCGGAAGCGCTGGTGGACGCGCTCCGGCTCGCGCGCGGGATGACCTACAAGAACGCGCTGGCGGGACTGCCCTTCGGCGGCGGCAAATCCATCATCATCGGCGACAACCGGACGCCGGAGCGCGAGCGCGTCTTCCGCGCGCATGGTCGTTTCATCGAACGTTTAGGCGGGCGCTACATCACGGCGGAGGACGTGGGCACCAGCCCCGCCGACATGGAGCACGTGCGCGCGGAGACCCAACACGTCGCGGGCCTGCTCGATAAATCGGGCGACCCCTCGCCCGTCACGGCGCGCGGCGTCTTCCGCGCGATTCAGGCGTCGGCGCGCTTTCGGTGGGGCGCGGATGAGTTAAAAGGGAAGCGCGTCGCCCTTCAGGGTTGCGGCAACGTCGGTTACAACCTCGCGCGATTGCTGCGCGGTGCGGGGGCGACGCTCGTCGCCACGGACGCCGACGCGGAGCGGCTGCGGCGCGTCGCCGCGGAGTGCGACGCCGCAACGGTCGCGCCCGCGGACATCTACGATACGGAAGCGGACATCTTCGCGCCGTGCGCGCTCGGCGGCATTCTGAACGACGAGACGATCCCGCGTCTTACGGTCGGCATTGTCGCGGGCGCGGCCAACAACCAACTGCTTGAGACGCGGCACGGCGCGGCGCTCGAACAGCGCGGCATCACCTACGCGCCCGACTACGTCGCCAACGCGGGGGGCGTCATCAACGGCTGCATCGAGCTTCTGGACTGGCGACCCGAACAGTCGCGCAAAAAAGTGGACGAGATTTACGACACGCTCCTTCGCATCTTCGAGACAGCGAAGGCCGAGGGCGTGCCCGCTCACGTCGCCGCCGACCGGCTCGCCGAGCATCGCCTTCGTGCGGCGGCGGATAGCCACAGAGACACAGAGGCACAGAGAGTTTGAAAGAATGTAGAAGAGAAGTTGAGCAGAAGGGAGCGTTGAGTCATTCAATGCTCCCTTCTCCTCAACTCATTCTTTTCTACTTTTTCTCCGTGTCTCTGTGCCTCTGTGGCTAACTCTTTTCAGCTCTCGCCGAGCAACGGCACGCCCAAGCTCTTCGACAGCCCTTCCGCGCCCCATCCCATCACGTCACTCGTTCCCGAATAGCTTGTAGATCATGTATAGACTGCCCGCCACCGCCGCGACGACTAGAGCATAGACGGCGTACTCGACGGCATCGGAGTTGACATAGCTGAGGAACCGCCGGCCCAGATAGAGGATCAAAAGCGACTCGGCGGCGAAGCGGAGCGCGCGACCGAAGAAAATTGCCGCGAGCAGAGGCCCGCGCGGCGTCTGGAGCGCTGAGGCCGCCAGCAGCGTAACGCGAAAAGGGAAGGGCGGCGGGAGCGCGGCGGCGATGAAGATGACGCGGCCCGCGTGTTTTTCAAGCTTTGTCTTGAGACGCTCGAACCGGCGTGGCCGCACGAGTCGCGCGAGACCCTTCTCGCCGGCGCGGCGCGCGACGAGGTCCAACAGGAAAGCGCCCGCGACCGACCCGGCAGCCGCCGAGAGCGCGTAGACGGGCCACAGCGCGCCGCCGCCTTCGGAGTTAATCAGCGCGAAGAGCAGAAACTCGTTCGCCAGGGGCACGTAGAAGAATGAAGTGTCGAGGGCTTCGAGGAAGAACGGGCCGAAGATGCCGAGCCGCAGGAAGAGGCCGATGATCGTGCGCGCGGCGGAGGCTGCGATAAAGAGGCGAAACGGGGGCACCGCGGTTCAAGATTGCCTGTCGAGGAGGCGAACGCCGCCGTCCTCGCCGGCGACGATGGCCGTGTCGGCTATGCCGATAAAGAGTCCGCACTCGACGACGCCCGGCAGCAGCTTCAACTCGCGTTCGAGTCGAGCCGGGTCGTTGATCTCGCCGCAGGCGCAGTCGAGGATGTAGTTGCCGTTGTCGGTGACGTAAAGCTCGCCGCCGTCGCCGGGGCGCGGGCGCGGGTTGCAGCCGAGGGCTTCGACACGCCGCGCCGTCACCTCCCACGCGAAGGGGACGACCTCGACGGGCAGCGGGAATTTGCCCAGCACGCGGACGACCTTGCTTGCATCGGCGACGACGATCATGCGGCGCGAGGCCGCGGCGACCAGCTTCTCGCGCAGGAGCGCGCCGCCGCCGCCTTTCGTGAGCGCAAGGTCAGGCCCGATCTCATCCGCTCCGTCAATCGTCAGGTCGAGTTCCGTTACGTCGGCGAAGGTGACTAGCGGAATACCCAGCGCGCGCGCCTGCTCCTCCGTGCGCCGCGAGGTTGGGACGCCGCGCACGCGCAGGCCATCCTTCACGCGCGCTCCCAGACTCTCGACCATCCAGTAAGCGGTTGAGCCGGTGCCGAGTCCGACAATCATCCCATCCTCGATGTATTCGGCGGCGCGCGCGCCGGCGAGTTGTTTGGCATTCATGGGTTCGCTCATTTCCGGTTATTATGTGTTCAGACGACGGCTCGCGCAACATAAATCTCGCGGCAGCGCGGCCCGGCGCGACCGCTCCGGGTACTGATCTTGAAGTTGCACCTTGCCTCGTCTTCAATCCCATCGGACAGAACGCAGCGGCGGAGAGATAGAACTCGACATGGCGACGACTGAAATCAAACGCTCGGAACGCAATCAACATCCGCCGGGGCACGAACTGGTCGAGCGCGCGTACATGCGTGCGACCGGCGCCCCGCTCATCGCGGGGAACAAGGTGCGCCTGCTGCGCGACGCGCGCGAGAACTACCCCGCGTGGCTCGAAGCCATCAAGGGCGCCGAGCGCGTCGTGCATTTCGAGAGCTACATCATCCACGAGGATGAGGTGGGACGTGAGTTCGCCGATGCCCTGAGCGCGAAGGCGCGCGACGGCGTCCGCGTCCGCGTCATCTACGACTGGATGGGCGCGATGGGGAAGACTTCGAGTAGCTTCTGGCGCGCGATGAAGGAGGCCGGGGCGGAGGTGCGCTGCTACAACCCGCCGCGCTTCGACAGCCCTTTCGGATGGGTGAGCCGTGACCATCGAAAAATGATCGCGGTGGACGGACGCATCGGCTTCGTGATGGGCCTGTGCGTCGGGCGCGACTGGGTCGGGCGGCCCGAAAAAAAACAGGAGCCGTGGCGCGACACGGGCGTCGAGGTGCGCGGCCCGGCGGTCGCCGACATCGCGCGCTCCTTCGCGCAGGTGTGGCGGGCGACCGGAGGCCAACTGCCGGAAGACGAACTGCCCGCACAGGAAGAGATCGAAGAGCAGGGCGAGGTGTCGCTGCGCGTCGTCGCCAGCGAGCCGCAATCGGCGGAGATGTACCGGCTCGACCAGATCGTCGCCGCCGGCGCGCGCCGCCGTCTATGGTTGACGGACGCCTACTTCGTCGGCACGACGCCTTACGTGCAAAGCCTACGCGCGGCGGCGCGCGACGGCGTGGACGTGCGTTTGCTCGTGCCGAGTTCGAGCGACATCCCGGTGATCAGCGCGCTCTCACGCGCCAACTACCGCGCCCTGCTGGAAGGCGGAGTTCGCGTCTTTGAGTGGAACGGCTCGATGCTGCACGCAAAGACGGCGGTGGCGGACTCGGCGTGGGCGCGCGTCGGCTCGACGAATCTTAATCTGGCGAGTTGGATAGGCAATTACGAGTTGGACGTGGCGGTCGAGGACGAGAGCTTCGCGCGTGAGATGGAGGAGATGTACGAGGAAGACCTCGCGCACGCAACCGAGATCGTCATCAGCGAGCGACGGCGCGTGAGGCCGACCGGCAAGCCGGAACGCCCGCACCCGAAGCGCAGGCAGCGGATGAAGGGGAGCGCGGGGCGCGCGGCGGCGGGAGCCTACGGCATCGGCG
>JBGTBQ010000264.1:0-38205 GCA_041749275.1 Pyrinomonadaceae bacterium | reverse complement strand
AGTGGATTGCCCTCGAACTTGCGGACCTGCAGGCTCTGACGGTCGACGTAGGCCAAGAGGCCGCACGCCGCCTCGCAATTGAAGCAGGTTGTGGGCACAAGCGTGTAGTGCCTCTCCACCCGGTCCGGCCAACTCCTGGAGTCCAGTTCTATCCAGTGGTCCCAGCGCTCCTTCGGCGGGAAGGACGCGAGGTGGATGCGGCTCGGGCCCGGATAGAAGGTTTCACCGCGTCGCTCCGTTTCGGCGCGCGCAGCGCTCAACCGTTCGCCTATCGCATGGAGGTCCATCGTCAGATCCTCATGCCAGCGGCACGGCTTGTCCTGCCTGCACGTACGCGTGCTCGTGGGCGAGGAGACCGGCGAGCGCAAGGGGCGCAGCGGCCACGCTTATCCATGGGGCGATGACCCCTCCGATCATGAGCACGATCCCGGTCCAGAAGAATGTCCGGTATTTCCCGTGAACCATCTCCCAGACGGCCAGCCGCGCGTGAGCAGTAGGATGCGAGGTCGTGGTCTCGCCAACGACCAAAAGCAGATGCGCCGCACACGCGCCGCCTAACGTCCCGAGGAGAGGAGGAACGACGGCCGGCTCGAGGGCGATCGCGAACGGGAGCAGGGCGGCCGCGCCGCTCAGCACCGATTGTACCAAGAGGTGCGGCGGCAGAAGTGCGCTCTGCCAGAGATCGCGCGCCTTGGCCTGGGCGAAGAGGTAGGCGGTATAAACCGCCGTCAGCGCGGCGAGCGGTACGCCGAGGAGTACTGCTGTCGTGTGGAGCCACCCGATACCGAGGTAGCTGGCGAACAGGTGCGCTCCCAGCATCATGCCGTATCCGGAAATGATGACCGCGCCACGCACCAGCCAACTCCGCCACTGCGGCCGGAGAAACAGGAAATGGAACCGGGTCGGGTGCGTGAGATCTCCGATCAGCAGCCCGCCGGTTGCAACGAGAAACAACATGCCCAGAGCAGGCGCAGACCATCGCCAGAGCGGGCTCCCGCCCGGCATCGCCCCGGATGCGACCAGGCCGAAGGCGACGAGATACACGCCGGCCGAGATACCCTTCGTCCAGGTGTAGAGGCTCACGCGCCAATCCCAGGGCGCCCTGTGCCCCACGTCGTACGAAAGCAGCGCAGCGGCTGAGCTGTTGGAGCGGCCCGGATGACCGGAGACCACCGACTGGTCTCCGGTCGCCTGCTCGCTCCACATGAAAAGCCCTCCATCCGGTCGGCGGGCCGCAAGCGGGTCGAGCGTAGCCTGGTGTGCGCCCTTGTAAAAGAGCTTGGGTCGCGTTTCCTTCTCAGGCCGGCGGACATTTACCGGCTGCCGCTCGATGATCTGAGATACCCGCGAGTTGGGGTCGTGCAGGTCGCCGACGATGATGGCTTCGGTAGGACAGACGACGACACATGAAGGCTCGAGCCCTACGTCGAGACGATGTGCGCAGAAGTTGCACTTCTCGGCGGAGTGGTCTTCGGGATTGATGAAGATGGCGTCGTAGGGACAGGCGGCAATACACGCCTTGCAGCCGATGCAGATGGACTTGTCGAAATCAACGATGCCGTCCGGGCGCTGGAACATCGCCGTGGTGGGACAGGCGACGACGCACGGCGCGTGCGCGCACTGGTTGCAGCGCGTGACCTGATGCGCCCGCCGCGCCTGTGGAAACACTCCGACATCAACGTGCTTGACGTAAGTGCGCGTGACGCCGACGGGCACTTCGTTCTCCGACTTGCACGCGGTCGTGCAGGCGTGGCAGCCGATGCAGCGCGTCTGGTCAATCACCTTCGCCCAGCGGGTCGCGTGTTCGTCGCCGTGGGGCGCAATCTGTTCCGCCATCAAAGTTTCCTTGAGGCCGTCCCGACCCGCGCCGGACGGCGAGCGAGGCGATGCAATCACTCCGCCGTTTGAAGTATTCTCTCTCGAACTTCGGTGAGAACGCTTCTACACTTTTGGAGTTGGTGAGTCAATCACTTTATTGATTCTCGTGCAACCGGCAATTCACCACCGAGACACAGAGGGCACAGAGGATGCACGGAGCCTCGAATGATGTTCAAGCCTCCGTGCCATCTCCGTGTCCTCTGTGTCTCGGTGGTGAAAATCAATATTAGCTTCACTCAAGCATGGAGAGACCCCTGAGCTTTCGAGGCGGAGGAGACAAGATGAAAAAAGCACTGCTCTTAACCACACTCTTGCTCTACACGTTCCCGCACGCGACGGCGCGCGCGCAAAACGCGACGGCGGGCGATCCGAGAGACTTCGTCTCGACGCGCGAGATGGAGCGCATCAACTGGATGGAGTTCAAAGAGGTCGTGCCCACGCGCATTCAAACCGTGCTCTTGCCGACCGGCACGCTGGAGCCGCACGGCGTCGCCAACAATGGCGCGGACATCACCGCCCCGCTCGCCATCGCGCGCCGGATCGCGCCGCGCGTCAATGCCATGATCGCGCCCGCGCTCCCTTACGGTATCACCGGCGGCATGGAAGCCTACCCCGGCGCTTTTCAAATCACCGAAAGCGCATACCGCCCCTTCGTCAAACAGATACTCGAAGGGCTGGCGAAGAACGGCTTCAAGAACATCATCGTCCTGAACGGCCACGGCGGGCCGCAGACGGCGGTCTTAAACGCGGTCGCGGCGGAAGTTTCGGCAGAGAGAAAAGTGCGGACGCTCGTCATCAACTGGTGGTCGTTCGCCTCTGATATCACGAAGCAGGTCTTCGGCGAGGACGGCGGCCACGCCGGTTGGAACGAGACGGCCTTCGTGCAGGCGATTGACCCCAGCCTCGTCCACCCCGAACGTTACAAAGACGAACTCGCCACCGCGTACCCCGCGCCGAACACTTGGTCGGCGGCGCCCTTCCCTTCGTCCATCGGTCTCTACCAACCCGGACAGGGCTATCCGAAGTTCGACCAGCAGAAGGCCGACGAGTATTTCAACAAGGTGACGGACAAAGTGGCCGCGCTCGTCGGCGAGATCATTCGCAAGTGGGACATGGCCGGTTTGTGATGCCGGCGGCGCATCCTTCCGTCGAAGCGGCGCGTTGGGGATGGTCAAAGAGCCGTGCGCGCTGATAAGATTCACGCGCACCCCCATTAAACTAAAAGACGGATGGAAAGCGCGGGCGACTTTGCGCCCCGGCCTTCGCCGGCAGGTCGCGGGTCGCGTCTCGCTTGGGGAGGGAAGAATGCTACACCGGGTCAGTCGCGCCACAGTCGCGCTCTTTTTCGTCGTCCTCGCTCTCGGTTTCACGCCCACGGGCTTCGCCGTCCAGAAGGACAAAGCGAAAGCGCCGCCGCGCGGTACGCCCGTGTTATGGCGCGAGCACTCGAACATGGCGGCGCTCGACCTGCGAGCGGGGCCGGGCGGCGCACGCGGCGGGCCGAACCTGCGTCGCGTCCGGTTTCTCGAAGAGGAGAAGGGCGGCTATTCGACGAAGTACCGCGTGCGCGACGGGGCGGGGCGCGAATGGGTGGTGAAGGTCGGCAAGGAGGCGCAGAGCGAGACCGCCGCCACGCGCCTGCTCTGGGCCGCGGGCTACATGACGGAGGCCACCTACCTCGCGCCGCGCGTCAACATTCGCGGCAAGGGTACGTTTCAGAATGCGCGGTTCGAGGCGCGGCCCGCCGGGCTGGAGCGTGAGGGCGAATGGAGTTGGGACGAGAACCCCTTCGTCGGCACGCGCGAATTTCAGGGGTTGAAGGTGATGATGGTCTTTCTCAACAACTGGGACATCAAGGATACGAACAACGTCATCCTCGCGGCGCGCCATCCACGGACGCGCGAGACGGAGCTACGCTACACCATCAGCGACCTCGGCGCGACGCTCGGCGAGACCGGAAGGTATCCGCTCATCTGGCGCTTCACGCGCAACCGTAACAACCCCGAAGGCTTCAGCAACGACAAATTCGTGGACGAGGTCAAGGATGACGGGCGCGTGGACTTCCATTTTTCAGGGAAGAAGCGCGGCATGTTCAACGACATCATGGTCGCCGATGCGCGCTGGGTCGGGCAAAGGCTTGCGCGCCTGAGCGACCGGCAACTCGGAGACGCTTTCCGCGCCGCCAACTACGCGCCCGCCGAGGTGCGTCTGCTGACGCGCGCCGTGCGTGCGCGCATCAACGAACTCGTCAGCCTGCCGAACCCGGCGGCGCGCTGAAACGTGATACCATTCCCGTTCAGAGTCTTAAAATCGGAAGGAGGAGAGCGCGCCCCGCGCGCGATTGAAGAATGTTGCACAGAGTGAGGCGCTTCGCCGCCGCCCTTTACGCCGTCATCCTCGTTTTAAGTCTTTCACCCGCCGTCCTCGCGGCGCCACAACAGAAAGAGAAGAAGCCGAAGGAGCCGCCACAGGGCGCGCCAGTTCTGTGGCGCGAGCCGGCGGACATCTCCGCGCGCGACCTCTTCCGCGGCGAGGGCGAGCAGCCGAATCTCGACAAGATCACCTTCGTCAAGGATGAGAAAGGCGGCACGTCGAAGAAGTATCGCGTGCGTGACGCTTCGGGACGCGAGTGGGTGGCGAAGGTCGGCAGCGAGGCGCAGAGTGAAACCGCCGCCGTCCGCCTCGTCTGGGCCGCGGGCTACCAGACCGAGATCGTTCACCTCGCGCCGAGCGTCAACATCGTCGGCAAGGGCAGGTTCGAGAACGTCAGGTTCGAGCTTCGCACGAAGGCGCTCAAACGCCACGGCCACTGGGCATGGGAGGAGAATCCGTTCGTCGGCAAGCGCGAGCTGCAAGGGTTGAAAGTTCTGATGGCGCTCATCAACAACTGGGATTTGAAGGATGAGAACAACGTCATCATCTCCGGCGCGACGCCGGACGAGGTGAGCTATGCCATCAGCGACCTCGGCGCGACGTTCGGCAAAACGGGGAGCGGCGCGCTCTGGCGTCTCAAACGCAGCCGCAACAAGCCGGAGGACTACCTCAAGTCGAAGTTCATCAACGGCGTCAAGGACGGTCGCGTTGAATTTACCTTCAGCGGCGTCAACAACCAGATGTTCGACTCGATCACGGTCGCCGACGCGCGCTGGCTCGGCAACTTGCTCGCGCGCCTGAGCGACCAGCAACTCACCGACGCCTTCCGCGCCGCCAACTACACGCCGCGGCAGGTGAGCGCGTTGACCGAAGCCGTGCGCGGGCGTATCAACGAACTGGTCAACCTCCCCGGCGGCGACGCCTCGGAGCAGTGAACCGTAAGCGGCAAAGTCGGAATAACGAAGAGGCTTGAGACGTTCAATCTCAAGCCTCTTGCTTTTACTGCTCACTGCTCGCTGCTCACTTTCCTTTCACGGCGTCGGTCGCCGCGTCGAGAATCCGCCAGATGCCCTCGACCCACTCAAGGTGTTCCGGCTTCATCAGCACGGAGCGCAGGCAGGTAATCGTCTCCCGGTCGCGTTCCATTCCGGCGCTCTTCATTTCGAAAAAATCGAACGGCAATTCGGCGAGCGCGAGATGGAGGTCGCGTTGCGCCGCCTCGTCGAAAATAGATCGCGCAAGCGTTGACGCCTTGCTCGCGCTCGCGGCGCGCACGGCCCAGACCACGATGTCCAGTTCCGGCTCGAAGGCCGTCACGAAGCGCGCGTCCGCGCGCAGCTTCTCATACAACGCGAGCGCCGCCGCCCGCGAGCTGCTTTTCATCCGCGCGAACTCGCCGCCCGCCGTCAAAGGCAGCAGCCTTTGCGTCGCCCACAGCCCGACCGCCGCCGCGCCGGGCCGCGAGCATTCGAGACTGATCTCGCCAAGATGCAGCTCCGCCGAACTGAAATAAGTGTAGGGCGAGTCGTGCTTGTAGAGTTTTCCCACCGATGGGTCGCGGAAGATGACGCAGCCGCAGCCGTAAGGTTGAAGACCGTGCTTGTGCGGGTCAATGACGATGGAATCAACTTCGTCGAGATGATCGAAGGCGCGGCGCGCATCTTGTGCGAGATTGTCGGCGAGGCGAAAATAACCGCCGTAGGCCGCGTCGGCGTGCAGGCGAAAGCCGTGGCGTTCGCGCAAAACGAGCAGCTCATCGAGCGGGTCAACCGAACCGACGGCGGTCGTCCCCATCGTCGCCACGACGCAGCCCGTCTCGCCGCTCTCAAGAATTTTCTTCAGCGCCTCAACGTCCATGCGCCCGCGCCGGTCGCACGGGACGGCCTCGAACGCAAGACCGAGCACGCCGCTGATGCGCCGGTGCGTGTAGTGCGCCTGCTCTGACGCGAGGACGCGCGCGCCGGGCCGGAGTTGCCCGGCGACCCACAGCGCTTCGAGGTTCGCCATCGTGCCGCCGCCGGTCAGATGTCCGAGGTGCTCCTGCCAACCGAACATGCGCGCGATTTCCGCCACCGCTTCTTTCTCCATCGCGGAACTGGCGCGGCCCCCGTCGAGCGCGTGATTGTTCGGGTTGATCCACATCGCCAGCGCGTAGGCCGCGCGCGCGACCGGGTGCGGCGGCATCAACATCTGCCCGGCATAGAGCGGATGAAAGTATGGATAATTGTCGCGCAGTCGTTCGGCGACCTCGGACAACACTCCTTCCATCGCGCGCCCGTCCGTCGTCTCGGTGTTGACCGGCGGAAGACGCTCGAAGCCTGCTTCGAGCCGTTCGAGCGCGGCGCGTAAGATGCGTAGGGAATCTATCTCAAGAAGATGTGACATGAGATTCGTCTTAGCTTTATGATAATACCGGCTCTGAGGGATTATTTTATGACAATTTATCTCTTACTCACCTTGATGCTTTTGCTTGCGCTAACGTCCGTCTCCGGGCAGGGGAGAAAGAAAGCGCAAAGAAATACCATTAAGCCGCCCTCCTCTTCCGTGAGAATTCAAGCAGCCGAAGCACAAATGACCAAGCTTCCTGTCGGTTACATAGGGCATAATGCCGGAAGTATCTTCGGCAGCGTTAGAGGAGTTCGTGCTTCTCTACGTAAGAGCCAGTTTGAGACAACTCCGGATTACGAATCGAGAGTCGAACAGATCGTCTCTAAACTCCCCGGTGTTTCCTCGCGGCTTACATTCTTGATACCAGATGCGAAGGTCAAATACGACGCCGACAATGGGGCTTTTCACATTGAGACGCAGCCTGAGTCAGTTTATTTCCCCGATGTATACATGGCTGGAGATTGGAGCCGTCAATATAGCGACTTCACTTCGTTTTTCCTTGTCTGGGACAAGAAAACTATTGGGTCGGCGGTAAGCCGCAACGCTTTCGGCGTGGGGAAAAGGTATGTCATCACTGCCTACACGTCACTACGGCTGGCCGTGCCTGCCAGCTCAGTTAGTAAACTTAACCGCGGCTTGTTGCTCCCAGCTACTCCCTCCTCAGCGCGCGTCATGTACTCTGGTATCAGGCTTGCCCTCACCGGCCACCTCATTCCACCCTTCGGAGGCGAAGAGACCGATACCGACACGGCAACGATTACTGATCCGGAGGAGGCGCATTACTTTAAATATTACATCTACTTTAGGCCGGACACCGCTGTGGTCTACGACATCAGAACTGGCGAAGTCTACGGTAGTCTAACTCTAACGGAAGAGGACGGCTCAGGGCGGCTCGCGTTCACCTCTTCTAAATCGCCTATCCTGCTCGAAGATCCGCTCACTCGCCAATTAAAGCTGGAAGAAGCGCAGCGCGCTCGCCAGTTAAAGCTGGAAGAAGCGCGGCGCGAATATCCGCCCGAACACGTCTTCAAACTGTCAGAGGTCACCGTGAAGGCGGTTATCACTTCCAAACCAGACCCTGGATTCACTGAGGAGGCGCGCGCACAGGCTGTTAGCGGAACTGTCAGATTGCGAGCAATCCTTAAATACGACGGCACGGTCGAAATAGAAGAAATTATGCAAGGGCTACCCTTCGGACTCACGGAGCGGACAGTAGAGTCGGCGAAGCGGATACGTTTCCGACCAGCCCAAAGAAATGGTCGCCCCGTCTCGCAGTCCGTCACCCTTGAATATAACTTTAACGTCTATTAGATAAAGCTAAATCGCCTGCGTGTGGGTTGTACGGCACCTTTATGTCGAATGGTAGCAGCTTGTCGAACCAAGTTTCGAGCCGTTCGAGCGCGGCGCGTAAGATGCGTAGGGTGCCTTTTTCCAGCATCACCAGAATTTCCACCACGGCCTGCTCTCTTCAAACTCCGCCGGCTCGCCGGTCGGATTCTGAATCGTGATGACGAGGTCGCCACCCTGTTCGGGCGTCCACCCTCCGGCCAGCAAGTCGTTGACATAACCAAGCACGGTCTGGCCCTGATACTCGGTATCAGCACGCGCGCGTTTGGTCATGCCTTCGTCGAGGTAGGCCCGCACCATCACGTGATGAGTCTCGCCGCCTCTCTGGAGCGACACCGCCCAATCCGTGCCGGGGCGACTGCTGCCGTCCGCTTGGAAAAAGTGTGCGGACAGAGCGCCTTCGAGGCGCATCAGCCATTGGTCTTCGTTCGCCATAAAATCGAATCTCCGCTTGCCGTCGCCGCGGCGCGCGTGCGAATCATACGTGGGATTGGAGTATTATCAACACGCATTCCACGTGACGCTCCGGGCGGGGCGCGAAGGAGACCGAGGGCGGGCCGACCCCGCTTCGATGACAGCGCCTTTTCGCACAGGTTCACATGCGCGGCGACCTTTCCAGATACCACGAATTTATCACAGACCTTTTCTCCCGGCCCGCGTCGCCGGACGAATGGGAGCGCTATTGTCTGACGGACGAGCAGGTCGAGTTCTTCCACGAGCATGGCTACCTCGCCGGCATTCGTTTGCTTGACGCGTGGCAAATCGAACGCCTGCGCGGCGAGTTGGCCGAATTGATGGAGCCGGGCCACCCGCTTCATCAACTCTTTTACGAGTTTCACTCGAACGAATCGCAAGACCCGGCGCGCGTCCTCTTTCATGCGCTCGGCGCGTGGCGTATCGCCGAAGGGTTCCATGACCTGTTATGGAATCCGCGCTTCACCGTGCCGGCGTCACAGCTTCTCGGCGGCGCGGTGCGCTTCTGGCACGACCAGCTTTTTTGCAAACCCGTGCGCCACGGCGGCGTGGTCGCGTGGCATCAGGACTATTCCTACTGGACGAGGACGACCCCGCTCGCGCACCTGACGTGCTGGACGGGCCTCGACGATTCGACGCGCGAGAACGGTTGCGTGTATTACGTGCCCGGCAGCCACGGCTGGGCGGACTTGCCTATCACG
This sequence comes from Pyrinomonadaceae bacterium, assembly GCA_041749275.1. GTDB lineage: Bacteria > Acidobacteriota > Blastocatellia > Pyrinomonadales > Pyrinomonadaceae > JBGTBQ01. The sequence goes on along the minus strand of JBGTBQ010000264.1, from coordinate 29,044 downwards.
GGCCTCGCCGGAGACATGGACGCGATTCAAACCGTCCTCACCGACGAGCAGAAAGAGATGTTCCAGCCCGTCGCCATCGAACTGAAAGCGGGTGAAGCTTCCTTCCACCACCCGCGCATGATTCACGGCTCTTACGCGAACTCGACCGACCGGCCTCGACGCGCGACCGTCATCAACGTTTTCCGCGACGGCGTGCGGTCAAACTCGGACGAGCCGCTGCTCGCGGGTGTGCCCCCGATTCCGAAAGGCGGGCGGATGAAAGGGCGGTTCTTCCCGTTGCTCTTCGACCCGGCGGCGGTGAACTTTCCACGCCGCGTTGATGAATGCGTGGCGTTCACACACGATGAGAGAAACTGAAACAGGAAAGAGGAATGAACGGCATGGACTGGCGTGTGTTTCTGACGACGTTCGGCGCGATTTTTCTGGCGGAGATGGGCGACAAGACGCAGCTCGCGGCGATGACGATGGCGGCGGACTCGAAGAAGCCGCTCGCGGTCTTTCTCGGCTCGGCGCTTGCTCTCACATGCGTCTCGGCCCTCGGCGTCATAGTGGGCGGCACGCTCGGCCACTACCTGCCGCTCGTCTGGATCAAACGCGCCGCCGCCGTCATGTTCATCACCATCGGCGTGTTGATTCTGCTCGACAAGATGTGACGGCAGTGGTCAGTGGTCGGTAGTCCGTGCTTGATTGCTTGGCGGCTCGCCGCGTCCACGGCGCAGATGGCTGACGCCGCCACAATAAAGTCTCCACTGACCGCCGATCACTGACCACTGCTATTGCACGAAGGGCGGCGGCGAGTGCAAACTCTCATCACTGCATGAAGGGTCTTCAGCCGAAGCGATACAACTGAGGACAGGCCGTCCTCATCGTTTCAACAACACCGACCGAAAGGACTTAATCATGTCTCCGACAAGCGCTCATAAATGGGTCTATCTCTTCGACGAAGGGAGCGGCGACGATAAAAACCTGCTCGGCGGCAAGGGCGCGGGGCTGTGCGAGATGACGCGCGCCGGGCTGCCGGTGCCGCCCGGCCTCGTCGTCACGACCGAAGCCTGCAACGCCTTTTACGAGAGCGGCAAGAATTTTCCGGAAGGCATGTGGGAGCAGGTCGTCGAGGGGCTGCGTCAGGTCGAAGAGAAGACCGGCAAGCGTTTCGGCGACCCGCAAAATCCACTGCTCGTCTCGGTGCGTTCGGGCGCCCCTTTCTCGATGCCGGGGATGATGGACACGGTCTTGAACCTCGGTCTGAACGAACAGACCGTGCAGGGACTCGCCGCGCAGACCGGCGACCTCAGATTCGCTTTGGACGCTTACCGTCGCTTTGCCTCGCTCTTCGGCGAGATCGTGATGGGCGTCGCGCACGAAAAGTTCGAGCGCGTGATGGAGCGCTTCAAGGCGCAGACCGAGGGCGGGCGCGACACGGACCTCTCGCCCGAACAACTGCGCGAAATCATCGCCGCCGAACAGCAGATCATCTTCGCCGAGCAGTCCGGCACCGCCATCCCCGAAGACCCTTACGAGCAACTGAAAGTAGCGATTGGCGCCGTCTTCAACTCGTGGATGGGACGCCGCGCCATGGACTATCGCCGCGTCAACCGCATCCCCGACACGCTCGGCACCGCCGTCAACGTGCAGGCGATGGTCTTCGGCAACATGGGCGCGTCGAGCGGCACCGGCGTCGCCTTCACGCGCAATCCTTCGACCGGCGCGAAAGAGTTATATGGCGAATACCTTCTCAACGCGCAGGGCGAAGACGTGGTCGCCGGCATCCGCACGCCGAACCCGATTAGCCAGTTGAAGGGAGAACTGCCGGAAGTCTACGAGCAGTTCAAGTCAATCGCCGAGCTGTTAGAGCGTCACTACCGCGACCTACAGGACGTGGAGTTCACCATCGAGCGCGGGCGGCTGTGGATGCTTCAGACCCGGACGGGCAAGCGCACCGGCGCGGCGGCGGTGCGCGTCGCCGTGGACATGGTGCGCGAGGGCGTGATTGACAAAGCGACCGCGCTTCGCCGCGTCTCGCCGGAACAGGTTGACCAGCTTCTCCACCCGACCGTTGACCCGAAGGCGGACGCGACCGTGTTGGCGACGGGCCTGCCGGCGAGTCCCGGCGCGGCGCAGGGGCAGGTTGTCTTCGATCCGGACGAGGCCGAGCAACTTGCGCGCGATGGCGAGAAGGTCATCCTCGTCCGTGTGGAGACCAGCCCCGACGACTTTCACGGCATGGTCGGCGCGCAGGCGATTGTGACGGCGCGCGGGGGGATGACCTGTATCGCGGGCGAAACGCGCGTGTTGACCGACCGTGGGATGCTGACGGCTGAGGCGGTCTTTGACCTGCTGGATCGCGGCGGGCGTCTACGCATTCTGTCGTTCGACAGCCGCACGCTCCAACCGGTGTGGCGACACATCATCGCCGCCGGGCGCAAGCCTTCTGAAGTGATTACGGTGGCTGTTTCGCAAACCGGCCACGCGGAGCGAAATCTGCTGCGCCTGACGCCGGATCATAAAATGCTCACCATCGAGAATCGCAGGCTGAACAAGAAGCGTCTGGATGCGGTGCTGGCGGATGGCGACTTCGTGACGGTCGTTGACCGTGTGCCCCCGCTCGGCGAGGCCGACACATCGCCGGACTTTGCTTACCTTGCGGGAGCCATCTTCTCGGACGGTCACATCAGCGTTAAGAGAAACAAAGGGGCCGTGTTTTTCGTCCAGAAGCCGACCGCCGAAAAGGCGGAGTTCATCGCCGCCGTCGAGCGCTCATTTGAAAACAGCTTCGGCGTCCCTTTCACTTACGTGCGCGCGCGCGAAACGGTCTCGACCTTGAGGGGACGTGAGATTCGCGGCGGCGTCGAAGACCGTGTCTCATTCCGCCGCGCGCCCGCCGCGCGACTGGCCGAGATTCGTGACCGCTTGAGCGCTTGGGCGCTGACACTCGACCGCGAGGGGCTGCTCAATTTTTTGGCGGGCTACGTGGACGGCGACGGTTCTTACGCGGAGGAATCGAGCAAGGTGCGCTTGCAGATCGTCGTCTCTCAGCACAAGCCCTCGCATTTGGAGGGTTTAGTCGTCGCCTGTCTCCGTTTGGGAATCGTACCGCAGGTGTCGAACAATCGTGAGGCTTATCTCGTGCAGATTGCGGAGAAGGTAGACGAGATTCTTACCCGCACGTGGCGCATTAAGGCCGAAATCCCGCCGCGGCGGCAAGGCTCCAAGTGTTTCGCGGTCAAGGCCCTGTTCGATGACATCGTCGAGGAAGTCAACTACATGGGCCGCGTGCGTGCGGGGCTTAAGCGCAACATCATGTTCGACGGCGAAAAGCTGCGCCGCGACGTGCTCCCCTTGTGCCCCGGCGAGACACACGGAGAAGTAGAGGCCCTGCTCGACTCCGCGCTGCGCTCGTACCGCGTCAGGCAGGTCGCCGACCCGGAGCCGGCGACCGTTTATAACTTCGAGGTGGAAGCGGACAACGAATTGGACAAGAACTTCGTGGTCTTCTCCAGCCGCCTGACCCCGGTGCTCGTTTCAAACTCCCACGCCGCCGTGGTCGCGCGCGGCATGGGCAAGTCTTGCGTCGCGGGCGCGGGCGCGCTCGACATTGATTACGGGCAGCAACAGATGAACGTCAACGGCACGGTCGTGACGAAAGGAGAGTGGCTGACCGTGGACGGTTCGACCGGCAGAGTCTTTCTCGGACAGGTGCCGACCGTGCAGCCGAAGCTCGGCGCGGACTTCCGCGAGTTGATGACGTGGGCCGACGAGTTCCGCCGCCTGCGCGTGCGCGCCAACGCGGACACGCCGCACGACGCGCAGGTCGCGCGCGACTTCGGCGCCGAGGGCATCGGCCTCTGTCGCACCGAGCACATGTTCTTCGGCGACGAGCGCCTCGCCGCGATGCGCGAGATGATCCTCGCCGATGGCGTCGGCGCGCGCGAGAAGGCGCTCGAAAAACTCCTGCCGCTTCAGCGCAAGGACTTCGCCGGCATCTTCCGCGCGATGGACGGGTTGCCCGTCACGATTCGATTGTTAGACCCGCCGCTCCACGAGTTTTTGCCGAACCTGCAAGACCTGTTGGGCGAATTGTCGGAGTTGAAACTGAAGCTGCAACGCGCCGGGAGCATACAGGAGATGGATCGGCTGCTCGACGAGATTGACGGCAAGCGGCGTCTGCTGCATCAGGTCGAGCGCACGCGCGAGGCAAACCCGATGCTCGGCCATCGCGGCTGTCGTCTCGGTCTGGTCTATCCGGAGGTGACGCGGATGCAGGCGCGCGCCATCTTCGAGGCCGCGTGTCAGGTGCAGGGCGAGGGGACGGACATCAAACCCGAAATCATGGTGCCGCTCGTCTCAACCGCCGAGGAGCTAAGGCATCAGGAACAACTGATCCGCGAGGTCGCGCGACAAGTGATGGGCGAGCACGGGATGACGATTGATTACACCGTCGGCACGATGATCGAACTGCCGCGCGCGGCTTTGACCGCCGACAAGATCGCCGCGCACGCCGACTTCTTCTCGTTCGGCACGAACGACCTGACGCAGACGACCTACGGTCTGTCGCGCGACGATTCGGGCCGCTTCCTCTCCTACTACGTCGAGCACAAGGTGATGCCCGAAGACCCGTTTCAGGTCTTAGACCGCGACGGCGTGGGCGAGTTGGTGCGGATGGGCACGGAGCGCGGGCGCGCGGCGAAACCCGGCCTCAAGGTCGGCATCTGCGGCGAGCACGGCGGCGAGCCGAACTCCATCGCCTTCTGCCACGAGATCGGTCTGGATTACGTGAGTTGCTCGCCGTTCCGCGTCCCCATCGCGCGCCTCGCCGCCGCGCAGGCCGCGCTCGAAGAGAAGGGCGGGGTCGTCGTGGCGGACAAGTAACGGGCGCTCACCGCCGCGACATTTTGGAACTCTCGCGCCGCCCCGGCTGAATAGTGACCGGAAAGCTGATCGGGTCACGACTCAGCCGGGGCGGTCTGTTGCCGCCCCGGCCCGCGTGTCTTTCAGCTCTCACGCCCGATTAACTTCGAGAGGAAAGAAATCATGTTGACGATAATTCTCAGCGCATTGCTGTTCGCGCACGTGACCGGGCCGCTTCAAACGCACACGACGGCGGAGGCGGCGAAGCTGCCCGAAACAGAGGCGGGCCGCCGCGTTGAAGCCTACTTCAAAGCCTTCAATTCGGGAGACGAGGCGGCAATGCGCGAGTTCTTCACGGCGCACGTGGCGGCGGAGGCGCTGAAGCACCGCCCCGTCGAGGCGCGGCTCGAACGCTACCGCGAGATGCGCGCGGAGTTTGGGCGTCTCGACGCGCGGCGCGTGCTTGCGGCGGGCGCGAGCGAGATCAAGCTACTCGTGCAGGCGGGCCGGAGCGGCTGGCTCGAAATGAGTTTTCAGTTCGAGCCGCAGCCGCCGCACAAGTTCCTCGGTTTGCGCGTCGAAGACACGGAGCCTCCCGCCGGTGAAGCATCGGCGGCGGCAGCGACACAGCCCGCCATCGCCGCCGCGAAGATGAGCGAGACGGAAGCCTTCACGTCCATCGAAAAACTGTTGGATGAACGGGTGAAGGCGGATGCGTTCTCCGGCGTGGTGATCGTCGCGAAAAACGGGAAGCCGGTCTTCGGGCGTGCTTACGGCATGGCGAGCAAAGAGCACAACGTCCCGAACCGCCTCGATACGAAGTTCAACCTCGGCTCGATCAATAAGGTCTTCACGCAGATCGCCGTCGGGCAACTCGTCGAACAGGGCAAGCTCTCGCTTGACGACAAGCTTGGCAAGCATCTGCCGGATTATCCCAACCGCGACGCCGCCGAGAAGGTGACGATTCGCCACCTGCTTTCCATGTCCTCCGGCATCGGCGATTTCTTCGGCGAAAAATTCAACGCGACGCCGAAAGACAGGCTGCGGAGGGTCGCGGATTTTCTGCCGCTCTTCGCCGCCGAGCCGTTACGCTTCGAGCCGGGCGCGCGCAACGAGTACTCGAACGGCGGCTATATCGTCCTCGGCGCAATCGTCGAGAAGGTGTCGGGCCGCGATTATTACGACTACGTCCGCGAAAACATTTTTCTCCCCGCCGGGATGCAAAACACGGATTGGTACGAAGCGGACATGCCCGTGGCGAATCTGGCAAATGGTTACACGCGCGCGGGAGCGGGCGGCGCGGGTGCGCGGCGGAATAACTTTTACACGCGTCCGGCGAAGGGCAGCCCGGCGGGTGGCGGCTACTCGACCGCGGAGGACTTGGTGAAGTTCGCGGCGGCGCTTGAGGGCGGAAAGTTGCGTGTCCCGCAATTCCGGGAGCAGGCGGGCGGGATGAACCGGGACGAGAACGGCGGCAAACAGAGCGGGTTCAACGGACTCGGCATCGCCGGCGGCGCGCCCGGCATCAACGCCATCCTGATGGTGAATCCCGCGAGCGGCTACACGGTCATCGTCATGTCGAACTACGACCCGCCGAGCGCCGAGGGCGTCGGCAGACAGATTCGTGAGTTACTTTCGCGCGTCGGGAGTTGAGAGGTGTGCTGTCCTTGCTGAATGAATAATAGGAGGGTGGCGGATAAGTAAAATCGAGAAGGAGAAGGGGCGAGGGATATGCATTTCTCGCCCCTTCTCCTTCTCGATTTTACCTTCTGACTAATCGCCCGCCGCGGCCTGTCCTTCCGCCGCCTTGCGCCCCTCAATCGGCACGTAGTCGCGGGTGCGGTGGCCGAGATAGACTTGGCGTGGGCGCGCGATCTTCTGGTCGGGGTCGCTCAACATCTCGACCCATTGCGCGAGCCAGCCGGAGGTGCGCGGGATGGCGAAGAGCACCGGGAACATGTCCACGGGGAACTTCATCGCGCGGTAGATGATCCCCGAATAGAAGTCCACGTTCGGATAGAGACGGCGCTTGACGAAGTATTCGTCTTCGAGCGCGATGCGTTCGAGTTCGAGCGCGAGGTCGAGCAAGGGGTCTTTGCCCGTCACGTCGAAGACCTCGTAGGCGATCTGCTTGATGATGCGTGCGCGCGGGTCGTAGTTCTTGTAGACGCGGTGGCCGAAGCCCATCAGACGGAACTCGCCGGCCTTGACGCGCTTGACGTATTCGGGCACGTGTTTGATCGAGCCGATCTCGTCGAGCATCCGCAACACCGCCTCGTTCGCGCCGCCGTGGAGCGGGCCGTAGAGCGCCGCGGCGGCGCCCGCGAGCGACGAATAGGGGTCGGTCTCGGCGCTGCCGATGGAGCGCATGGTGTTCGTGGAGCAGTTTTGCTCGTGGTCGGCGTGGAGGATGAAGAGGACGGAGAGCGCTTTCTCAAGCACCGGGTTCGGCGTGTACTTCAACTCCGTCGTCTTGAACATCATGTTGAGGAAGTTGCCCTCGTAAGAAAGATCGTTGTCCGGGTACGAGATGGGCAGGCCGACGCGGTGGCGATAGGCGAAGGCGGCGATGGTCGGCGCTTTGGCGATGAGGCGGTGAATCTGCTTTTGACGGCACGCGTCGTCGCGGATGTTCTTCGATTCGGGGTAGAAGGTCGAGAGCGCGGCGACCATCGCCTCGAACATCCCCATCGGATGCGCGCTGTGGTGGAAACCGTCCAGAACTTTCTTGATGTTCTCGTTGATGAAAGTGTGGTGCGTGATGTCCCACGTCCACTGCTTGAGCTGTTCGGCGGTCGGCAACTCGCCGTAGAGCAGCAGGTAAGCGACCTCAAGATAGGTGCTCTGCTCGGCCAGTTGGTCAATCGGATAGCCGCGATACTCAAGCTCGCCCTTGTCGCCGTCTATGTAGGTGATGGTGCTCTTGCACGAAGCGGTATTCATAAAGGCCGGGTCGTAGGTCATCATCCCGAAATCATCGTCGCCGGTCTTGATCTGTCTGAGGTCCATCGCCTTGATGGCGCCGTTCTCGATGGGAATTTCGTACTGCTTACCCGTCCGGTTGTCGGTGATCGTCAGGGTGTGCTTGTTCGCGCTCATGAGTGGTGCTCTCCTTTGGTCGCGCTCGGATTTTTTGGATTGGAAAGGAAGTTTACAGCAACCGGGAAATGAAAGCGAGAAGAGGAGTATAGGAGAGGAGTGGACAGGAAAATTAGGAGACGGCGAAACAGGCAAATGAGTAAAACATCTCCGCCACAAGCTGGGGCATTGAGAACCGGTTTCGCAAACCCGTCGCCCTCTCTTTTCACGATCCCTCGGCAATCGTGAGATCGAATTGCCGGCCTCACATCGGCAACGCGGGGCGCTTCACATTTGGCAAAGCGCCTGAGTGACAGAGATGAAACTCCGCCGGGTTAGTAATTGGGCTGAGGTGAGAGTGTGATCGCAGCTATTTCTTGGGTGATCTTGCGGAGCGGCGCTTCTTGCTTTTCTTAGTGGACTTTTTCTTCCGAGGCTGGGCGGCAGGTGCAGCCTTAGTCGCAGCTGCCGCCCCTTTAAGCAAACTTACATCAAAATCTCTTGGCTCTATAGCCACGAGCGGGAGTACCGCCCCGGGGAAAGGGCCGCGCCCCGTCGTCGCGGCGATAAACTCTCTGGCTAGAGAGTACAGAGTTGAAGGGGCAGCTGAAGAGACGAGGATTTTTATTAGATCGTCAGACATGCCCTCGGCGAGCCTGAAGTAACCGACCATTGCAAGCTTGAAAGAGTAAGGGAAAAAATTCTTTTCGTCCTCTTTCGTAGCTATCGTCATCACTACGCGAAACCTGTTCGCATTTTCCTGATTGCTTTCGAATGCATACTCAGTGCTTGATGACAGACGGTATCCCGTTAACCGTTCGCGAGGATGAACATGCAGAACCGTGGGCAGCGAGACCGGAACCTTATCATCCATGTCGTCCCGCACAGAGAACGCAAACTCCCTGAAGTAGTAGCCTTCAAGCCTTAAATGAGAGTGCTCCATCGTTCTCTTCCGCTGAGTAGTCAAATCCGTCGGCGAAGACTCTCTCGTACTCTTCCCCGATCAAGGCCGATTGTACTGCCACGCGCTCCGCCTCTGCATCAAAAATAGGTTCTAAGCCAATCTTCGCGGGAGTGATGACCACGACCGCGCGCAGCGCGCCTGCTAGTTTGCGTAAGGTGGCTGGCGTCGGGAGTTGGCCGCCCTCTATTCGGGCGATCATGGGCTGCTTAATCCCCATCAAGTCTGCGAGTGCCTGCTGAGTCAGCCCTAACTCCTCCCGCCGGGCGGCGAGAGAAACCGCAAACTCCAAATCTTCGCGCGTGCGGATGTATCCTTCCGCGAAAGCGGGGTCTCGCATCTGACGCTCAAGGTAAACCTTATAAGACTTCATCGAACTCTCCTTCAGCCTGCCTTACCTTAATTTCCTCAACCCGATTGAGGGCCGTCGTGATTTCCCGTGGCGGCGTTCTCTGAGTCCGCTTAACGAAAGCGTGGACGACAACGAACTTATCTTTGACCATTAAAAAGTAGAATAACCGATACTCCGTGCCACCGAATTCGGGTCTCAGTTCCCAAAGTTCGCCTTCAACTTTTTTTATATAGTTTGAGGGAAGAGAGAAGCCTTTTTCGACCAGCAGTTCAACATAACTGAGACACTTTTCCCGCGCCTTTACTGAAAGGCCATCAAGAAAATCGGCTATTGGCGTTCGACCATTTCGGGTTTCGTAGAAGAGAACTTCCCAAGCCATGTTTTAGCACGATTCATTATAACTCGCAAGTTATAAAACATCACCTTCGGAGGTCATGAGTGAAGGGCAGCAAGGTTACATCTTATAGTTCTCGAACACTTCCAGCCCGACCAAGCAGGTCGCAATAGTATGCGCGGCGCGGTAGCGCGTCAAGGATTAGCGAAAACTTGACGCAGTCGCCGCACCTTCGCGTTCAGAAAGTGTTGCGACGACTCGACGGTGTAGTTCTCTTTGACGAAACCTTCCAGCGCCGCGCAGTTGAAGTCTATGCCGAGGTATTCGCAGGGAGTTTCGGTGACGAGCCAGAGGCGTTCGTGCTCGCCGGGCACACGCGCCAGCGCCTCGATGATGTCGCGTTCGCCGCCGAGAATGTCGCTGTTGAGGTCGTAGGTTGCAAGGTTTGCCGCGCGCGGCAGCGGCACGAGCGGGTTCGGGCCTCCGTAGTAATGCGCGAGCGGAAGCGCGGCGCTGGCGCGGAAGACGAGGACGGGCTGGCCGGGTTGTTCGTGCGCGCGGAGATAGGCCGCGACGCGCGCCCAGTCGCCGGTCTTGGCGAGCGGAGCGTAAGTCGAAAAGAGAGAGACGGCGTAGAACGAGCACGAGAGCAGCGCCCACGCGGCGAGAAGTTTCTTCCGCTCGAACGAGGCGAAGAGGGCGACGAGCGAGAGCGCGACGGGCAGGAAGAGCGCGGTCGTGTGGCGCGCGTGCGTGAACGCCTCGCCCGTCGAGAGCAGCGGGACGAGGAAGAGCGCCGCCACCGTCGCCGTGAGCGCTAGCGGGGCGGCGGGAAAGCGTTGCGCCGCGCGTCGCCGTAGCGACATGAAGAGTACGCCCAACGCGGCGACGAAGCCGAAGCGCACCAGCCAACTCCTGAGCGTCGGCGACGGCAGCCACTCAATCGGCAGCGCATACTCGTAAAGCCGCCAGTAGAGAATCTTCAACGCCTCGGCGGGCGCGACGGCACGCCCGCCGGACGCATTGAGCACGCGCATCTGCTCGCGGACGGTGAGAGCCAGCGGCGTGAAGCAAATGGCGACCGCCAACATCCCCAATAAATAAGAGCGCAGCACGCGCCAGTCTCGGCGGAGCAGCAGGACGCACGCACAACCGACGAGGAGAAAGCCGAGGTAGTAGTGCGTGTAGAGCGCAAGGATGGAGAGCAATAGATACAACGCGCGCGCGCGCGCCGGTCGCACCTCACGCGCAAGGTAGCCGTCGAAAAAGAGTTGGAGCAGCAGCGCCGAGAGCAGGATGACGAGCGCGTAGACGCGAATCTCCAGCGCCGCCCAGACCGCGAACGGGTGGAGCGCGACCACGCCGGCCAGCCAGCCCGCATGAACGCGCGGGACGTAGCGGCGCGACAACGCGGCGGCGACCCAGACCGCAAGCGCGATACAGATGACCGAAAAGAGGCGCGCGAAAAAGATCGAGCCGTTAAGTTCGCGCCACAGGTTGAGCAGCACGAAGTAGAGCGGAGGTTGAAGCTCGAAGTTGATCGCTCGATGCCACGCGAAGAGGGGGCCGTTCGTCGTCGTGTGGAGCGTGTACGCCTCGTCCGTCCAGATGTTGAGATGGTAGGCGAGCGGGAGCGTGACGCAGAGGTTGATGAGGACGAGCGCGTAAACGACTGTGCGCTCCGAGACGGACGACCATGCGCGCGCGTTCGGCGTCGCGGAATGGTGTTCGATTGTCGGGAGCGATTTTGCCATGCAATGCGAGGCTGGGAGCGCGGGCTTCGGCCTGCGCTCCCAGCCATAACGCTCAGACTTCCGAGGCGGCTGTGTCGAGCGAACGGGCTTCGACGAGCGGAATTTCCGGCGACGCCGCGGCGGCTTCGCGCGCGTGCCGCCGCAGCGTCACGACCTCGAAGCTCGCGGCGAGCAGACGGAGCGCCTCGCCGACGAGAGCGATTTTTTCGGCGGCGGGCCGGCGCATCGCGGGGAAAAAGGCGAGTTCGGGAGCATCTTCGGTGCCGAGAAAATCGAGCGGGTGCAGGAGCAGCGACACTCCGGTGCCGGTCGCGCGGCAGAGCGCGAGCGCCGTCCGGAAATAGAGAAGCGCGAGGCGCGGCGCGAACTGGCCGAGGTAGAGCAAATAGCTGACGTGGATGGGAAGCTTGAAGACCGGCATCGTCGTGACGGGAATCTCGACGAGCGTCGCGCCGTCAACACGCCAGCGATAGGGTTTGAGCGGGCGCAAGCCCTCGCTGAATTTACCGAACAGGCTTTTGCGCTTCTCCATCTCTTCGGCGTCGAGCTTCGCCGTCATAAAGTAGTAGGCGCGCGCCAGCGGGCCGAGAAAGGTCGGGAAGGTCGAGGCGTCGTATTCGTAGCCGCGCCGCGCGAGCGCGCGCAACGTCTGGTGCGAGAGGCTAAAGCCGGGGCCGCGAAAACCGACGGGGCGCTGCCCGGTCGCGCGTTCGATGTGTTCTTCGGCGCGAGCTAGTTCCGCGTCGAGTTCGGTCTCGGTGTAGAGGTGCAGCCACGGTTCATGGTGGAACGAGTGGTTGCCGATCTCGTGCCCGGCGCGGGGGATGAGCGCGAGCGCCTCGTGGTTTTTATCGAGCGCCGCGTCCTGTCCGACGATGAAGAAGGTGATCTGAAGGTTGTGCTCTTTGAGGAAGTCGAGCGCGCGCGGCACGACCACGTCGAGATATGAAGGAAAGCTTTCCCAACCCGCGTCGCCGTGCGTCTTCATATACGACCACTTGTTGTCGAGGTCGAGCGAGAGACTGGCGAGCGGCTTCGCGCGTTCGGGACGGTGGCCGTGGTTTTCCATGACGCAGATTGAGTCTTATTCACTAACTCGCTGGTTGGGACAATCGAGTTTCACCACAGAGACACAGAGGACACCGAGGGAGCACGGAGAGTTGTCTTCCTCTGTGCATCCTCCGTGCCCTCTGTGTCTCTGTGGTGAATGATGCTTGCCATATACTCTACGAAACAGCTCCTCACACTCTTGCCCGCAGTTTCAGCGCCGTGTAGAGCCGGAAGAACGAGCCGCCAAAGGCCGGCGCGCTCAACTGCCGCTCGACGGTGAAATGCTCGGCGAGCGTCGGGATGATGGCGCGTCGCCGGTCGTCGAAGTCGTCCGCCGCGCGCTTGCCGGTCAGGACTTTCAGGCCGAAGTCGGCGAGCGGCGAAAAGCCGGGCGTGACGGCGATGAACGCGCCGCCGGGCCGCAGCACGCGCTTTACTTCGGCGCACGCCGCGCCGAGGTCGCCGACGAATTCTAACGCGCTCACCGCGACGGCGCAGTCGAAAAAATCGTCATCGAAAGGCATCGCCTCCGCGCCCGCCGAGACGAGACGAGCCGCGACGCCGGAACCCGCCAGAGCTTTTTCAACTTCGCGCATCGAATCATGCACGTCCACGCCGTACAACTCGGCGCAGCGGCGGCTGAGTTCCGGCATGAAGACGCCGCTCCCATAACCGATCTCAAGGAGCCGCCCGCAATGTTCATCATCGAGCAGCGCGGCGACGAGTTTGAAGCGCAGCCGCGAGACCGTGCCGAGCAAAGGACGATAGTTCCAGTCGGCGTGGTCAACGTCGCCGGTCTTGACGAGTGCGGACGACGGCAACAGTTGCAACGTGTGATGGCCGTTCCTCATCGCGCGCTCCCGTTGCCGTTCGCGTGGTCGCTCAGAAAGCGCGCGGCTGTCCGCTCGGCGAGTTGGACGGTCTCGTTGACGTTGAGCGTGCCGTTCAGGATGTGCGCCGAGTTGACGACGTGCAGGCCGGGGTGCGAGGTCTCGGTGGCCGGGAGGCGCGTCGAATAGCCGACGACCGGCAGCGGGAAGACGTGGCGCACGCGCGAGACGCGGAAACAGAGCACATCATCGCGGCGGAAGTCCGGGTACATGCGTTCGAGCGCGGAGACGAAACGTTCTTCAATCTCTTCATCCGCGAGCGCGAACGTCTCGTCGTCCGCGCCGACGTACTTCGGCAGGTAGACGAGCGAGTGGCCGCCGAAGTGTTCGCGTTCGACGAGCGCCGACATCTCGATGACGGCGGTGAAGGGCACGAACGAATCCGTGATGTTCGTGACGTAGAAATCGGCCAGCGGTCGCTTGAGCAGGAGCGAGGCGCAGACGATGCCCTGATACTTGACGCCTTCGAGCCGCGACTTTTCTTCGTCCGACAGCCCCGCGCAGACGCGCGCGGCGACGGGCGCGGGCGTCGTCAAGACGACGCGGTCGAAGCGCTCGCTCCCGCGTGTCCCGCTCGCATCATTTTCAAATTCGACGCGAACGCCGTCACCGTTCGGCGCAACCTCGTTGACGCGGTGACGGAGCCGAACGTCCACGCCCTCCGCGTCGAGCACTTCGGCGAAGCGCGAGAGGATGCGCGCGTAGCCGCCGGGCACGTAGCCGAACATCTCTTTCTTCAAACCCGTGCGACGCGCGGCGTACATCCGCGCGATGGTCGCCCAGATAAAGGCGGCGGAAGTTTCGATGTAGCTCTCGCCGAGCTTCGCGCGCAGAAGCGGCAGCCAGATTTTCTCGAACGTCCGCGCGCCCGACCAGCGGCGCAGCCAATCGCTCACGGGTATCTGTTCGAGCCGCCGCCAGTCTTTTACTTTCGAGGCGTAAAAAATCGTCGCGCCGAGACGCAGCTTGCCCGCAAGACCGAGCGGCGGGAAGCGCAAAAACTCCAGCGTGTTCGACATCGAGTAGAGCCGCCCGCCCGTGTAGAAGCCCGTCCGCGTCTCGACCCAGCGCATCTCTTTTTCGAGTCCCAACTCGGTGAGCAGCCCGCGCAGGGCAGTGTCCGAAAGGAGCGTCACGTGATAGTGGCGATCCCACGTGACATCGCCCAGTTGCCACGCGCTGGCGAGGCCGCCGAGTCGGTCTGCGCCCTCAAAGAGCGTGACCTGTCGGCCTGCCCGCGCGAGACGGTGCGCCAGCGTCAGGCCGAGCAGCCCGCCGCCGACGATGGCCCAGTTTTCCCTTTGGTTCGACATCAGTGCGGAGGGATTATGAAGGAAAGTCGAGTTCCGTGACCATGCGATCTTTAGTTTCGTACCGCAACCCGCAGGCGGAACACGCGACCGCTTGAACTTGTGTCGCGTCGTCTTCGCCGAAGCGCATGAGTAACTGTCCGCAACGACAGACGCCGCCGACCGACTTGGCGGGGTGTCCGAGGGCGAGGTGAAAGTCGGGGACGGATTTGGTGACGACCGAACCCATGCCGATCATGGCGAAGCGACCGATGACGAGATCGTTGCCGATGACGCAACCCGCGCCGATGGTCGCGCCCTCGCGCACCAGCGTCGGCAATGTGTGCTCGTCCGGGTCGGACGGTCGAAGTTGCTTTAAGTCCGGCGTCGTCGCGCGCGGAAAACGGTCGTTGGTGAAAATCGTGCCGGCGCTAATCATCACGCCGTCCTCGATGGTGACCGCCGCGCAGATGTAGACGAAGGCGTTGATCTTAACGCGGTTGCCGATGGAAACGTCGTAGGCGATGTAACTCTTCTCGCCGACGATGCACTCTACGCCGATGCGCGCGCCGCGGCGGATGTGGACGTTGTCCCAGACGGAGGTGTCGGCGCCAATCTCGACCGCTTCTTCGATGATAGCCGTCGGGTGGAGGCGGACGCTCATGCTACGTCGTGCGCCTCGATGATGACTTCGCCGCCCATCTCCGTGAGCAGGCTGTGCGCGCTCTCGACCGCCGTCCACTGGCTGCGGCGGAGCGCGGCGTAAGCGGCCTCGATGACCTCGACCGAGGCGAGCGCGTCCTCAGCGGTAATCAACAGCGCTTCGTCGCCCGTGATGGCGCGTGAAAAGTTTTCGAGCTGGCTGCGGAAGGCTTGCACTTTATCGTAGCCCTTGCCGAAGACGACCCACTCCGACGCGCCCGCCTGCCGGTATTTCGATTCGCGCCAGCCGACCTGAATCGTACCGCGCGAGCCGTAGATGCTGAGATAGTTGTCGAGTTCCTTGTTGATGCTCCACGAAAGGTCAATGCTCCCCATCACGCCGCCGGTGCTGCGGACGAAGATGCGGACGGTCTCTTCGACGGCGAGACCCTGATTGCGTTTGCCTTCGACGACCTGCACGTCGGCGAGCGGGCCGAGGAAGTAGCGCATGAGGTCTACGGAGTGCGTGCCGTTGTCTATGAGCACGCCGCCGCCGCTGATGGAGGGGTCGGAGTTCCAGCGCTCGGCCATCGGGACGCGCGAGGTAAAGGCGTTCTCAAAAAGCACGATCTCGCCGAGGATGCCGGACGAGACGATCTGCCGCGCGCGCGTCACGTCCTCGACGTAGCGAAACTTGGAAGCCATCGTCAGGATGACGCCGGACGCTCTGGCCGCGCCGAGCATCGCGCGGGCGCTCGAAGAGTTGATCGAGAGCGGCTTCTCGCACAGCACGTGCGCGCGGCGCTCCGCGAAGTAGAGGCAGATGTCCGGATGCGTGACGGGCGGCGTACAAACGACGACCGCGTCCACCTTCGCGCGGTCGGCGAGCGCTTCATATGAATCGAAGCTCTCGCAGCCGGTCTTTTCGGCGAGCGCGCGCGCGGCGTCGGGGCGGATGTCCGCGACCGCGACGAGCCGCGCCGTCTCGCAAGTCTGGAACGCCTGCGCGTAAGCCTGTGCGATGCCGCCCGCGCCGATGAGTCCGAAGTTGAGTTTGTGTTTCATATTATTCAAAGCATTCAGCACTCAGCATTCAGCACTCAGCTTTTTGTCTTAGCTGAAAGCTGAGTGCTGAATGCTGACAGCTATAAAATCGCCAATTGTGCGTAGGCATCATGCACCGCGTCGGCGATGTAGTTGACGTGCTCTTCGGTGTAGCGCTCGTTCCACGGCAGCACGAGCACGCCTTCGAGCGCCTCATGCGCGCCGGGAAAGCGGGCCGGGTCGTAATCAACCGCTTCGGGGCGCGCGAGCGTGAAGGGAAAGCGGCTCTGGCCGAAGGTGCGCTGGTCGCGGAAGACCGCGCAGGCGAAGGCGGGCTTCTGGATGTAGCGCGGCGCGCTCATGATGCCGCGCTCTTTCAGGAGCCGCGCCATGCCCACCGCGCCGTCGCGCACGCGCGCGGAGTCAACGCGCAGACAGTATTTCCAGTAGGTGTGCAGGTTGTGCTCACGGACGAGCGGCGTTTTGACGGCGGGTCGCAAACCTTGCAGGCGGGCCGTCAGTTGTTCGGCGGTGCGGACGCGCGCCTCGACTGAAAAGTCGAGCTTGTCCATCTGCGCGACGGCGACCGCGCCCTGCAATTCGCTCATGCGATAGTTCAAGGCGAGGAAGTAGTGGTCGGGGTTCGCGTCGCCATAGCCCCACGCCTTGTTGATAAAGAGGAACATGCGGCGGGCGTAACTTTCATCGTTCGTCGTGACGACGCCGCCCTCGCCGGTCGTGATGTGCTTGCCCTGTTGGAGACTGAAGCAGCCAATGTCGCCGATCACGCCGACGCGCTTGTTCCGATGTTCGGCGAGGAACGACTGCGCGCAGTCTTCGATGACGGGGATGCGGCGCGCGCGCGCCAGCTCCATGATCTCTTGCATCTCGCAGGGGTTGCCGAAAAGATGCGTGACCATGATGGCGCGCGTGCGTTCGCTCAGACGCGCTTCGATTGTTTCCGCCGTGACGTTGTAGGTTTCGGGGTCAACATCGGCGAAGACGGGAATCGCGCCCTGATAGAGAATCGGGGCGAGCGCGCCCATGTCCGTAATCGGCGTGGTGATGATCTCGTCGCCGGGTTCGGGGTCTATGGCGGCGACGGCGGTGTGAACCGCCGCCGAGCCGGAGGCGCAGGCGTAAGCCGCGCGCGCGCCGAGCGTGGCGGCAAAGCGCTCCTCGAAAGTTTTGACGAAGGCGCCCTTCGTGCTCGTCAGCGTGCCGCTCTGGATGGCTTCGGCGAGCCGCGCGATCTCTTCGACGCCGAGCGTGCGGCCCGAAGCGTCCTGATCGGAAGGGAGTTGGAGGATTTGCTCCTGTGTGGGCAGAAGTGTGCTCATGATGTTCGGGATGATTCCTCTATTTCCGGGATATGACGGGTTGCGATTGATAAGTGGGGGTGACGGGGGCGACTTCGGCGGCGCTCAATTCACCACGCGCGCCGTTCTTTTTGTTTCGCCGGCGCAGCAACAGCAGACGCGAGAGCAGACGCAGATGGCCGATGATCGTGCGCGCTACCTTCATCTTCGATTGGCCGAAGAGCCGGACTTCGAGCGTCGCCGGATGCTCGACGACTTTCGCGCCTTGCAGGTCGAGCCGACCGAGCATTTCGGCGACGCCCAAGAAACCCGGTTCGCGCAGTCTGAGTTCGGTGACGGCGTCGCGGCGATAGACGCGGAAGCAACTCGTATAGGTCGAGAGTTGTTGACGGAGCACCCGGCGATAGAGCATCGAGGCGCCCTTCGAGAGCGCGAGCCGCCAGCCCGGCACGTTCCGCACGGCGCCGCGTGGGTGGTAGGGCGAGGCCGTCACCATCGAGACGCCTTCCGAGAGGAGCGGGATCATGTGGCGCAACTCGTGCGGGTCGTAGGTGCAGTCGCAGTCAATCGAGCAGACGATTGCCGTTTGGGCGTGGCGCACGCCGTCGAGGATCGAAGCGGCGACACCGAGGTTGCGTTCGTGCCGGATGATGGAGCAGTGCGGCAACGCGCCGAAGAGTCGTTGCAGTGCGTCGTGCGTCGAGTCGGTGCTCGCATCGTCTACGAAGACGAAGCGCAGCGAGTAGTCAGCGGCGAGCGCGGTCTCCAGACTCTTCAGTGTGTTCGAGAGGTAGCGGAGCGTCGTCGCCTCGTTATAGCAGGGCACGACGAGCGTGATGGGCGTCGGCGTGACCCCGGCGCCGGAGCTGACCTCGACCGCCGGCGAAGCCTCGCGGGCGGGGAGTACGGGCCGGCGGCGGTCGAGACCGAAGTAAGGGTGCGTGGAGACCCTGCGCTCAAGAAGGCCGGCGGCCTTCGACGGAGCCGGAGACGTGTCCAGACCGAGGTAATCGGCGACGCTCGTGAAGCGATATTTTTGCAGATAGTCTTCGAGCACCCAACGCATCTTGTCGAGGTTGCGGTAGTGGCGCAGGCGCGACAGACGCGAGGCGCCGGTGATGCGCGGCTGTTCGGGGTCGAATTCCCAGACGTGCGTGTACATCACAAAAGGCGCGTCGTTCGTCTGGTGCCAGTGCTCGACGGCGTGCTTTAAGAGCGTGTGCGGTATCTGGCGGAAGAAGTTGCCGCCGGCGATGGGCAGACCCCAACCGAGCAGGTTACAGGTCGAGATGGGGAACTCCCACAGCTCTTTGTCTTCGTGTGTGTGCTTGTGCGCGAAGCGGCGCCACGGCTCGCGGTTGAAGGCGCGCGAGATCGGCGCGAGGCTCGAATCGTAGGCGTAGCCCTCTTCGGCCAGCACGTCGAGCGCCCACAAGTCCGAAGGATGCGTCCAGCGATGCGCGGCGCGGAAACCGCGAACGCGCCTGCCGCTGACGCGTTCGAGCACGTCGCGTGAGCGCAGCAGGTCGTCGCGGAACTCGGCGGGCGAGAGCGGGTGCGCGTGGTGGCGCTGGTAGAGGCCGCGGCTGGCAATCTCGTGGCCGCGCCGCGCGACCTCGCGGACGATGTCGGGTTGATGGTCGGCGATCCAGCCGAGGACGAAGAAAGTGGCCTTCAAGTCGAAGCGGTCGAGCAGGTCTAAGACTTCGAGCGTGTTCCGCTCGAAGCGCGTCTCGAAGCGATACCACTGCCCGCGCTGAATCAACTCGTTGAACGCCCCGACGTGGAAGTAGTCTTCCAAGAGGACGGTCAGCAAGTGCCGCTTCTCTCCACTCTCAGGCGAAAAACTCATCTCGATTCGTTGACGGCCTCCGCCCCCGCGCGCACGCCGAGGAGCGCCGCGATCTTATATGCGATGCGCGCCCCGCTGTCGCCGCGCCCGAAAGGGTTCTCGACCTTGTGCACCTCTTCGGCCCAACTGCCCCCGCGCGAGATTTCTTCGAGCATCGCGGCGAGCCGCGCCGGGTCGCCGCCGACGAGCCGCGCCACGCCCGACCGCAAGGCTTCGGGCCGCTCCGTGTTGTCGCGCAGAACGAGCAGAGGCTTACCCAAACTCGGCGCTTCCTCCTGCACGCCGCCGGAGTCCGAGACGATGAGCCACGACGAAGAGAGCAGCGTCACGAACTCCTCGTAGTCGAGCGGCTCGGTGAGATGAATGCGCGGATGGCCGGAGAGGATTGCGTTCGCGGCCTCGACCACGCGCGGGTTCGGATGGACGGGGAAGACGAGCGCTACATCCGCGTGCCTTTCGACGAAGCGGCGCAGCACGCGCAAATTCTCCGCGAGCACGCGCCCGAAGCTCTCGCGCCGGTGCGTCGTCAGGACGATGCGCCGCATCCCGCGCGTCGCCTCGATCACGCCGCGCACTCTATCGGTCAGGACGGCGCGCGAGTGGATCATCCTGAGCGCGTCCACGACCGGGTTGCCGGTGACGAAGACGCACGCGGGGTCCGAGCCTTCATTGAGAAGCGTCCCGCGGTTCTCCCGCGTCGGCGCGAAGTGATAGGTTGCCATTTGCGAAATGAGACGGCGGTTCATCTCTTCGGGGAAAGGGCTTTGGAGGTCGCCCGAACGCAGACCCGCCTCGACGTGCGCCACGGCGATGCGGCGATGAAAGCCGGCGAGCGCGCCCGCGAGCGCCGTCGTCGTGTCGCCCTGCACGATAATCATGTCAGGTCGTTCAAGCGCGAGCACGGGATCGAGCGCCGAGAGCACCCGCGCCGCCAATTCGTTCGGAGTCTGGTCGCGCCTCATCGCTTCGAGGTCGTGGTCAACGCGGATGTCGAACAGTCGTATGAAAGTGTGGAGCAGGTCTCGGTGTTGCGAAGAAGAGACGTTGATAGTGCGGAGGCCCGCGCCGAAGGCTTCGAGTTGACGGATGACCGGGGCCAGCTTGATGACTTCGGGGCGCGTGCCGAAGAGCGTCAGGACGGTTTTGGGTAAGCGTCCGCCCGCACGCCGATGTTTCCGGGCGGGCGGCCAGCCGACACGGGTAATGTTTGCGAAGCTGGTGCTCATGGGGGAAGCTCCAACTCTTCTCTGAAAACGATGAAACGGGCGGCTTTTCCGGTATGGCGGCGGAGCGGAAATTGGAAAAGCTTCCGCCGGACACGTGCCGTCGCGAGGTGGAAGTGTCAGCGAGGTTTAGGTTTCAAACTGGCTCCTTACATGAAGGTCGAGGTTGACTTCGTTGGCGCGAGATTTGAAAGCGACGGTTAATGTCCGTCCCAGGCTGGCTGAAGTGATGCGTGCGGGAATGTCTATCAAGCCCGCCTTACATAAAAGATTCTAGCCTCTCGCCATGCCGTTTGACAACACATTTAATCCGCGTCTGGTTTCGAGCGTTGAATCTTGAGAAAAAATGGCGCGGGAGATAGGAAAGCGAGGCGCTTTAAAGGTATTATCCGTTGAATCTGGAGACCGGCGAAGCTCTTTCCGTATCGCGCCGCGTGCCCGACGGTCTCAGTGGGTGGACTGGTGAGAGCCTTTTTCAAGAACGTACCAGACGCCGGCATCGCCGCGACGCAGCACGCGGTAGTTCTCCTCTAGCAAGCGTGAAGTTTGTGGCGCTCTTTCGGGGATCATCTCGGAGTATTCCGAGGCGATGAAAATGTACGGAGGGCGCGATGCGGAGAGTTGATCCGCCATCTGCGCCCACTGCTCCGAGAGGAACAATTCGAGCATCCAGCCGTTCGAGGCGATGGCCTGATGGCGGCCCGAAAGATAGTAGAAGAGCGGGTTGCCGCAGACGTATATGTCGCCGGGCAGATTTCCCGGCTCGGACAGGAAGGCCACTTCAGAGAGCGCCGTCCGGTACTGCCGGCTAATCTTGCTCCGGTACTGAAGCCTTCGCTCACTCTGAAGCGTGAGGCCGGCGCGGGTGAAAGAGACGCCCTTCAAAGCCAACGGGGCGAGGACGGGGAGGAAGAGCAGCGCGACGCACAACGTTGCGGCGGCGCGTGCCTTCCGCGAAGCAAGCACCGCGGTGGACTTCTCCAAAAGCCCCCACAAGCCATCCAGCCCCTTCGCCGCGAGGAGACCGAGCGGGAAGAGCAGCAGCAGGTAGTGGTACTCCCACCACGAGAAGCGTTGAATGAAGATGACGCAGAATCCGGCGAGGAGCCAGAGGACGAGGTTGACCGTCAGTAGTTCCATGCGTTTGCTTAAAGACGCCCAGACGCCCACGGAGCCGAGCGCGAGAAAGGGAGCCGCCCAGACGGTGAACCATTGCAGTCCGCTCAACAGTCTGCCGATGTCGGGTCGTTGCAACTCGGCGACGGCGCGGGTGGGATACTCGAAATACGTGTAGGCGATGATGCCCAGCGCGCCGTGCCACGCGAAATAACCGAAGGCGATCAGCAGCGAACACAGAACGCCCGCCGCGACCGGCGCGCCGACCCATGCGAGAGCGACCGGCGCGCGTTCGCGTCCACGCACGATCAGTTCAACAAGGGCGGCCAGCCAGAAGGCCAGCAGGAGCGGGAGGAAGAGGAACTTGAAAAGCAGAACCAGCCCTCCCGCCAGACCGGACAGAAAAAAACGTGCGGCCCGCCGTCCATCTCGCGCGGGCGTGGAAGCAAACCAGAGGGAAACGAACACGGGGAAGCCGACGAGACCTTCCACTTGCGTGAGATGCCAGCTCCCGGAAATTCCATAGTAGGCGCCGACGGTGAGCAGGGGCGCGAGGCTGGCGAGCGCGGGATGTTCGTAGTAACTTTTTAAAGTAACCTGAAGTGTCGCGGAGAAGGCGACAAGATAGAGCAGCTCGAACAGGTGGATGCCCGGCTCGTTGAAGCCGAACAGTCTGCCCGCGACGAGGTAGAAGCCGAAGATGGCCGGCTGTTTCAAGTCCCAGAAGTCGCGGTAGAGAACAGCGCCGCGGCTCATCTCCGACGCTCCGACGGTGAACAGCGCCTGATCGCCGTCGAAGGGGTAAGAGAGATGAACCAGCCCGACTAGAAAGACGATTGCCAGAACCAACAGGTCGAGCTTGCCGGGCGCTTTCGAGCGCGTGAATGGTTGAATCATAAATTTTGAGCTGTCGAGCCGGTCGCTATCTCCGGCCTCTCAACCTTATTGATACGCAAGTGTGGCGTTAGCCGCAAGGCCGGGCGAGATGTTTGCGCCTGTCCTTCGAGAAGATCAAAACGCATGACGAGAGTCGCGGGCCGTCTGTCGGCCCTCATCTTATTGCTTCTCATCATCTGCCGCGCGCCGGGCTTCGCGCAGCCGGGGCCGAAGCGCATCTACATCGCGCTCGACGACCACACCGATTACCTCTGGGCCGGAGACGAGGCGACCTACCGTCAGGTCTTCCTCAACACGCTCGACTACTATCTGAACCTCGCCGATTCCACCGCCAACAATCCTTCACCGTATCAGAGCCGCTGGAACACCGACGGCAGTTTCTGGATGTGGACTTACGAGAAGAACCGTTCGCCGCAACAGTTCCAGCGGTTGGTTGACCGCGTGCGGTCGGGTCACATCACCGTCCCGCTCAACGCGCTGGTGACAGACGAAGGCGGGACGCCCGCCGAGGCAGTGCTGCGTGGGTTTTACTATCCGGGTCTCATCCAGCGGCGCTATGGCCTGAACTTTCCCATTGCCGTCTCGATGGAGGATCACACGCTCCCTTACGGGCTGGTTTCGCTGTGGACGGGGGCGGGGGCGAAGTACAGTTGGAAGGGCGTGTGCGGGTGCGGCGGGCCGACCCCCGCGCCCGGCGACCGCGAGCATCAAATTTACTGGTGGACGGGGCCGGACGGCAGCCGCGTGTTGATGAAGTGGTATTCGCTCTTCTCACACGATAGCATCGGCGGCTACGCGGAGGCGCGCGACCCCGTCAACGCAATCAATATCGTGGACACGAACAGCACGTTCCTCGCGCGCTATCCCTTCCGCGTGATCGGCGCCTTCGGCAAAGGGCACGACGACCTTCAGACGCTCACGGACGAGTTCGTCACCGTGGCGCAGCAGCAGTCGAACGCCAATCGCCAGATTATCGTCTCGAACCAACTGGATTTCTTTCAGGACTTCGAGAGCACTTACGGGGGCGGGCAGCTTCCATCGGTCTCGTGCAGTTTCGGCAACGACGGCGCGCTCCACCCGGCCTCGATGTCGGAGACGACCGGCGCCGTCAAGCGCTCGCTCGAAAAACTCCGGGGCGCGGAGTCGCTCGCCACTTTGGTCAGCGTGCAAAACCCCGGCTTCATGGACGGACGCAAGGACGCGCGCGAACTGGCGTGGATGAACTTCGGCCTCTTCTGGGAGCACGCATGGACGGCGGACACTTTTATCGGGCGCCGCGACCGCGCGAACTGGCAGCGTCGCATCGCGGGCGAGATCGCTTCTTACATCAACACACTGCACGCCGACGCCTCCACCGCGCTCGGCGGCATGATCCGCCGGAGCGGCTCGAATCAGCGCTTCTACGCTTTCAATCCGCTCAACTGGACGCGCACCGATTACGCCGACCTACAGTTCGCCGACACGAACCCGGTTCATGTCGTTGACCTCTCGACGGGGCAGGAGACGCCTTCTCAAATCGTCTTCATAGAGAGCGTGCGTTACCTGCGCGTGCTGGCCCGTGACATCCCGTCCGTCGGTTACAAAGTGTTCGAGATCAGGCCCGGCGCGGGCGCGGCATTCGCAGCGGCGGCGAGCGTTTCGGGAGGGGCTATCGAGCACGATATCTACCGGCTCAACGTGGCGAGCCGGGGCGCGATTACGAGCATCCTCGACAAGCGGCGGGGCAGCCGCGAGTTCGCGGGCAACCTCAACGGTCGCGCGGTCAACGACCTCGGCGCAGGCTCCGGCGCGCTGCAAATCGAGAACGCCGGCCCGGTCTCGGTGACGCTCCGCGCGGACTCTTCCGGCCCGCTCAACCACACGACGCGCGTCACGCTCTTCCGCGACTCCGAGCGGATAGACATCCGCAACGACATCAACCAGAACTTCGGCGACACGCGCACGTGGGGTTTCTCGTTCAACCTCAGCGCACCGGACGTGTGGCATGAAGAGGTTGGGGCGGTGATTCGCGGTAAACGTCAGTCGCAGGGCGGCCACTACTCCGACCGCGCACAGAACACGCGCTACGACTGGCAGACCCTGAACCACTTCGCCGACATGGCGGGCGGCGACGGCGCGGGCGTCACGCTCTCGAACGCCGACCTCTACTTTATGAAACTCGGCGCAAGCACGGTCTCGACGCTCGACACTTCGACGCCGCAAATCTCCGTGCTCGCGGGCGGGCAGGAGGGCGCGCCCGGCCTCGGCATTTTGAATCAGGGCGGCGAGACGCACTTTCTTCAACGCTTCGCTTTACGCACGCATGGCGGCTACAACTCGACTTCGGCGATGCGCTTCTCGCTCGAACATCAGAACCCGCTCGTCGTGGGAACGGTGACGGGCGGCGCGGCGTATCCCGAAACGAGTTACTCGCTCGTCCAAATCTCCGACCCGAACGTCTTTCTCTGGGCGCTCAAGCCCGCCGAAGAGGGCATCGGGGCCGGCATCATCGCGCGCGTCTGGAACGTCGCGGACTCGGCGTCAAACTTCTCGCTCGCTCTTGCTAATCCGCTCCTCGGCGCGAAGCGCGCAACGCACGTCGAGACGGACACTGGCGACGCGACCGTGACGAACGGCGTGCTCAACACTTCCGCCGCCGCGCGGCAGTTGCAGACCTACCGTCTCTTCATGGGCGCCCCGCCGCCGCCGCCTGCTCCCACGCCCACGCCGACGCCGACGCCGAACCCCATAGACGACACGCAGACGTTCGTCCGCCAGCATTACCTCGACTTTCTCAATCGCCCGGCGGATGCCAACGGTCTCAACTTCTGGTCGGAGCAGATCGAGCAGTGCGGCGCGGATCAGCCGTGCCGCGAGGTGAGGCGGATCAATGTCTCGGCGGCGTTCTATCTCTCCATCGAGTTTCAGGAGACGGGCTACTTCGTCTATCGCATGTACAAGGCGGCCTACGGCGACATGACGGGCGCGCCCGTGCCGCTCCGGCGTGAGGAGTTTTTGCCGGACACGCAGGCGGTCGGGCAGGGCGTCGAGGTCGGCGTCGGCGTCTGGCGGCAGCAACTCGAAGCGAACAAGAACGCTTTCGCCGCGCAGTTCGTCACGCCCGCGCGCTTCACCTCGCTGTATCCGGTGGGGATGAGCGCCGCCGCGTTCGTAGATGCGTTGTTCAACAGAGCAGGCGTGACGCCTACCGCGGCGGAGCGGCAGGCGGCGATCAACGTTTTCGGCGGGGGCGATGCGGCGGGGCGTGCGGCGGCGCTGCGCTCCGTGGCTGAGTCGCAGACGGTGCGGGACACGGAGTTCCGCAAGGCGTTCGTCCTGATGCAATATTTTGGCTATCTGCGGAGGAATCCGAACGAGGGGCAGGACACGAACTTCGACGGCTACTTCTTGTGGCTCAATAAGCTCAATCAATTCAACGGCAACTTTGTTGACGCCGAAATGGTTAAAGCCTTCATCTCATCCATCGAATACCGTCGGCGGTTCGCGCCGTAGATGCCGCAACTCTTCCGCTTCGAGGTCAACGCCGACTCGGCGGGCCAGAGGCTCGACGAGTTTCTCGCCGCGCGCCTCGGTTCTCTGAGCCGGATGCGAATCGTGGTGCTCGCCGACCGGGGCGCGTGCGCGGTGAACGGCGTCGCCTGCCCGCCGGGCCACAAGCTCGCGGCGGGCGACCACATCGAGCTTGCCGACGAAGAGGACAAGCCGACGGCGATGACGCCCGAAAAAATTCCGCTCGAAATTCTCCACGAGGATGACCAACTGCTCGTCGTCGTCAAGCCCGCCGGGCTGCTCGTCCACCCGACGCACAGCGACATGACGGGCACGCTCGCCAACGCGCTCGCCTATCACCTGAACCGATTGCGGATTGACGAAGCAGATGGGGCGAAGGGGGGACGGGGAGAGGGGGCGATGTCTAACGACGCATCTTCTTTCTCCCTGTCTCTTCGTCCCCCCATCTCCCCGTCTCAGGTCATCCGCCCCGGCATCGTCCACCGCCTCGACCGCGCCACCTCCGGCCTGCTCGTCGTCGCCAAGACGCAGCGCGCTTTGAGCGTCCTCTCGCAACACTTTCAGCGCCGCCTCGTCGAGAAGCGTTACCTCGCGCGGTTGCGCGGCCTCGTCGCCGAAGACGTGCTGCACATCAACGCGCCCATCGGACGCGACCCCGCGCAACGTCCCGAATGGAATGTGATGCCGGAAGGGAAGCCTTCGGAGACGCGTCTGCGCGTGCTTGAGAGGAGTGCCGGCGAGACGTTCGTCGAGCTTGAGCCGGTGACGGGGCGGACGAATCAACTCCGCATCCACTGCGCGCACATCGGCCATGTGATAGCCGGCGACCAGTGGTACGGCGCGGACGACGACGCGAACCGGCTCTGCCTGCACGCCGCCCGCCTCGCCTTCTTTCACCCTTCGGGGCGCGGCTGGATGGAGTTTACTTCGCCCGCGCCGTTTGAATTGAGAAACAAGTAGCGGCGAAGGTCGGAAGATAACATCCTACCTTCTATTCTCGTTTAGAGGCGGGCCATGCCCGCCGGTTCAAGCTCCATCGTGAGTTGAGCTGGCGGGCATGGCCCGCCTCTAAACGGTCATGCGTGAGTAAGACTAACTACGCGCCCTGTGCCTTCGCGTTCTCGCCGAGCGCCTGCGCGGCCAACTCTCTCAAGGGTCGCTCCGGCTCGCCCGTCCTCGTCTCTGAGATGAGCGCCAGCAGGCCGTCAAGCGCGTCACCGTCAAGCGTCACTTCATCGCCGCGCGTGACGCGCAAAGAGCGCCCGCCCGTCTCTTTGAGCCGCCATGCCTCGGCCACGGCGTCATCGAGATAATGCGAGCGATACTTGAAGGGCGGCCCTTGTGGGTCCGGGTCGTCCGCCGTGTGGTATTCGAGCGCGAATTTTTCCTCACTGTCGTTCATTGAGACCTCGTCCTCATTAAACCCGTTGCGCGCTTGGCTCACTTCACCGTCTCGCGCAGCTCTTTTTTGATCTCGCGCAGGTCAGCGCGCGTCTCGTGCACGACGCTCGTCACGCGGTCGAGTTGCTCCTCTACCTTCTCGACTCGCAACTCAAGCGAGTCCAGTCGCGCTTCGACTCGGTCGAGCCTCTCGTTGACGGACTGAAATCCGGCGCGCATCTCGTCGCGCATCTCGCGCGTCATCTCAAGCAAACGCTCAAGGGTGGGTCTGGTTGTGGGGTCGTCGTTCATGCGTTGAGGATGCTCCTTTTCGCAGCCAAACGCAAATTTACTCCAAATCGCGCACGAGCGCCGGGCGGCTCACCATGCGACCGCGTAGCGCCCGCGGCGCGGGTCGGCGCCCGCCGAGGCGACGCCCGTCCGCGCGTCGTAAATGATGACCGTGGGCGCGGAGAGCGTGCCCCACGCCCCCTGCACTTTGACACGG
Source organism: Pyrinomonadaceae bacterium (assembly GCA_041749275.1). GTDB lineage: Bacteria > Acidobacteriota > Blastocatellia > Pyrinomonadales > Pyrinomonadaceae > JBGTBQ01. The sequence goes on along the minus strand of JBGTBQ010000264.1, from coordinate 997 downwards.
TGGCCGCGCGCTTTCAGTTGAGCGGCCACCTCTTCCGTGATGCGCGCTTCGACGTTGAGCGAGCCGGCCTCGAAGCGGTGGTCGTCGAAGGAGCTTACCAAATGCTGCGTGTCGAAGCGCGGCGCCTCGACTGCTTCCTGCGGGTTCATCCCGAACTCGATGACATTGAGCATCACTTGCAAGAGCGCCTGATCCTGATTGTCGCCGCCCGGCGTGCTCAAGACCATGTAGGGTTCGCCGCCGCGCAAAATAAGCGTCGGCGAGAGTGTGATCCGAGGCCGCTTGCCGGGCGCGACGACGTTCGGATGTCCTTCCGTGAGCAGCGCCGATTGCAGCCGCTGCGTCATCAGCACGCCCGTGTCGCCCGCGACCACCGCCGGCAGCCACGCGCCCGAAGGCGTCGCGCTGAAGAGATTGCCGTCCTTGTCAATGACGTTGACGCAGGTCGTGTCGTTCGCGCGCTCCAACGGCGGCACGGTTGACTCGCCGGTGTGTAGTTGCGCGCGCGCCGCTTCGGCGAGCGGCTTCATGCGCGCCGGGTCGCCCGGCTGCTGCTCTTGCGAGGCGCGCTCGCGGTTGATGAGCGAGCGGCGCACGGCGGCGTACTCTTCCGACAGTAGTTCGCGCTCCGGCACCTTCACGAAATCCGGGTCGCCGTAATAGCGGTCGCGGTCGGCGAAGGCGAGCTTGAGCGTCTCCGTGAGCGTGTGGACGTAGTCGGCGGAGTTGTGGCGCATCGCCTTGAGGTCGAAGCCCGCGAGGACGTTCAGCGCCTCGACCATGACCGGCCCCTGCGTCCAGAAGCCCGCCTTGTAAATCTCGTAATCACGGTAACGGCCACGCGCCGCCGTCCCCCTCTTCGCACGAAAGCGCGCGAGGTCTTCCGCCGCGAGCAGCCCGCCGTTGCGCTGCATGAAGTCGCCGATGCGCTTTCCCACCGGCCCCTTGTAAAATTGGTCGCGCGCGGCCATGAGCGCCGCGCGTCGCCCGGCGCGAG
>JBGTBQ010000263.1:0-2174 GCA_041749275.1 Pyrinomonadaceae bacterium | reverse complement strand
GCCGACTTCGCGCGCGCGGCGGGCCGCGCCGTCGCGTGGTACAAGGTCGAGGCGGCGGACGCCGAGTTGCCCGTCTTCTTCAAATACCTGTGCGCGAGCGTCGCCCGCTGCCGCCCCAATTTCGGTGCACGGAATTTGTTGACGCTCAACGAAGCGTGGCAGGCCGCAAACGTGCCGTTGCTGGTGGAGTGCTTCGTGAGCGAGTTGCTCTGCGTGGACGAGCCGCTGCTCGTCGTCATAGACGACCTGCATTTCGTCTACGACGAGGAGTGGATGGCGTCGTTCTTCCAGCGCCTGCTGCCGCTCCTGCCGCGCGAGGCGCATCTCGTCTTGCTGGGCCGGGGGTTGCCGCCCGCGCCGCTGTGGCGGATGCGCTCGAAGCAGACCTTGAGCGTCATCGAAGAGCTGGCGCTCGCCTTCACTTTGCGCGAGGCGCGGGAGTTGTTTAACCTCTACGGCGCGCCGGAAGGCGAGGCCGCCGCCGCGTGGGAAGAGACGCATGGACGCGCGTCCGCGCTCGCGCGGAAGGCCGCATCGCTTGCCGCACGGGACGGCGCGTCGAGTCCATCCGAACGCGGGCGGAAGACGCCGCGCCCGCCGCGCCCGGTACTCATCAAGGGGTTCACGATAATGTAAGGATGAAGGATAAAGGATGAGGGATGAAGGATGAGGGATGAGGGATGAAGCAGAACGCGCTCAACCTGCGTTGAGTGGTTTTATTTCATCCCTCATCCCTCATCCTTCATCCCTTCCTCATACCGATGCCCGACGGGCCGCTCCAACGCAAGCAGAAGGAGGCCGCGCCGCCGCACGCCGCGGTGGCGGGGCCATCCTTTTTTCTCCGCACCAAGCTGCTCGCGCCGCGTCCGGCCCCCGCTCTGCTCACGCGCCCGCGCCTGCTCGAACGTTTGCAACGCAACCTCGCGCGCCCCGTCACGCTCGTCACCGCCAACGCCGGCTCAGGCAAGACCACGCTCGTCGCGGACTTCGTGCGAAACCTCGAACCGCGAAAGTTCGTCTGGTATCAACTCGACCACACGGACTCTGACCCGCTCGTCTTTCTCGGCTATGTCGCCCACGGCATACGCCAGATCGTCCCCGGCTTCGGCGGCGCGACGCTCGCCTATCTCGAAGAGGCGACGGGCGACCTCGCGCGACGGCCCGAACGCGCCGTGGACGTGCTTCTGAACGAAGTGCTCGAACACGTCGAGCAGCAACTCGTCATCGTGCTCGACGACTATCATCACCTCGGCGCCGAGACCGCCGTCCACAAAGTCGTTGACCGCCTGCTCGCCTATCTGCCCGACGTGATGCACGTGGTCATCATCTCGCGCGAGACGCCGCCGCTCGCGCTCGTCCGGATGCGCTCGCAATCTTCGCTCGCGGTCGTCAACCGCGAGGATTTGCTCTTCACCGACGAGGAGACGCGGCAGCTTTTCCGGCAGGTGTTCGACCTTGAACTGACGCCGCGGCAGTTGGATGAGTACCGCGAGCGCACGCAGGGTTGGATCACGGCGCTGCAACTCGTTCGGCAGGTGGCGCAGAGACATGCGCCGGGCCACGAATTTTCCGACGACCACGGCGCCGTTGGTTCGACCGCCGCCGATCTCGCCGAACTGTTACGCCAGTCCGAGCGCGACATCTTCGACTACTTCGCCGAGGAGGTCTTCGCCGATGAGACGGAAGAGGTGCGCCGGTTCCTGCTCCGCGTCTCGCTGCTCGAACGACTCGACCCGCGGGCGTGCCGTGAACTGTTCCCCGATGCGGACGCTATTGCGCGGCTCCAGGCGCTCGCGCGCCGCAACGTCTTCGTCTCGGTCGCGGCGGACGGTCGCGGCGAAGAGTTCCGCCTGCACCCGCTCTTCCGCGACTTCCTGCGCCGCCGCTTCCATGATGAAGTCGGGAACGCGGTTCTCACCGCCGAACACCGTCGCTTCGCCGCCCACTTCCTCGGCGACAAACAGCACGAGCGCGCCCTTTATCATCTGCTGGCCGCCGGAGACTTCGACCGGGCCGCCTCGGTCATCGCCGAGCGCGGCGCTGACTGGATCGGCGCCGGCGCTTTTTCAACGCTCGCCACGCTCATCGAATCGCTGCCCGTCGAAGCGCTGGAAGCGCACCCGCGCGCGCTCGCGCATCAGGCCGAACTGGCGCGGCTCCACGACGACCTCGGC
>JBGTBQ010000262.1:0-10489 GCA_041749275.1 Pyrinomonadaceae bacterium | reverse complement strand
GCGCAATGATCGAGCGTGCATTTGCCGCTAGCGAAACTCTCCGCGCGCGTGCGCGCGCGACGATGACCGAACGCGGCCTCGTCGTCTCTCTGGCCGAAGCAGGTTTCTTCGCGCCCGGCGAGGCGGCCTTGCGAGAAGACGCGCGGACGCCGGTAGATGCTTTGGCCGACGCCCTCGGCGCGTCAGGCGCACAGGTGCGCGTCGAGGGGCACACGGACTCGACGCCCATCAGCACGGCGCGCTATCCATCGAACTGGGAACTCTCAGCCGCGAGAGCTTCCGCGGTGCTCGCGCGGCTGAGTGCGCGCGGCCTCCCGACCACGCGTCTCTCGGTGGCCGGGTACGCGGGCGAGCGTCCCTTCGCCGATAACTCCACTCCCGAAGGTCGAGCGCTCAACCGCCGCGTAGACCTTGTTATCCTGCGTCCGGGCGGTTAAAGACAGGACGCCGACTTCGCGGACGGTAAAAAGCTTTGCCACGTCTTGGTCGAAAACTGAGTTCATACGTGGTGTGAACTCGGAAGTGACGCATGACGAAATTCCTTGTGGTTGATGACGAGCCGCCGGTGAGACATCTTCTCAAGGAAATGCTCGAAGAGGAGGGGTATATAGTGGTCATCGCCGCCGATACCTGCCTTCTGCTCCTGTCTCCTGCTCCTGCTTTATGCTCATAGCACTTGCCTCTTGATAATCTCTTTTTCCGCTAAAGTAACGACCCACCCCGCCCGATAAGTAATGTGTCAGAGGCGCAAAGGGCGTCTCAAGTCAACCTAAACTTCAACCCGCCAAGGCACGGACGCCGCGGCCCAAACGATGTTCACGGAGGAACAACATGGCTATCTCGCTCAATAACAACCTCGGCTCGCTCGAATCACAGTCGCGCCTGTCGTTAACCAGCTCGAAACTTAACTCGACCATCCAGCGCCTCTCTTCGGGCCTGCGGATCAACAACTCCGGCGACGACGCCGCGGGTCTGGCTATCGCCAACAAGTACCGCAGCGACATCGCCGTCCTGTCACAGGGCGTCCGTAACGCGAACGACGGTCTCTCCACGCTTCAGATCATTGACGGTGGTCTCAACACCATCTCGAACCTGCTCGACCGTGCGGCCACGCTCTCGGCCCAGTCCGCCTCGGACACCTTTGCGGGCGACCGCGACACGTTGCAGGCCGAGTTCAGCAAAGTGCTCGACGAGATCAGCCGGCAGGCCAAGAACATCGGCCTCTCAAGCGGCGGCAAGAACAACAAAACGCTGACCACGATCATCGGCGGCGGCACCGACTCGTTCTCCATCGCCGGCACCAACAACGGCGTCGAGATTGATCTCTCCGGCTCGTCCAATCAGGTTGACGCGGCGGGCCTCGGCCTGTCTTCGCTCAACATCGGCAAAGGCACCGGCAGCGTGAACGGCTCACAGGCCATCGGCGCGGCGGGCATCACCTCCGCCGAAGTGCTGACGTTCCAGACCATCGGTTCGGGCGGTGAACTGCAAATCCTGAGCGTCAACCTGTCGAACGGCGCGACGGGTTCCGAAATCATTGACGCCATCAACAACGACGCCGGCGTGCAGAACGCAGGCATCAAGGCTTCGCTCGATTCGAGCAATCAGCTCGTTCTCAGCTCGGCCAACTTTTTCACCATCAGCTCCGATCAGTCGGGCGCCGGCTCGACCGGCCTTGTCGCCAATGACAACGACGTGGCGATCACGGGCGCGGCGAACACTTCAGTCCTCGGCGTGAACGGCGGCGGAGCCGCCGCAACCACGCAGACCATCGCGTTTTCAGGCGAACAGATCGGCTTCGGCGGGACGGCCAAAACCGTCAACTTCGCCGCCGCCGCGACGGCTGCCGGTGGCGCCGCTAACATCGCCTCCGCCGTCAACAACGACCTTCAACTGCGCGCTGCCGGCGTCTTCGCAATCACGAACGCCGCCGACTCCTCGCAGGTCACGCTGGTCTCGTTGAAGGGCTTCAACGTTGCTGTCGGGAGCAGTTCGACGCTCGCCGCCGACAACAACGTAGACACGTTGACGCAAGCGACCGCGGCCACCGCCGGGACGCTGACGGGCGGTTCCACGGGCGCGAAGGCGGCGTTGGACCTAATTGACGACGCGGTTGCCGCGCTCGGCAGGGTGCAGGGCGTGGTCGGCGCGGGCCAGAACCGGCTCAATCAGGCCGTGGACCTCGCCACCTCGCAGATCACGAGCTTCCAGTCGGCGGAATCGCGCGTCCGTGATGCGGACGTGTCCGCCGAGGCTTCGAACCTCGCGCGCTTGAGCGTGCTCCAGCAAGCGGGTGTCGCGGCGTTGGCGCAGGCCAACCAGACGAGCCAAGCCGTGCTTTCGCTGCTCCGCTAGTTGAGGGCGCAGTGAGCACATTTCAGAAAAAGGTCTGAAGGTCGGATAGGCGAGCCGCTCCATCTGCGGCTCGCCTAAACGCCTTTCGGCGAGCGAGGAAAATTATGCACATCGAAACCATAACAATGACGGAGGCCGTCTCGCCGGTCTCGCCGGTCGGCCCGAAGACGGACGCGCCCGATGCTGAAGTTGAACGCATTAGAGCGCAATCAGCCGGGCGGCAAGTTGGCGCACCCGCGGACGATTGGGAGGAGGTCGAACAATTACTGCACTCTATCGGGGACACCTTGCAGGCGTTTCGCATCTCTCTCAACTTCAGCCGCGACGATGAGAGCGGGGCCATCATCGTGCGTCTGGTCGAAGAGGACACCGGCGAGATGCTCCGTCAAATCCCTTCCGAAGCGGCGCTCAAACTCTCGACGGCTTTCGGCAAACTGCAAGGCTTGATCTACAACCGCCAAGCGTAAGAGGCGGGAGGAGGGCTGGGACATGGCGCTCATCTCATTCAGCGGCTTAGGCAGCAGCATTGACTTTAGTCAGGTGACCGAGGCGGTCGTGGCTGACCGCTCACGCCCTGTCGCGCTGCTCCAGCGGAAGAGCGCCAACATCACCAGTCAGGCCACGGCGCTCAAGCAACTGAACACGCTCATCGCAGCCTTCCGCGACGCCGCCGGCGCACTCACCGACCGGGCACTCGGCGCCGGCAGGCAGACGACCTCTTCGTCCACGCAAGTCGCCACGGCGACGGGCACGGACACGGCGGCGGTAGGTTCGATCAGCCTCGGCGTCACGCGTCTTGCGACTCGCTATTCCGAGGCGTCGCGCACCTATTCTTCGACCTCGGATACGGTGCTCGCCAACGGCGAATCCGCCGCGACTTTTCAATTGCAAAAGAGCGGCGACGCATCCGGCCCCGTCATCACGATTGATTCGACAAACAATACGCTGACCGGCCTGCGCGACGCCATCAACGCGGCTGGCGCGGGCGTCGGCGCGACCATCGTTGACGTGACGGGCGCGGGGACGGAGTTCAAACTCGTCCTCACCTCCTCGGAGACCGGCGCCGCGAACCGCGTCCAACTCGTCGAGACGACGGCGACGGGAACAGGCGCCGACTTCAACTTCACCACGACCAACAATCTCGGCGCCACACCCGACTATGCGCTGCTCGACGCCTCGTTCACCGTCAACGGTCTCACCGTCACGCGCCCGACGAACACCATCTCGAACGTGGTCACGGGCGTCACCTTCAACCTGCAAAGCATCGGCTCGACGAATATCACTATCTCGCAGCACCTGTCAGCCGTCACCGATAAGCTCAACTCATTCATCAGCGCCTACAACGCCGTGCAGGACTTCATCGCCCGGCAGTACACGCCCGACGCTGCCGGGCGGCCCAGCGGCGTGCTCGCGGGCGAGCCGACGCTCCGTTCCGTACAGCGACAGTTGCGCGACGCGCTCACCGTGGACTCGTCCACGAACGGAGGCGAGTTCACGAGCCTGACGCAGATCGGCATTGGGCGCGATGGCAACGGACGGCTGACGCTCGACAGCAAAGTTCTCGGCGACCGCTTGAAGGACTCATTTGCCGATGTACAGGCTTTGCTTGCGGGGAAGACAACCGGCGAGACCGGACTTGCGAACAGCATCCGCGAGGTCGCCTCCAATCTCAGCAACGATGATGGCGGAGCCGTCAAAACGGCTATCAATGGCTACGAGTCTTCGGTCAAGAGTCTGTCCAAATCCATCAACAACCAGCTTGAGCGCATCGCGTCGCTCCGCGCATCACTGACGAAACAGTTCGCCGCCGTGGACTCGGCCATCGCGCTCCTCAACACTCAGGGGACGACGTTGACGAACATCCTCGACTCGCTCAAACCCCGCGATAGATAGTGTCTCAAGCTGTCCGTCCGAGCGCCGATAAGTATTGCGTGGTCGGTCAATAGATTGACCCGCGGGAAAGAGTCTCGGAAGGAGTGAAGGATAATAGATGAAGTTCGCCATGAAGAACGGCCTTGCCGCCTACGGTCGAGCCGCCAACACGGAGATTAACCCCATGCAGCAACTCGTCATGCTCTACGAGGGCGCGATCAAGTTTCTACGGCTCGCCGCCGGCGACATCGAATCCGGCGATCTTCCCGCTAAAGCTGAACACACGGGCCGCGCCCTCGACATCATCTCTTACCTTCAATCCACGCTCGACTTCGAGCGTGGGGGTGAGGTCGCGCCCGCGCTCGACTCCCTCTATCGCAACGTGACGGCGGCCACCCTGCGCGCCAGCGCCGCGCTCGATGCGACGCAGATGCGTCTCGCCGCCAACCTGCTCTTGCCCGTCCGCGACGCATGGGCCGTCAATGTCAATGCGGCCCAAACTATTTCGCCGGGCGCGCACACCTCGGCGCCCGACGCGCGTCTCTCCCTCGCCTCCGCCATCTGAACGCGCGCTCTACGCGAGCGAACCCAGACACTCCCACACCCTGATGTCACACGTCCTAGCCATCGAAGCACAGGCCGACTCACTCATCGAGATACTCGCCGACCAGTGCACCGATCTCGAAACGCTTCTCGCGCTCGCTCGCAGCGAGACGGCGGCGGTCGAGCAGGGCGACTTTGGCGAAGTGATCCGCGTCGTCTCGGAGCGCGCGGCGCTCGGAGAGCGATTGGAATCTTATCACCGTCAGATTTCGGAACTGCGAGGACGACTCGGCGACGCCGCCGCGCCGTCCTCACACGACGCCGTGACGGCGCGCTCAATCGAATTGGTCGTCGAGATACAGGCACAGGACGCGCGCACGCGCCCCTTGCTCCTCGCCGCTCGCGGTGAGTTGAGCGGCGAGAACGCGAAGGTGAATCGCGCGCGGCGCGGTGTGGTCGCATACCTGCGCGACGGGCGACACACGGCCTCGACTGCCTGCGACCGCGTGGCGTGACGAGAGTCTCTGGCGCTTGTTAGTTGGGGTTGCCAAATTATCCGGTGGCTAAATCGAAACCGACAAGCTTGGAACAGAGGAAACCTTCATCCACGAAACCACACGAAACCACACACACGAATCGTTCGTGGTTTTTCGTGTGGTTTCGTGGATCATCTGTTGTCCGCCGCTGTCCCAATCTCTGAGAGCGTGTCTAAAAAGCCCCGTGAGGGGCGAAATGTTTATAGCTCGTCGGGTGCGCCGAAGTCTCCAAGCTCCGTGAGGAGCGGCATGTAAATGTCTGTCGCCCCTTCGGGGCTTGAAAGAGAAAGGGGGCGGCACGGGCTATAAACATTCCGCTCCTCACGGAGCTACGGCGCCTTGCTTTTTAGACACGCTCTTAAGGACTGATTTAGCGATAACAGAAGAGTCTACGGTCACGTCTCGCGCTCCGAAATATGCGTCGTGAGGCGAGCGTGCAACTGCGATTTATCCCAAATATGCTTAATTTGTCCGGTTTTCGGGGTGTTTTTCTCAAATGACATATTACTGGGACATCCTTTTGCTACTCTTGCTTCAACATGTAATTGACTTCTTGCCTTAGCACAAGCGTAGCGCGCCAACTTAATTCCCTGGAAATTCCATAATAAGCGGCTTTGGGCAGACGCAGATTTTTTGTATTAGCAAGAAGCAATTCAACTCAGACAGTGGTGGCAAGGTAGCTAAGGCTTGCGACTGCCTCAGACAAAGAAAGGTAATTAATGACCGACAGAAAAAATATCATCGAAACAGCATCGCAGGCCGGAAAACTAAATACGTTCGAGAAAGCCATCATGGCGGCGGGTCTCACCGAGACTTTAAAGGGCGCCGGCCCGTTTACGGTTTTCGCTCCGACCGACGAGGCATTTGCCAAGCTTCCGCAGGATAAATTGAACGAACTCTTAAAGCCCGAAAATAAAGATCGGCTCACCACGGTTTTGAAGTATCACGTGATTCCGGGAAAGATTATGTCGAAGGAAGTTGGAAACCTGAAGACGGCGAAAACGACGCAGGGGCAGGAACTGCGAATCGAGTCGAAGGATGGGGTCAGGATCAATGACGCCAGAGTTGTGCAGCCGGACTTTGAAGCTTCAAACGGTGTCTTGCATCTGATAGACAGCGTTCTGATGCCGCAGGCGAGTGCAACGGCAAAATAAATATCAGCGCTGATGTAAGCGTTAAAGGGTGGTCGCGGGCTTCTGCTCCGCGGCCACCCTTTCGTGTAGCTACTATATGCAGAACACACCAAGATACGAGTCAGAACCGCCTGCGGTAGCGGGCGGTCAGAACCGCCGCAGACCGCCCGCTCTGACAGATAAGAAAGACCGCCCGCTACCGCAGGCGGTTCTGACCGGCACTCCACTTCTTGGTGTGCGCTCCATATAACTTGCTAGCCCTCATCGCTTTGCTCGGACTCGCCCTTTTCAAGCTGCAACTTCTTCAGCTTCTCGACGAAGGTCGTGCGCTTCATGTTGAGCAGCTTGGCGGCCTGCATCTTGTTGCCGCCGGTCTTGGTGAGTGATTCGAGCAGCAGTTCGCGTTCGAGGTTCGAGAGCACTTCGTCAAAGTTCAACCCGCCTTCGGGGATGGACTGGCCGGGCGGGAGCGGTGCGCTCTCGGTCGAGGAGAGGATGGGCGTGATGCCGGAAGGGGAGCCGCCACGCACTTCTTCGGGGAGGTCGGGCAGGCCGATTATTGTCTCCAAACCGGAGACGGCGGCGGCGCGCTCCATCGCGTTCTGCAACTGGCGCACGTTGCCGGGCCAGCGGTAAGACGCGAGCGCACGCCAAGCCGTCTCGTCAATCGTCTTCGCGGGCAGACCCACGTTCTTGCAGAAGCGCGTGAGCAGGAATTCGGCGAGCGGGCGGATATCTTCGGGGCGCTCGCGCAAAGGGGGCAGATGCAGGTGCGCGACGTTGAGACGGTAGAAGAGGTCTGGGCGGAAGCTGCCGTCTTCGATGCGGCGCGCCAGATCGGCGCTCGTCGCCGAGACGACGCGCACGTCTACCTCGACGGTGCGCGACGAGCCGAGTTTCTCGAACTTGCGCTCTTGCAGGACGCGCAGCAGCTTCGACTGCAAGCTCAAATCCATGTCGCCGATTTCGTCGAGGAAGAGCGAGCCGCCGTCGGCCTGCTCGAAGCGCCCCTCGCGCGCGTTCTGCGCGCCGGTGAAGGCGCCCTTGACGTGGCCGAACAGTTCGTCTTCGAGCAGTTGTTCAGGCACGGCGGCGCAGTTGAGCGCGATGAGCGGGCGCTTCACGCGCGGGCTGTGGTCGTGGATGAAGCGCGCGAGCAACTCCTTTCCCGTGCCGGTTTCGCCGGTGATGAGAACTGAGATGGGCAGTGGAGCAAAGGCCGTCGCTTGTTCGAGGAGGCCGCGCATGGCGGGCGACGAAGCGATCATCGCCTCCTGTATAACTTCCTCCGTCGTGGCGGCGCGGCGGCGGCTGGCGATGCGCTCGGCGGCGACGCGAATGGTGCCGGAGAAGCCGTCAAGCTCGAAGGGCTTGGCGAAAAAGTCTGTCGCCCCGCGCTTCATCGCTTCAACGGCGGTGTCAATCGTGCCGTAGGCGGTAATGACGATGGCGATGATTTCAGGACGCAGGCGAAAGAGTTCGGGCAGCAGGTCGAGACCGGACATCGCGGGCAGGTTGATGTCCGTCACTACGATGTCGAACGGCTCGCCCCGCAGGCGTTCGAGCGCGGCCTCGGCGGATGGCACGCCCGCGGCGACGTAGCCATCCATCGCGGCGGCTTCGAGCAGCAGCTCGCGCAGGTGTGCGTCGTCTTCGACAAAGAGAATGCGAATATCCATCCGATAGTTAAGCGAGAAGGGCGAGTTTGGAATACACCTTCTGTAAACCCAAACGGGAGCTGACAGCCCGGTTGCCTGCCAAAAGACTACGGGGACAGAATGCTAGCTTAAGATAACCGGGATGACAACAACAACTTACTCAGCCGCGCATGGAAACCCGATGGGCTGGAAATTTTAACCGCTGAGGGGCGCTCACGCGAAGCCCGCGGGCGGGTGTCGGAAAACCGACACTGCTTGAAGCCGGACTGCCATCCGCGTCGAGATTCTGGCGTTTGTTCAAAGGAAGTCGGCTGTTTTCTCTAACTGTGCGTGAAGGCACACCGCTTGCACCACGGCTCGCGGGAGGAACCGCCGACCCAATGGAACCGCTACCCGGCACAGACCGCATCACCAATCTGCTGACAAGTTTTCTCGACGTGCAGAGTCTGCGCGCCGAGACAACCGCCAACAATCTCGCCAATGCCGAAACCCCCGGCTTCACCGCGCGCGAGATTGAATTCAGCGACTATCTCAAGCGAGCGGCACGCGAAACAATCATGCCGTCCGCCCGCGACAACGCGGCCACTTTGCTGACGGACGGCCCCCGACTCGTCGAGCAGGACGCAATCTCGACACGCCTCGACGGGAACAACGTTGACCCGGCGCGCGAGATGGCCTCGCTCGCCAACGCCGCCGGTCAATACCACACCGGCGCACAACTCCTCCAGTCCCGCATTCGCACCTTGCGTGCAGCCATCCGCGAAGGAAGGTGAAAGGAAAGGATGAAGGATGAGGGATGAGGGATGAGGGATGAAGTAAGACCTTTCAACGTGCGTTGAGCTTTTCCTGTTTCATCCCTCATCCCTCATCCTTCATCCTTTAACGAATATGTCTCTATCCGCCATCTTTCAAATCGCTTCGCAGGGCATGACCGCGCAGCGCCAGCGGCTCGAAGCCGCGACCTCGAACCTCGCCAACGCGAACACGACGCGCACGGCGGAGGGCGGCCCCTATCGCCGTCGCGACGTGGTGCTCGAAACGATGCCGTTAGAGACGCCCGGTTCGTCCTTTAACTCGCCGTTTGAGAGTTTGCTCGTGGAAAGCGCGGCGGGATCGCCGGGCCGGGGCGTGAGCGCGACAACCGTCGTCGCCGAGGAAGCTCAAGGGATAAAGCGCTTCGATCCGGGCCACCCGGACGCGGACGCCGAAGGTTACGTGACGCTGCCGGACGTTGACCCGCTCGAAGAGACGGTCAACATGCTGTCGGCGGCGCGCGCTTTCGAGGCTAATGTCACGGCCTTCAACACCGCCAAAGAGATGGCCCGCGCCAGTCTCAAACTCGGAGAAGCATGAGCATCAACGCCGTCAACTCTTTCGCCGTACAGACGCCGCTCACGCCCGACCGCATGGGCGACGCGGCTGCCGGCGCGAACAAGTCCGGCTCCTCGTTCGGCTCCGCTGTCCGTGATGCCGTCGAATCCCTCGAACGCTCGCAGAAAGGCGCCGAGACCGAAATCGCCCGCGCCGTCGCCGGTGAGTCGCCTGACCTTCACCGCACCATCATCTCGCTGCAAACCGCCGACCTCAGCTTCCAACTCGGACTTCAAGTCCGCAACAAGCTTATCGGCGCCTACGAAGAGATCATGAGGATGCAAGTCTGAAAAGCAGGGATGAGGGATGAGGGATGAGGGATGAAAAAGACATTCCTTCATCCTTCATCCTTCATCCTTTAATCAAATGTCAGCTCTCGCACAATACAAAGATTTGTGGGGTCGCATGAAGACGGCGCAGCGCGCGACCGTGATTGGGGCGGCAGTCGCCACGGTCGCGGTCATCGCGGCGCTCGTGTACTACGGGTCGCAGCCGGAGTACGGAGTGCTTTTTTCGGACTTGAAGCCGGAGGACGCGCAGGTAATCGTCGAGAAGCTGAAGGCGGCGAACGTCGAGTACAAACTCTCGAACAACGGCACGGCGGTAAGCGTGCCGAATGAGCGGGTGGCCGAACTGCGTTTGCAGATGGCTTCGAGCGGGGCGCTGACGGGCGGACACGTCGGTTTCGATCTTTTCGATAAGAGCAGCTTTGGCGCGACCGATTTCGCGCAGCAGGTCAATTACCGGCGGGCCATCGAGGGCGAGTTGGCGCGCACGCTCGAAGGCATGGAAGAGGTCGAGCAGGCGCGCGTCCACGTCACGCAGGCGCGCGAATCAATCTTCTCGGACAAAGAAGAGCGCGCGAAGGCGTCCGTCATGCTCAAGGTGCGGCAAGGGCGCGAGATGTCGCGCGAGCGCACCGAATCAATCGTCAACCTCGTCGCCAGCGCCGTCGAACGGCTCGACCCGGGCGACATCTCCGTGATGGACACGCGCGGGCGCTTGCTCTCGTCGCCCGCGC